>CAZOMJ010000094.1:0-23551 GCA_964581055.1 uncultured Candidatus Kuenenia sp.
CCTGCGAACGGGATCTATCACCTCGCGGCCGCAGGCGCGACGTCCTGGCATGGGCTTGCGAAGCTCGTCGTCGCCGAGGCCCACGCGGGCGGCCTGCCGCTCCGGGTCGACCCCGACCGCATCCGCCCCATCCCGTCGTCCGCCTGGCCGCAGGTGGCACGCCGGCCGGCCAATTCCCGACTCGACACCGCAAAACTGCAACGTACGTTTGATGTGATATTGCCTCCTTGGCAGGACGACGTGCGGGAAGTGGTCGCCGCCCTTACTCATCAAGCCACGCACGCATGAACCGCAGAGGCATCATTCTCGCTGGTGGATCCGGCACCCGGCTTCACCCCGTGACACGGACCGTCTCGAAGCAACTGCTGCCGGTCTATGACAAGCCGATGATCTACTACCCGCTCAGCGCCCTCATGCTGGCGGGCGTGCGGGAGGTGCTGATCATCTCCACGCCCGACGACACGCCGCGGTTTCAATCCCTGCTCGGCGACGGCGGCGACTGGGGCATGCGGATCGAGTATGCCGTCCAACCGCGGCCGGAGGGATTGGCCCAGGCATTTATCATCGGCGCCGACTTCGTGGGCGACGGCCCCTCGGTGCTCGTGCTCGGCGACAATATCTTCTACGGGCACGGACTGGCGGACCGGCTCAAGTCCGCCCGCGCACGGCCGGAAGGCTCGACCGTGTTCGCCTATCCAGTGGCCGATCCCGAGCGGTATGGCGTGGTCGAATTCGACTCCGCCGGCCGGGCCAAGACGCTCGAGGAGAAGCCGGCACGCCCACGCAGCCGCTACGCGGTCACGGGACTCTACTTTTACGATCGGCAGGTCGTGGAGATCGCCAGGCAGATCCGCCCTTCGTCGCGAGGGGAGCTTGAGATCACCGACGTCAACCGGGTCTACCTCGAACGTGGCCAGCTCCACGTCGAGATCCTCGGCCGCGGCGATGCCTGGCTCGACACCGGCACCCACGACAGCCTGCTCGAGGCTGGTCAGTTCATCCAGTCGCTCGAAAAGCGACAGGGCCTGAAGATCTGCTGCCCCGAGGAGATCGCCTGGCGGAGCGGCTGGATCGACGACGCCCAACTCACGACCCTCGCCGAAGCGTGTCGCAAGAGCGGCTACGGCGAATATCTGCTGGGCATCATGCAGGACAAGGTCTATTGACCTACACGCGAAACACGGCCATGAACGTCACCACCACCGCTATTCCCGATGTGTTGCTGCTGGAGCCGAAGGTGTTCGGCGACAGCCGCGGCTTTTTCTTCGAGAGCTTCAACCAGCGGGCGTTCGAGGCTGCGATCGGCAGGCCGGCACACTTCGTGCAGGACAACCACAGCCTGAGCAGCCGCGGCGTGCTCCGCGGCCTGCACTACCAGGTCGAGCAGCCGCAGGGAAAGCTCGTGCGGGTGGTGGCCGGCGCAGTATTCGACGTGGCCGTAGACATCCGGTCGGGTTCGCCCACCTTTGGCCGCTGGGTTGGCCTGGAGCTGACAGCAGACAACAAGCGTCAGCTCTGGATTCCGCCGGGCCTTGCCCATGGGTTTCTCGTGCTGTCCGACACCGCGGAATTTCTCTACAAGACCACCGACTTTTACGCCCCCGCACACGAGCGATGCATCCTCTGGAACGATCCCGTGCTCGCGATTCGCTGGCCGCTCGCGGAACCACCGATCCTCTCCGATCGGGATGCCGCCGGCCTGCCATTCAACGTGGCCACGGCCGGTTTGTCCTCACCGGCACCCCGCTGAGCCAGGGGATGGAGTGATCCTGGCTGTGGCTGGCGGACTCCGAGGCACGCGATGTGTCCTCCAGCGGTCGACTCCCATGCCACCGAGTGTTCTTGCCGGGCAAACGGGCTGATTATGACGTTTTTCACGGTCAAAGACATCGGTGATTGGTGCGGCATCAGACACGGCCCCACCCCCCCCTTTGGCCTCGCGCTTGCTTGCCCATTTTCGCCAATCTACTCTCGTTGAGTCTTTTTCCGTGACCTGCGGGCAGTTCCGCACCATAGTAAAAGCTCAGTGCCACGCAGAATCCGGACTTCGACATGCTGGTGCAATCGACAGGCAGTGCCGACACGCAAACGGGCTTCGGGGATCGCGATCTGGCGGTCTCTCGACACGAGCCTGGACAGGTGCCGCCGCCCGCCCCTGCAAGACCGCTCGCGCCGGTCACGGTCGTGATCGTCAACCACAACGTCGGCCGCGTGCTCATCGACTGCCTCGAGTCGACGCTGTCTCAGGCCAGCGAGGTCGTGCTCGTCGACAACGCTTCGGATCCGGACCGGTTTGAGCCCCTCATCGCCGGGCTCGAGTCGCATCCGCGTCTGCAGGTGATCCGCTCGGCGGAGAATCGTGGTTTTGCAGTCGGCTGCAACCTGGGGGCGGAAGTCTCGACCCAGCCGCTCGTGCTGTTCCTCAATCCTGACTGCGTGTTGGGTGCCGGGTCGCTGGCCCGCTTGTGCGCGGCGATCCAGGACCATCCCCTGGCAGGAATGGCCGGCGGTCGCCTCACCTACCCCGATGGTGGCGAGCAGGGCGGCGGCCGTCGCGCGGTTCCCACGCCGTGGAGGTCGTTCGTGCGAGCCTTCGGCCTTGCGCGGCTGTCAAGCCGCTGGCCGAAACTGTTCGACGATTTTCATCTGCATCACCAGCCGCTCCCGCCGGCGCCGATCCCGGTCGAGGCCATCTCCGGCGCCTGCATGCTCGTCAAGCGCGAGGCGATCAACGACTTCGGACTCATGGACGAGGGCTACTTCCTGCATTGCGAAGATCTCGACCTCTGCATGAGGGCCCGAGCCCATGATTGGCAGATTCTCTTCGTTCCCGATGCGCCGATCGTGCATCACAAGGGGGGCTGCAGCCGGCAGCGGCCGGTATTCGTGGAGTGGCACAAACACCGTGGTATGGTTCGCTTCTACAGGAAGCACTTCCGCCACAACTACCCGGCCGGACTCATGGAACTCGTAATCCTCGGTGTCTGGCTGCGGTTTGCAATCATCGCAGCCCAGAAGCAGGCCTCGCTGCTCTGGCAACACGCCCGGGCCGCGCGGGCGCAGTCCACCGGTCCGGCGGTCGGTCAGATGCCGCTCGACGCCGCCGTCCTCCCGATCGTCATCTCAAACCGTCCGCTTCCGTTCTGATCCCTCCCGCTCCCGGTTGCCCGCGGCCTGTGAGCGGTTGCGATCCCTTGGGCGACTCTTCTGCCGTTGGCGATGCACCGCGAACACCACACGGCATGGACCCGCGGTACCGCAGAGGCGGTGGGGGTCCTCGGCGCCACCAGCTTTGTCGGGCACGGGGTGGTTGCGCGGCTGCATGAGTCCAGCTCGTCAGCCACAGACCGCCCGGTGGCTCCAGTGTTTGCTTTTTCACGCCGTGCCGTGCCGCCGGTCCCGGGGGCCGTTTCCGCAGGCACCCGCTGGCACCAGTTGCCCGTCGGCACAGGCGCATGGCACGCATCCATCCCTTCCTGGATCGCGGTCTGCCCCCTGTGGGCTGTTCCCGAGCACTTCCGCCTGTTGGAGGCCGCGGGGGCGAGGCGGCTCGTGGCCCTCTCGTCGACGAGCCGTTTCACCAAGCGCGACTCGATCGCCGCGCCCGAGCGGGCGATCGCCGCGCGACTCGCCGCTGCCGAGGACGCCGTGCTCGATTGGGCGCGGGCCCGTGGCATCACGGCCACCATCCTGCGGCCCACGATGACCTACGACGGCATCCACGACCGCAATGTCGCCCGCATTGCCCGTTTCATCCGCCGCGCCGGCTTCTACCCGGTGGCGGGTGCCGCCGAAGGGCTGCGGCAGCCTGTCCATGGCGACGACGTCGCCGCGGCCTGCCTGGCGGCACTCTCCCGCGATGGGCTCCGTGATGCCTATGAGATCTCGGGCGGCGAGACGCTCACCTACCGCGCCATGGTGCAGCGGATCTTCGTCTGGCTCGATCGGACACCCCGGCTGGCCACGATCCCCCTGCCACTGGTGCGGGCCGCCGCGCCTCTCGTGGGCCTGCTGCCGGGGCTCGAATCGCTGCCGACGATGGCGGCCCGCATGAACGAGGATCTTGTCTTCGACCACGCGGCGGCCTCACGCGATTTCGGTTTCCAGCCACGGGCTTTTTCGCTTCCCTCGCGGCCCGATTCGAATCATGCTGGAGCCAGCCCGCAGCGCATCCGCACGTCCTGACCCCCCTACCCGCCATGCATGCCTCCGCCGTCACGAGTCCGCCCTGTACCGCCGCCGGCACGGCAGCGACCACCGCTCTGCGCCAATCGTTGTTTCTGGCCTTCTTCGGCTTCGTGCTCGTCGCCCTCAATTGCCTGGTCGACAACACCGCCATCGATATCAGCCTGATCCCGCGGTTGCTGGCCGTGCTGACCTTCCTGCTCGTGTCGGTCGTCGTCGTCGGTGTGCCGCGGATCAGCCGCCTGCTCGACTTCTCCGTGCTCGCGGAGCCGGTCATCCCGCTCTTCGCCGGCTACCTGCTCGTCACCTGCGGGTCGCTTCTGGTCGCGGCCAACGTCTCCGCCGGCTTCACCGATGTCTTCCGCACGCTGGCGACCTTTCTCACGCTCTGCCTCTCCTGTTTGCTCCTGCCAATCGTGCCACGGTGGCGAGAGCAACTGCTTCGGGTGTGCGTCGTGGCTGGGCTCGTTGGCATCGGGGTGGGGGGCTACGAGATCGTCACGGAACTGGGCCTGGGCATTCACGGCCGCAGGGCGATGGAGCAGATCACGGGGCTGATGTCGAGCGTGAACCTCTATGCCGGCATCCTCTCCCTGATCCTGCCGTGGTGCCTGTGCGGCATGGTGCTCCTCCGCGGGGCGTGGCGCGGGCTGGCGGCCGTGGCAGCCACCGCCATCCTCGTGATCATTCTGCTGCTTCAGTCGCGGGCCGCCTGGCTGGCGGTGCTCACCGGGGCCGCCGCTGCCGTCGGCGTGCTGCTCCTCGAGCCGGCGCGATTCGGCCTGTCGCGGCGGGCCCGCAACGGTCTGGCAGCCGCGTGCGTGGGCGGCCTCGTCGCGCTGGCGGGCGGCCTCGCCACCGCGCCGGCCGACAACGTTCTTGCCCAGCGCTTCCGCAGCATCTTCGTGGAACACGCCAACCCAGCCGCCCTGCCGCGGGAAGGTGGCCGGCTGATGATCTGGGGGATCACCTCACGGATGATCGCCGACCACCCGCTCACCGGCGTGGGGGCGGGCAATTTCACGGTCCGTCTCCACGAATACTTCGGCGACGAAGACCTCGACTTCTCCAACGTGCATACCAACTGGGTGCAGCCCCACAACGACTTCCTCTGGGTGTTCGTCGAGAAGGGCGTGCTCGGCATCGTGCTTTTCGTGGGCTGCTTCGTCAGCGCCTTGAACTCGATCCGCACGATCCTGCGCAGCGACGCGCCGCCGGCCGACCGCTGGCTCACGCTGGCGGCACTCACGGGCCTCGTCTCCTACGTCACCCTGTCGAGCTTCGATTTTCCACTCGAACGCATCAACCATCAGGTCTCTCTCGCCCTGCTTCTGGCGGTGGTCGCCGTGCTCAAGCATGCCGTGAAGCCGGCGGCCGGCGGCTTCACGGCCAGCGGTGCCGCTCGGCTCGGACGGCTGGTGGTCGTTCCTGGGGTGGTGGCGGCCCTCGGGCTGGGCATCGCCTATTCCCTGGCGGCAATCCAGCAGGAGAAGGACGTGATCGTGGCGCGGCGGGCCTGTGCAGAGGGGAAGTGGGAGGAGATGCTCGCGGCCGCCCGACGGGCCCGCACTCCCTGGAAGACGCTCGATCCGCTCGTCAGCCCGGTCGCGTTTCTCGAGGGAATGGCCCACATCCAGCTGGGCCATGTGCCGGAGGGGATCGAGTGCCTCGAGCAGGCGCGGATCGACAATCCCAACCGGATGTATGTCATCAATAACCTGGGCATCCTTTACGCCAGCACCGGTCGCTTCGACGAGGCGATCGAATGCTTCAGCCTGGCGGCCAACCGCTATCCCCACCGGATCGAGCCGTTCAACAATCTCGCCAGTTGCCTCCTCGAAACAGGCAACCCCGCCGAGGCGGTGGAACTCTTGGAGCAGATCCCGGAGGAACTCCGTACCGACGGCATCCGCCGCAATCTCGAACAGGCACTTGCGCAGGCCGCGGCCGCGCGTGACGAACCGACCGACGATTCAATGCCTGAAGCGGTGGATGGGCCGGACGACGACGCACCGTAATGCCCCGCCCGTGGCGACACGATTGCATCTTGTCGTGGCTCGGGGACCGATTCCGCGAGTTTCAAACTCACAGCCACGAGGGCCGTGGTCTTCGTGATCACAGCTGGGTCGGATTCGGGGCGTCGCCGTAGACCGCCTTGGGATCGAAAGCCTTGTCGTGCTCGGTGAATTCAAGCTTCGTGCCGTGCGCACGTTCCGCTCCGACCGGCACGCGGCGGTAGAAGCAGGATCGATAGCCGACGTGGCAACTGGCACCGCCGGCGATCTCGACCCGCAGCCAGACGCAGTCCTGATCGTCGTCGACCCGCATCTCGACCACCTTCTGCACCAACCCGCTGGTGGCTCCCTTGTGCCAGAGCTGCTGGCGGCTGCGGCTCCAGTAGTGGGCCTCGCCCGTCTCGATCGTCTTGGCGAGCGCCTCTCGGTTCATCACCGCCACCATCAGCACTTCGCCGGAGGCATGGTCGGTGGTCACGCAGGGGATGAGGCCCTGTGGATCGAACTTGGGAGCCAACTCATGCCCCTCCTCGACCTGCTCGACGGTGATTCGCTGGCCGAACGGTGAGGCGGGGGCGGGGGACGCGGATGCAGACACGGTGGGAAGGCTCCTCGGATGCGGTCGGGGCGGGACGCAGCCCACTATTCAATAGGTTGACCGGGCGGTTATCCAGCCCCTACCCTTCCCGGTGGTATCCGTTCGCCCAGGAGTCTTTTTCATGGTCATGACCGACATGCCCAAGCCGGTTGTGTTGCGTCGCCCTGCCCGCGGTCTCGCAGGCCGGGCATACGGTGCGATGGGAGCCCTGATGGTGCTCGTGATCCCACTCATGCCGACGCCCGCCACGGCAGCCGACTGGCCGACGTTTCGCGGCCCGGAGCGGACGGGCGTCGCCCCCGACACCGATCTGCTGACAACCTGGCTGGCCACGGGTCCCAGACTGATCTGGGAGACTGCGGGGGCGGGCCGGGGCTACGCCAGCCTGGCGATCGCCGGAGAGCGGATCTACACGCTTGGTGACGGCCTCTCCACCGCGGCCGACAAGGACGAATACCTCTCCTGCTTCGACCGCGACACCGGCAAGCAGCTCTGGACGACGAAGACGGGCCAGCCCTGGGCCGAGGGTCCGGAGTCATGGCAGAGTTCGCGGAGCACGCCCACGGTCGATGGCGACATGGTCTACGTGATCACGCCGTTCGGGCAGCTCGTGGCCTGCGCGACCGCCGATGGCCGGGAGCGGTTTCGTGTCGATCTCAAGGCCCAGTTTGGCGGCAAAAAGGGCGATTCGTGGGGATACAGTGAGTCGCCGCTGGTCGACGAAAACCGGCTCGTCTGCACCCCCGGCGGCGAGCAGGCCACGCTTGTCGCGCTGGACAAGAAGACCGGCAAGCTGATCTGGTCGTGCCCGATGAAGGGGGACCGCGGCGCCGGCCATTCCTCGATCGTGATCAGCCAGCCCAAGGGGAGGAAGATCTACGTGCAGACCACGGCCGCCGGCGCCTTCGCCGTCGACGCCCAGACGGGCACGTTTCAGTGGGCCTATCCGATCGACCAGACGACGGCCGTGATCCCCACGCCGATCGTCCGCGGCGACCTGGTCTTCTTTTCGGCAGGCTACAAGCGGGGCGGCGCCCTCCTGCGGCAGGTGCCAGGAGCCAATGGCGGTGTCACGATGGAGGAGATCTACGGCCTGAAAAAAGAACTGGCCAACAAACATGGCGGAATTGTGCTGGTGGGCGACCATCTCTACGGCGACTCCGACGACGCCGGCATCCCGTTCTGCGCCGAACTCATGACGGGCAACGTGGTCTGGAAGAAGCGTGGCAGCGGCAAAGGATCCGCTTCGGTAACGGCCGCCGACGGCCATCTTTACGTGCGATTTGCCGACGGGACGCTCGCCTTGGCGAAGGCCGATCCGGCCGACTATGAGGAGGTGGCGTCGTTCAAAATCCCCGGCAGCGATACCCGGCCGAGTTGGGCCCACTCGGTGATCCTCGACGGCCGGCTCTACCTCCGCGAGCAGGACAAGATCCTCTGCTACGACCTGCGGAAGTAGGGCCTCTGCTGCTCTTGTGGCGGCAAGTTTTCAACTTGCCGAACCAGCGCGGTCAATCGTGGCTATCCGCCACGGCCTTGTAGATGGCACCGCCCAAAATGCCGCCCACGATCGGCGCGACCCAGAAGAGCCAGAGCTGCTGCAGCGCCCAGCCGCCGGCGAAGACCGCCGTCGCGGTGCTCCGAGCGGGATTCACCGACGTGTTGGTCACCGGGATGCTGATCAGGTGAATGAGCGTCAGGCACAGTCCGATGGCAATCGGCGCGATCGTGCTGCCGGCCTTCTTGTCGGTCGCGCCATGGATCACGAAGAGAAATACGGCCGTGAGCACAGTCTCGATGATGAAGCAGCTCTGCCAGGGATAGCCGCCGGGGGAGTGCTCGCCAAAGCCATTGGAGGCGAAGCCACTGGCGGCGGCGTCGAAGCCGGGCAGCCCGCTGGCTACGATATAGAGCACACCGGCGCCGACGACGCCGCCCACGACCTGGGCCAGGATGTATTTTGGCATTTCAGCGATCGGAAACCGGCCGCTGGCGGCGAGGCCCGCCGTGACAGCGGGGTTCAGATGGCAGCCGGAGATGTGGCCTATAGCGACCGCCATCGAGAGCACCGTCAGGCCGAAGGCCAGCGACACACCCAGGAACCCGATGCCAAGGTCGGGATACGCAGCGGCCAGAACGGCGCTCCCGCAGCCACCCAAAACCAGCCAGAACGTGCCAATTGCCTCAGCTAACAGCTTTCCCATCGCGTAATTCTCCGCAAAAAACGACCAAACAGTGAAGCCGGCCCCCGAGGAGCCCCCGGGCAGGCCGGCTGAAAAACCGAGCTGAGAACCTTAGGACACTCCCTGAAAAAACGTCAAGAGCAGCCGAATCGCGCTGCTTCCGACGCGGATGACTGCCGTAGACCTGCTGCCGGACCTACGTCTCTGCCTTCCGCCGGGCCACTCGTCGCCCTCACTTTGCCCCGACTCAGCCAACCCGGGCCGATTCGTCACCCGTTTTGCCCGATTCGTCAATTTTCGGCATCCCTACCGCTCCCGGGCGGTTGACACAACCAGACAATCCCCCTAGATTCCGCACCTTAGGCGCATTCGATTTCCACGTTGCAACCGGAACCGAATGCTTGGACAGAATGCTTGCTCTGATCACTGCCAACCTGCTACTCTCCAGCCTCACCAAGACTCGCTCGACCGACTCCGCGACCCAAGATCAGGACGCTCTCATGCACGTCTCAGTTCTCCGCAAAACACTGCTCACTCTCGCCTGCATGGCTGTTGCCAGCACAGCGTCGGCCGGAACGATCACGACATGGTCGGGCACTGCTGCCAACAATAACTGGTCGACCAACGGCAACTGGACCACGAAGCCGACGACGTCTGGCACGTTCTCGCTCGTGTATCGCGGCGCCCCGACCAGGACGACGTCGACTAACGACATCGGCCCCGGTCAGGTGAGCATCGACTCGATCCAGTTCAACAACACGGGGTCTGGCACTTTCACGAGCCAGTTCATCCTCTCCCGCTCGGCGACGTCGCCAGCCCTCTCGCTCGTGAACGGTGCCACCGTCACCACGACTGAAGTCACGACTGGCACGCTGTCGGACTCAATCTCGAGCAACCTTGTGTTCGGCGGCACAGCCACGTTCAACATCGGCTCGAACCATAATCTCATAGTGTCGGGCACGCTGACTGGCAGTGGCTCGCTCGTGAAGCAGGGTGCTGGCGATCTGACTCTGACAAACACGAACGACCTCGCCGTCCTGTCAATCGAGCAGGGAGTTGTTCAGGTCAATACCACAGTCATCGCTGGGTTCAATAACAAAGTCGTCGACCTCGGTACGAGCACAACCCAGGGTACGTTCCGCACGACCGGTGTCGGCGGCAGTCTTACGCCGTATGCGACGGACATTCAGTTCAGGCTGAACGGCAACGGCAGCGTCACTCCGAACAGCAACAGCAACATCACTTTCAACGCTAACACCTTCAACGAGGCGGTCGCTGGCGTCACGACGCCCGTGACGCTGACTCTCAATGGTGGCGGTGGATCAAACAAAGGCACTGAGACGATCAATGGTCTGATTCAAGACAACAGTGCGAGCGGGAAGGTCAACGTGACGGTCGGAACCGCAACCTCGCTGAACGTCTGGGTGTTCAACGGTGCCAACACCTACACGGGCGACACCACGATTGAGTCTGGTGGTAAGCTCCTGATGAACGGGACGATCGATGCTGCATCAACGACCACGTCGTTTGGCTATCTCGGCGGCTCCGGCACCTTCGGCGGTGCGGTCATCGTGTCGTCGGGCACGCTCGCCCCGGGTGGCATTTCCGCGGGCGGCGTAGTCATCGATGACGCTGTCGGCAAGCTGACCATGGCTTCGCTCTCCCTGGGTAACTCGGCCGAGACACAGCTGACGATCACTGGCAGCACATCAGATCTCTACGAGCAACTCATCGGCTCCAGCACGCTGAACTACGGTGGCACGCTGGCCCTGACGATGACGAGCGATGTGACGACGTATGACAAAGGCACGTTCTTCAGCCTGTTCACGGGGTGGTCCTCGGGCTCCGGTAACCTGAGTGCGGTGACGCTGTCTGCCGTCGGGACCGACTACGATGGGCTGACGTTCCAGAGCTTTGACAGCATCTCGGTCGATGGTCAGAACTTTCTGAACGCCAAGTACGGACTCGTTTCTGGCGACTGGTTGTCGAGCTTCAACTCTAACCAGCAGGCTCTCGTGTTCTCGCAGTCGACCGGCACGCTGACCGTGGTGCCTGAGCCCTCGACGATCGTCTTCGCCGGAATCGGCATGGCGATGTTTGGCTGGAGCACCTGGACCCGCCGCCGGGCGAAGTCCCGCCGCCAGGCCATCGAGGCTGCGATCGCCTGAGCTTGAGGCTGTAGGCTGAATCAAACAAAAGCCGCGACAGCGTGAACCGCTGTCGCGGTTTTGTTTTTGCCCAACGCTTCAGACTAAGGCCAGCAGCCGCGGGCCGAACACGATCACGCCCACCACGGCGGCCGTGATCGCCGCCAGAAGCACCGCGGCGCTCGCCATATCGAGGGCATCGCGGAACCGGGGGTGCCGGCGGCTCCCGGGAGCTCGGGCCAGCGACTCGATCGCTGTATTGAAAATCTCCGCCATCAGCACCAGGCCGATCGCGAAGACCAACAGGCTCCATTCCACGGCTGTGACGCGGAACAACGCCCCTGCGGCCACCACGGCCCCTGCCATCCAGAGATGCACGGCGAAGCTTGACTGGGTTCTGACGGCCCGGGCGAGGCCCCGGAAGGCGTCCGCGAATTTCCGCGACCACGTCCGGGATGAGGTCCGGCCCCCGGAGGTTCGCCTGCGCAGGGTCGGCAGGGTCATGGAGACTAGCCCGCCTTCACGTAGGGATCGCCCTTCTTCCAGTTGCAGGGGCAGAGTTCGTCGCTCTGCAGGGCGTCGAGCACCCGCATCACCTCGGCCACATTGCGACCCACGCGGCCCTGATTGACGTCGACCCACTGGATCACGCCATTGGGATCGACGATGAAGGTGGCCCGCAGGCAGTAGCCCTCGGTCTTTTCCAGGATGCCCAGGTCAGCCGAGAGCTTTTGAGCTGCAATCAGCGGGAATTTGAGGTCTGCCAGGTCGGGATGGGCCCGCCGCCAGGCGAGGTGGGAATACTCGTTGTCGGTGCTGCCGCCCACGACGCTTGTGTCGCGGTCACCGAAGGCCTTCACCTGCTTGTTGAACTCGGCGATCTCCGTCGGGCAGACAAACGTGAAATCCTTCGGGTAGAAGAAATACACGACCCACCTGCCGGCATAGTCGGCATTGGTGAGGAGTTTGACATCGTCCTTGCCGGTGCCGACGCAGGCCTGGGCGGAGTAGTGGGGAAAGGAATCGCCGACGGTGAGCATGGTAAGGTCTCCGGGGAAGAGCCACAGAGTGTACGGGCCGTTGTCTGCCCGTTCAACTTGTCTGCCCGTTCAACCGTTCCGGGCGTTCAACAAGTCCATGCGTTCAACACACGACACGCCGCACCTCCACCACGATCCGCTCACCGCCCGCACGGTCTTCGCGGCCCCGGGCCGAGCCCAGCGACCAAATGAGATGGAGGGAGCGACGATCCGCTGTCCGTTCTGCGCCGGGAACGAGTCGCTCACGCCGCCCGACCTGCTTCGGGTGCCCAGATCATCCGCCGAGCCCTGGCGGGCCCGGATCGTGCCCAACCGCTTTCCGATCGTGAGCGGCACGACCGCCGACCCGCCTGGAGGCGCTGGAGAAGTCCGCCAGACGGCCTCGCCGCGGCCCGCCACGGGCGTGCATGAGGTCGTGATCGAGTCGCCGGCGCACCTGCGGAGCATTCTGGCCATCGATCCCGCCGACTGGCGAAATGTCTGGGAACTCTGCCGGGAACGGCTGGCAACTCTCGCCGACCAGAGCGGGCTGGCCTGGGCCACGGTCTTCAAAAATTCTGGCGGCCGCGCCGGCGCGTCGCTCGAGCATGTGCACAGCCAACTCGTCGCCCTCGACTTCGTGCCGCCTGCCATCCAGGCCGAACTGGCGGCCGCGGGACAGACTGCCGATCCCTTCGGCGAACTCTTGCGGCTGGCCGAGGCCGAGGACCGAATCGTTGAGGAGGCGGGCACTCTGGTGGCGGTGGTGCCCCCCGCGCCGCGGCAGCCGTTCGAGACCTGGATCCTGCCGCGAACGGCCGAGCGATATTTTCATGCCACGACAAGCGACCGCGTGGTCGCCCTGGCCGCCCTGACGCAGTCGCTCATCGGTCGGCTCGACAGGCTCCTGCCGGAGGCCGACTACAACTGGTGGCTGCATCAGCCGCCATATGCCCACGCTGCTGCCAGACACCCGGGTGTGGCCGTTCCCGCGCGGTGGCATTGGCATCTGGAGATCATGCCGCGGATCAATGGCCTGGCCGGTTTCGAACTGGGCGCCGGCTGCCACATCACGACCGCGACACCGCAGGACTCCGCCCGCCGCCTCCGCGAGGCATGACCGCGTCCCGTCCAGCTTTCCCAGCCGGCATCAGTGCTACCACCCGCCGGGCGGCAGCCCGGCAGCCGCTCCCAATTGTCGAAAACCCGTTTGGCGCAGGGGTTCCCAGCCCCGACAATCCCAAGTCCTCTCCGCCAGCGCCACCTCTCTGGTTGCCATCATGTCGTCTGCAGTCCGGCTCGTCTTTGTCCTCCATAACCACCAGCCCGTCGGCAACTTCGACGGCGTCATCGAACAGGCCTACAAGGACAGCTACCTGCCGTTTCTGGAACTGCTCGAACGGCATCCAGGCATCCGGCTGGCGCTCCACACGAGCGGCCCGCTGGCCGAATGGTTCAACCGCCACCATCCCGACTATCTCGACCGCATCGCCCGACTGGTCGCCGAACGACAGATCGAAATCGTGGGCGGCGCGTTCTACGAGCCGGTGCTGGCGATGCTGCCGGCACGAGACCGCATCGGTCAGATCAGGATGTCGACGGAGTGGCTCGAACGCCGGTTCCAGACGAAGGTGACGGGCATGTGGGTGGCCGAGCGGGTCTGGGACCCCGGCATGGCCCGCGACATCGCCGCCGCCGGAATCGAGTGGACGATCCTCGATGATTCCCACTTTAAAGCGGCCGGCCTTCCCGACGAACAGCTCGACCGCCACTGGCTCACCGAGGGCGACGGCGCGACGCTCGCCGTCTTTCCAGTCAGCGAACACCTCCGCTATGTGATCCCCTTCGCCGCACCAGAGGCCACGATCGACCACCTGCGGTTCCTTGCGGCGCGTCGGCACGGCGCGCTGGCTGTGTTTGGCGACGATGGTGAAAAATTCGGCGTCTGGCCCGACACGCGGAAGACCTGCTTCGACGACGGCTGGCTGGAGACTTTTTTTGGCCTGCTCGAGGCCAACGCCGATTGGATCCAGATGTGCCTGCCATCGGAGGTGGTCCGCGACGTGCCGCCGGCCGGCACGGTCTGGCTGCCTGAATGCAGCTACCGCGAGATGATGGAATGGGTGCTGCCTCCGGATTCGCAACTGGCCTGCATCGAGGCGCGAAAGACCTGCGGATCGGATCCCCGGCTGGCGAGCGTAGCCCGGTTTCTGCGGGGCGGCTCCTGGCGGAACTTCCGGATGCGGTATCCGGAGGCCAACGAAATGTATGCCCGAATGATGGCCGTGAGCCGGCGGCTCGAGCGGCTCTCGGCAGCGCAACCTCCCCTGGGAGGCCCCGCCGCCGCGGCGCTGGCAGAGGCCACGCAGGCCCTCTATCGGGGACAGTGCAACTGTGCCTACTGGCACGGCGCCTTCGGTGGCATCTACCTGCCGCACCTCCGCAATGCCATCTACCACGAACTAATCGCCGCCGATGCGGCCGCCGACCGGGCGGAAGGCCGGCGGGCACCGTGGGTGGAGGCCACGACCGACGACTACGACTTCGACGGACGGACGGAGGTCCGCCTCGCCAGCGACGGCCTCGATGCCTGGATCGCGCCGGCCCGCGGCGGCATGCTCTACGAACTCGACCTCCGTGATCAGGAGCACAACCTCCTGGCCACGCTCGACCGCCGGCCCGAGGCCTACCACGCGCAGGTGCTGGCCGGACCGGGCAACGCCCGCAGCGTGGTCGACGCGTCGCAGGTGGCCAGATTCAAGCAGGAGGGGCTCGAGCGGATGGTCCGCTACGACTCCTCGCGACGGAAGAGCCTCGTCGACCACTTCTGGGATTGCGAGGCCCAGGCCGAGCACGTCGTCGCGGGCACGGCCATGGAGCGCGGCGATTTCGCGGCCGGCGGCTACGAGGCGAGCATTCGCCGCAATCCCGGGCGGATCCAGGTGCTGCTCTCACGGGCCGGCAATGCCTGGGGCATTCCGTTCACGCTCTCGAAGGCAGTGACGCTCGAGGCCGGCTCGCGGACGCTGGAGATCGCCTACAAGCTCGAGGGACTGCCTCGCGACTTCCGTCAGCATCTGGCGGTCGAGTTCAACTTTGCCGGCATGCCCGACCGCGCCGAGGGGCGGTTCTTCTACGATGACACGCGGCGGAACCTCGGCGAACTCGGCGGCCGACTCGATCTGGCCGACGTGCGGACGATCGGACTGGTCGATGACTGGCTGGGGATCGATGCGAGGCTGGCCTTTGCCGAGGCGAGCAACGGACTCGCGGCGGGCGTGTGGACGTTTCCAATTCAATCGGTGAGCCAGTCTGAGGGCGGTTTTGAACTGGTGCACCAGTCGGTTGTGGTCATGCCCCACTGGATCGTCACGCCTGATGCAGACGGCATCTGGAAGGTGGCGATGCGGCTCTCGATCGCGAATCTGAAGGCGGCGCAGGTCGCCAAGCCCCACGTCGCGGCTCACATGGCTCAGGGCGGGGTCGCGTCGGCGACACGCTGAACTCCCGCCCGTGCGAGTGCAAGCCAGTCGGGGTCGGGCTCGATCGCATCGGCATGGTGTAAAAGTATCGTCACCGGCACCGGCTGGAGCCGGTCGGCCAGATCGTCGGCGCTCTGGCGGGCGATCGCCCGCGGGCTCGCAGGGTCATCCCCGTCCGCCCATGGCTCGATCTGGGAGAGCACCACGGCCGCCAGTCGCAGCCCGCGGGCGGCCGCAGCCTCCGCGACGGCCAGCGTGCGGCCGATCGCGCCCAGCCGCGCCGCATCCACCACCACCAGGGGCAGGTCGAGGTCGCGGGCCAGATCGGCGTTGAGCGTCGTGTCTCCCAGCGGTGAAAACAGCCCGCCCGCCCCTTCCACGATCACGATGTCGCTGGCGTCCCGCCAGGTCGCGAACCCCGTGCGGAGCAGCCGTTCGTCGACGTGGCGGCCATCCGCACGGGCGCTCCGCGGCGGTGAGATCGCCGCCGCAAACATCTGCGGGCAGACCGCGTCGAGCGACAGCGGCCTGCCGGCGGCCTCCCAGAGCCGCGTCGCGTCATTCCCCGCGACACCGCCCGGTATCACGCCGCTGGCCACCGGCTTGTAGACGCCAACCCGCAGGCCCGAGCGAAGCCCTTCTCGGACCAAATGCCGCACGATGGCCACGGCCACCGCCGTTTTGCCAACGTCGGTGTCGGTGCCCGTCACAAACAGACCGCATGCCGCCATTTTGAGCCCGTCCAAGCCAACCAGTTGCCTTGGCTACTGCTAGGTTCTACACTATGACTCAGGATTGAGACTCAGTCTCAACTCTCTCGGCCTGAAATTTTATGTGTTTCTCCTGGTGTCGTTCGCCTTTTCGAGGAGGTCGCCTGTGTCGCTCGAACAAGTCGCCATCGGTTCCATGGCCCGCGTGGCCGACGTCTCTGGGAGTGATTCAACCTCTCTGCGGCTGTTGGAGATGGGTCTCACACCCGGGGTGAGCGTCCGCGTCGTCGGTACGGCGCCGCTGGGTGGTCCGCTGGAGTTGGAACTCCGCGGCTACAGGCTCTCGATCCGCCGTCACGAGGCGGCCCGTGTGGCCATCGCCAAGTGACCATCACCGCACACCATGAGCCCCAAGCCTGACGGCACTGTTTCGCCTGATGGCTCTTCGCCTGCAGGGCGGACAGGCGCCACCATCGTCGTTGCCCTCCTGGGCAACCCCAATACCGGCAAAAGCACGCTCTTCTCGGCGCTGGCTGGCATCCCGACGCGGATCGGCAACTATCCCGGCGTGACTGTGGAGGAAAAGCTCGGTCGCTTCAGCCATCGCGGCCGGACGATCGACCTCATCGACCTGCCCGGCACTTACAGCCTCGTGCCCAAGAGCCCCGACGAGCAGGTGGCCGTCGACGTGCTCCATGGCCGACTCGCCGGCGTGCCCGCGCCTGACGGCGTGGTCGTGGTCGCCGACGCGACCAACCTCGAACGCAACCTGTACCTCGCCACGCAGGCGCTCGAACTCGGCCTGCCGACCGTGGTCGCGTTGACCTTGTCCGACGTGGCCGAAGAGAAGGGGATTTCGGTCGACGCCACGGAACTCAGCCGCCGGCTGGCGTGCCCGGTCGTCCGCGTGGTCGCGCCGACAAGGGCGGGCATCCAGCCCCTCGCGGACGCCGTCCTGGCAGTGGTCGATTCACCCCGGCAGCCGCCACGGGGCTTCGAGGCCCATCTGGCGGCGGTGGATCCGCGTCACGAACAGCCCGCCCGCGAGGCGATCGCCCGCTACGCCTGGATCGAGGAACTGCTCGCGGGAATCGTGCACCGGCAGCCGCCCGCCCGCAGGCCGCTCGGTGAACGGATCGACGCCGTCCTCACCCACCGCCTCTGGGGCACGCTCGTGTTCGTGGCCACGATGCTCGCCATGTTTTCGTCGATCTTCTGGCTGGCCACGCCGCTGATGGATGGCATCTCTGCCGGCATGGATCTTGTCAGCGGCTGGTTCGAGGCCATCTTGCCCGAGGGAGCCATCCGTTCGCTCGTGGTCGACGGCGTGCTCGCGGGTGTCGGTGGCGTGGTGGTCTTCGTGCCCCAGATCGCGATGCTCTTCCTGTTCGTGGCCATCCTCGAAGGCTGCGGCTACCTGTCCCGCGCCGCGTTTCTCATGGACAGACTGCTGTGCGGCGTGGGCCTCGGCGGCAAGTCGTTCATCCCGCTCCTTTCGAGCTTCGCCTGCGCGATCCCCGGCATCATGGCCGCGCGGACGATCGAGAATCCCCGCGACCGCCTGCTCACGATCCTCGTCGCGCCGCTGATGAGTTGCTCGGCACGGCTACCGGTCTATCTCCTGCTCTGCGGCGCCTTCGTGCCCAACGTCGCCGTCGGTGTTTCCTGGCTGCGGCTGCCGGCCCTGGTGCTCGCCGGCATGTATGCCGTGGGTGTGGCAACGGCAGCTCTGGTGGCACTGGTGCTCTCGCGGACGATCTTTCGCGGTCCTCCGCAGCCGTTCGTGATGGAACTGCCGGGCTGGCGGTGGCCGCGGTGGCAGGTCGTCCTGGAGCGGGTCCGCGAGGCGGTCTGGTCCTTCCTCCAAAATGCCGGCACGCTGATCGTGGCGGTGAGCATCGTGGTCTGGGCGCTGGCGAGCTATCCCCGCAGCGAAATCAGGATCGACGCCGACGTGGCCGCGAGCCGTGCGGCGCTCAGCACGCGGCTGGCTGGTCTGCCAGCGAACGCTCCCGACCGGGCCGACGTGGCTGAGGAACTGGCGGCCCTCGACACCGACGACGGTCTGGCGGCCGCCCGCCGCGGCGCGGCCCAGCGACAGAGTGCGCTTGGCCGGCTTGGCCGGCTGGTGGAACCGATCGTGAAGCCGCTGGGCTGGGACTGGCGGCTGGGATGTGCCGCGATCGCGAGCTTTCCGGCCCGAGAGGTGGTGCTCGGCACGCTGGCGGTGATCTACAACCTTGGGGACATCGATCCCGGCGAGGAGGAGGGGGGCACGGCGCTGGTGCGACGCCTCCGCGCCGCCACGTGGGATGGCACGAATCGCAAGGTGTTCACGCTCCCGGTGGCGCTTTCGATCATGGTGTTCTTCGCCCTGTGTGCGCAGTGCGCCAGCACGCTGGTCGTGATCGGCCGGGAGACATCCAGTTGGCTCTGGCCTGTCGTCACGTTCACCTACATGACCGTGCTCGCCTGGCTGGCGGCCTTCGCAACCTTCCAGATCGGCACCTTGCTGGGCGGTTAGATCGCATTCGCCAGAAGCCGAGCAGCCCACGCCATGCAGGATCTCGTCGCCATCGCCGTTTCGGCCGCCGCTGCCGCCTGGCTGGCCTGGTCGCTCAAGAAGCGGTTCTTCGCCCCGCCCTGCCAGCCACCGGCCGTCCCCGGCGGCGGTGACGGCTTCGTGCCGCTCGACAACCTCACGAAGCCCAAACGCTGACCCCGGACACAGCCGCCCCCAGACTCGTGGCACCGTCGCCATGGGAACGACCTCGTGGCGACGACGCCAGGCCAGCGTGAGATGGGACGAAAAAACCGGGGCGTCCTTGCGGACGCCCCGGCCTTGAATTTGCACTGCAACGGGCATGCTCCGAGCGTGTCCCACCGGCCCATGCCCGGCGGGCCCGACGACTAGTACATGTCGTAGTCACCGCCGTGGCCGGCACCGCCCGCCTTCGGCTTGGAGTCCTTCGGCTTCTCGGCGATCAGGGCATCGCTGGTCAGCAGGAGCGTCGACACGCTGGTGGCGTTTTGCAGCGCCGTTCGCGTCACCTTCGCCGGATCGATCACGCCCGCCTTGACGAGATCTTCGTACTCGTTCGTGGCGGCGTTGTAGCCGAAGTTGCCGCTGCCGGCGAGCACCTTCTCGCACACGATCGAGCCGTCCTGCCCGGCGTTCGACGAGATCATCGTCACCGGAGCACGGCAGGCACGAACCACGATGTTGAAGCCGACCGTCTCGTCGTCGGAGAGTCCCTTCGGCTTCACCTGTGAACTGGCCCGCAGGAGGGCGACACCGCCGCCCGGCAGGATCCCCTCTTCCACGGCCGCCCGCGTTGCATGGAGCGCGTCCTCGACCCGGGCCTTCTTCTCCTTCATCTCGCTCTCGGTCGCGGCGCCGACGTTGATCTTCGCCACGCCGCCGGCGAGTTTGGCCAGCCGCTCTTCCAGTTTCTCACGATCGTAGTCGCTGGTGGCGGCGGCGATCTCGTGCCGGATCTGTTCGATCCGCGACTTGATCGTCGCAGTCTTGCCGGCACCCTCGATGATCGTGGTGTTGTCCTTGTCGACAATCACCTTCTTGGCCCGGCCGAGCTCGGCCAGACCGAGATTCTCGAGCTTCATACCGAGGTTCTCGAACACGGCCGTGGCGCCCGTGATGATCGCAATGTCTTCCATCATCGCCTTCCGCCTGTCTCCGTAGCCCGGGGCCTTCACGGCGCAGACCTGGAAAGTGCCGCGGAGCCGGTTGATGACCAGCGTGGCCAGCGCCTCGCCGTCCACTTCCTCCGAGACGATCAGCAGGGGCTTGCCGGCGTTCACGACTGCCTCGAGCAGCGGCACGATGTCCTTGACGCTCGAGATCTTCTTCTCGAACACGAGCACGTAGCAGTCCTCGAGCACGCACTGCATCTGCTGCGGGCTGGTGACGAAGTAGGGGGAGAGGTAGCCGCGGTCGAACTGCATGCCCTCGACCCACTCGACCTCCGTCTTGAGGCTCTTGCCCTCGTCGACCGTGATCACGCCGTCCTTGCCGACCTTGTCCATGGCCTCGGCGAGCAGTTCGCCGATCTCCGGATCGTTGTTGGCGGCGATCGACGCGACCTGCGCCATCTCCTTCTTGCCCTTCACCGGAATCGACATCTCCTTCAGCTTGCTGGCGATGTCCTCGACCGCCTTTTCGATGCCCGCCTTCATTTGGATCGGATTGACCCCGGCCACGACGGCCCGCAGGCCTTCGTTGAAAACGGCCTCGGCCAGCACGGTCGCGGTGGTGGTGCCGTCACCGGCCACGTCGCTGGTCTTGCTGGCCACCTCGCGCACCATGCGGGCGCCCATGTTCTCGTAGACATCCTCGAGATCGATTTCCTTGGCGACGGTCACGCCGTCCTTGGTGACCGTGGGCGAGCCGAAGCTCTTCTGCAGGATGACGTTGCGTCCCTTGGGGCCGAGCGTCACCTTTACGGCGCGGGCCAGTTTGGCGACACCGCGCCGCATCGCTTCACGCGCTTCCTGATCGAATGCCATCATCTTGGACATGGGTCAAATCTCCTCGGAAAGGGTTCTGTGTGAAAAGACGGTGTGGACTGTCTGGAACGATCGTGGCAGAGGCTGATACCGCCGGGGCTGTGGCGGCTGGCTGGGCCAAACGGCGGCTCAGCCGAGCACCGCCAGAATGTCATCCTCCCGCATGAGCAGCAGTTCGTCGTCGCCCACCTTGAAGGCCTCGCCCGCATAGCTGGTGAAAACGACGCGGTCTCCTGGCTTCACCTGCAGGGGATGCCGCTGTCCTTTGGAGTCGAACTTGCCCTCGCCGACGCTGACGACCGTGCCACGGGCTGGTTTGTCCTTGGCAGAATCAGGCAGGAGGATGCCGCCGGCGGTCTTCTGTTCGCTCTCCTCGCGCTCCACGACCACACGGTCACCCAGCGGGATCAGACTCGACTTTTTCTTGGCGGGCTTGCTCGCGGTGGCTGTCATGATCGAAACCTTTCTGCAGCGAAGGAGGTATGGGTGATGAAAACGTTCCAACCGTCGTTATTTTGCCTGGCAATCTGACCGGGTCGTTGGGGCGATCGGCCCGCGGACACAAGGCAACCGCCGCAGGGACGAAGGGCACGCCGTTTGCCTGCCGGATCAGGACGCCATCAGACAGGCCCTACCGGAAGAAGCAACTGGCGCGCCAGACGCCCGGGGATTTTAGGGCATCGCCAGGGTGCCCGCGAGAAACTTGGCACGCGCGAGCCAAAACCGCCTCTTCCCCGCATTCGGCCCGACCCGTCAGCCACTGCCAGTTTGGCAGTGGGGGGACAGTGGCCCGTGGCAATCGCCCGATGACAGGCTCATGGTAAATGACTGGCCGACCGGCTAGTCTCAAGAGTTTTAATGGCTGGCCGCCCCACCCGATCGGATGGATTGGCCGAGCAATGGTTTTCAACGAGAGTCTGCATGGCAACGCATCGGCGGATCGACGTCTCAAAACTGGGCGACGTCACGATTGTCAGATTCCTGGACAAGAAAATTCTCGACGAAGCTGGCATCTTGGAACTTGGCTCCGAGTTGTTCGGACTCGTGGAATTGGAAAACCGTAAGAGTCTGCTGCTCAACTTCGCCGGGGTCGAATTCCTCTCCAGTGCCGCGCTCGGCAAACTGATCACGCTCGATCGCAAGGTCAAGTCGAACAAAGGCCGGATGAAGATGAGCAACATCCGCCCAGAGATTCTCGAAGTGTTTCAGATCACGAAACTCAATAAAATTTTTGACATCCGCAAGGACGAAGCCGAGGCGATCTCGGCTTTCGAGTGAGCGGCGCGGCTGACGGGGCGGCTACGGCCGAAAGACACGCGATGTCAAACCAGAAAAGCCCGCCGGATCCATCCGTGCCGACGACCCAGCCGACGGCTGCGCCCGAGTGGCGGCGCGAGATCGAACTGCCCAGCGAGCGTGGTGCGAGTCGGCTGATCACGGAAGACCTTCTCGAGCAGCTGGGGGCTCATGGCTGGTCGCCGTCGGACATCTTCGCGATCCATCTTGCCGCCGAGGAGGCGATCGTCAACGCGATCGTGCATGGCAACAAACTCGACTCCGGCAAGGTGGTGCGGGTCGCCTGCCTGGTTTCCCCGACCGTGGCGCGAATCGAAGTGACCGACGAGGGCCCCGGGTTCGACCCCGGCTCCGTTCCGGACTGCCGGCTGGAGGATCGCCTCGACGCCCCCAACGGTCGCGGCGTCATGCTGATGCGCACGTTCATGACCCGAATCGAATACAACGCCCGCGGCAATCGGGTGCTGATGGAAAAGCAGCGGTCGCCGGCGGATGGCTGACATCCCGATGGGGCCATGAGGCCGCTGTTTCCCGGCCGATGCGCTCACGGACGTCGCCGGAGCACCCCATCGATTTCCCCTCCGATTTAAGGTACTTTAAAGGGCCTCATTCCCCGATAGCTCAATGGTAGAGCGGCCGGCTGTTAACCGGTAGGTTGTAGGTTCGAGTCCTACTCGGGGAGCTTTGGCCCTTTTTGAAGGTGGCCGCAGGCGCCCGCCCGAAGCCGCGGGGTGTCGCAAGTCGGTTTCTCACCCGTTCATGAGATGCGGGCGTGCCCTGTCTCACGGTCACGCATAAGCCACATCCCTGGCGTCATGATGGCGAGGCCATAGAAGCCGCTTCCGAGGAGGCGGCCAAAATCGGCGCGATCCAAAGTCAAAAGCACATCTGCGGTCGCCAGGGCACTGAAGAGAATCGGCCGGTCCTTGCTGACCGGGAACACAGCGGGCTTGTCGATCGTCAGCACATCATCGACCGCGATCAGTTGACTGCTGATTCGCAACCACGTGGCAGTTACCCCAGCAGGAAAGCCGGCGATATTCCGGATCGTTTCGGCGACAGCGTAGGGCGTCGTCATCAGCCGCCAATCCCGCTCCGAAGCCAGGCTAAAGACTTCCCGAGACGCACCCGCTTCTGATGCAGCAGCCGCGATCATCACGCTCGAGTCAAGGAAGAGCCTCACGGCCGCTCCCGAAGCTGGCGCATGTCCGCCTCGTCTTCCTCGATCCAGCCGGCCATCTCGTCGCGCGTGAACGTGCGTGGCTCGGGCAGCGTGGCGCCCTCGGCCCGCAGCCGTGTGGCCAGGAAGAGCATCAGTTCCTGCTTCTCGGCCGGCGAGAGGTCGGCGGCGGCGGATTCAATCTCGGCAAGGGTTACCATAGGCACAAG
>CAZOMJ010000095.1:0-14688 GCA_964581055.1 uncultured Candidatus Kuenenia sp.
CTGTTCGACGAGATTCGGGGTGCCGTTCATGGGTTTTCTCCTCTGGGGTGTCCTGGCGGGACGGGAGCGGAACTTTAGCGGAGCAAGCGGCTGAGGGCGAGACATTGAATTGTGGGCATCGGCAGCGGGAGCGTCAACGAACCTGCCTACAGAAGCAGCGGCTCGGGCATGAACGTCACGATCGGGATCAGAAACGACAGCACCCCCAGCACCGTGCGGGCCAGGCCCAGCGGCCGGCCGTCGTTGCGAATCGGCGGGTGATCCGTGCCCAGCAGCGTCACGATCACCACCATCGCGATCCAGTTGGTGCGGCCGAGGATCACGATCGCGGCGATCGACGCGATCAAGACGCTCCGCGCGATCCAGTGGGCCCGCCGGCCGAAGATCGCGTAGCTGACGTGGCCGCCGTCGAGTTGGCTGATCGGGATCATGTTGAGCCCCGTCACGAGCAGACCCACCCAGCCCGCCATGAAGAGGGCGTTCGGCACGATCGTCGCCTGGGCGGCGATATCGGGACGGATGAGCCCGAGGATGCCGCGGGCCAGCGGCGGCATGGCGAAGGGACTGTGACTGGCTGGTTCGCCCGTGAGCAGTCCGACGGCCAGAATGGGGAGGGCGACGACGAGCCCGGCCAGCGGCCCGGCGAGCGCGATGTCGAAGAGCTGCCGCCGGTTGGCCCGGGATCCCTCCATCCCGATCACGGCCCCCATCGTGCCGGTGAGCAGCACGGGCACGGGAATGAAGAACGGCAGGGTGGCAGGAATCCGATGCAGCCAGGCGGCGATAAAGTGCCCCGCCTCGTGTGCCCCGAGCACTGCCAGCACCGCTGCCATATAGACGAGGCCGCGTTGCCAGTGCTCCGCCACCTGGAGGCCGAACTGGTCGTCGAAGCCGAGCAGTTCCGCCTGCCAGCCGGACACGCCCGCCGCGAAGGTCGTGATGCAGGTGAGCAGGAAGAGCAGCACCTGCAGCCGCATTGGCTGCCGCCGGGCGGGCGCAGGCGTGGGCACCGCTGGATACGGCGGGGAGCCGGGCTCGAAACCGGGGGAAAGCGGCTGCATCTGTCCCAGAATACAGGTTTTGCGACGCGGCTGGTAAGCTGCGACGCAGAGGACTCGGTCCTTGAGTTGCGGAGAACTGAACCAACCGGTGCCTGTTCGCGAGGGAATTTCCATGTCGTTCCTGCCTGCCAGCTGTCGTCATTTGCAGAAGACGGTGCGAAGAACGCTGCATGTCGTGGTCGCCTCTGCCATGGCCGCATGTCTCTGGAGCGGCTTCACACCCGCCCACGCCGCCGAGCGGACGGTGCTGACTGTCGTCACGTGCGACAGCTACGCCGATCTCAAGAAGCAAGTCGGCTGGCTCGGGGCACAGATCGGCCAGCCCGGACTGGCGGGCATGCTCGAGTCGGTGCTCCTCATGGCCACGCAGGGCCGGGGCCTGAGCGGACTCGACGTGAAGCGGCCGCTGGGCGCGGTCGTGACGACCGACGGCGGCGACATCGCCGTGCACGGCTTCGTGCCGGTCAAGAGTCTCGACAAGCTGCTCGATTCGCTCCAGGCCGTGACAGGCCCCACCGAGCAGTCGGGCGACACCCGCAGCCTGATCCTCCCAAGCGGCATCGCCCTCGACATCGTCGAGCAGGATGGCTGGGCGATCGTGTCGCCGCAGGGCTTCGACGTGGAGGCGGTCGATCCCACGCCGCTGTTTGGCCCGCTCTCGGAAAACTACACGCTCGGCATCGAACTCTTTCCCCATCTGCTGCCGGAAGGGCTCCGCCAGCAGCTCCGCATGCTGATCGAGCAGGGGGCGGCCACCGCGGGAGAGCAGGGCCAGCAGTTTGATGCCCGCGCCCTCGCCGCCGCGCTCGACGGTCTGGCCGACACCGAGTCGCTGGCTGTGGGCATCGCGATCGACAGCGAGAAGGATCGGCTCTTCATCGAAAACCGCACCGTGGCGGTGCCAGGCTCGCCCGCAGCGTTGGCAATGGAGGGCTCCGACAAGGGGCAATTGACCGTGCCGATGCCGCCAGCCGCCGATGGCAACCGCCCCGCAGTGACTGCGCACCTGGTGCAACCGGTTCCGGAAGCCTCCCGAGGCGACGTGCTGAACATGCTCGATCAAGCCCTGCCTCCGGGCAGCAACGATTCGCTGACGAAGACGTTGGCGCTGCTGCTACGGGAGGTGGTCTCATCGGTGCTCGCCACCGGCGGCATCGATGCGGCAGTCTGCGTCGATACGACCGCCGCCGCGAGGAAGACCGCCCTGCCCTCCGTCACGGCGGGCATGCGGGTCAAGGATGGTGCCTCGCTCGAAAACCGCGTGAAGCAGTCGTTCGGTGGCGCGAACGGTGCAAAACGCCTGCTGCCTCCGGGCGTCGAAGTCGCCTTCGACTCAGGCAAGGTCGGCACGACGAACCTGCATACGATCACGGTCGACTTGAACGGCACCGAGGCCGCCGAAAGCCTTGGGGAATCGATTGAACTCACGCTGGCCGTCGCGCCGGAATACGCCTTCCTCATGGCGGGCGGCGATCCGCGGCAGCGGCTGGCGGCCGTGCTCGGCCCCGATGGCAAGGCCGACCCGCAGGCCAAGCCGATCGCAGGAATCGACGTGTCGGTGAATCGCGTGCTGGCCTATGCCGCCGATCAGGGTGCCCTGCCCGCGGAGGCTGTTCCCGCCGCGGAAGGCAACGACGGCGAACGGCAGGGCGGAAATGTCAAACTCCTCATCCGTCCGATCGAACGAGGCGTGGCGACACGACTGTCGGCCGACGGCGCGGCAATCCGGTCGGCGGCGGCCGGAGCAGGAGCCGGCGGTGCCGGCCCCAACGGCCCGGCGATCCCGCCGGGACTGCCGATCCCGAACGGTTTTCCCATCCCGGTGCCCGGACGATGATCAAGCCTGGGCTGCTTCACCTCGCGTTGAATCGAACGGTTCGTTCGACGTGCTCCGTGTGTCTTTCACCCTTCCACGAATTCCGCTCGTGATTACCAACAGCCAGATATCCACCGGTTCCGACACATCCCCGACACAACCGGGCACGCCTGCCACCGCGGCAGCAATCCGCACGCAGATCGCAGGCGTGAACGTGGCCGACCTCGCCCGCGAGTATGGCACGCCGCTCTATGCCTACGACGCCGAGATGATCCGGCGCCGCTGCCGCGACCTCGCCGCCTGGGACACGGTCCGTTTCGCCCAGAAGGCCTGTTCGAACCTGGCGGTGCTCGATCTCATCCGCCGAGAGGGAGTGGTGGTCGACGCGGTCAGCACCGGCGAGATCCATCGGGCGCTGAAGGCTGGCTACTCCGCGCACGGCGACCGCACGACGGCGGCCGACGGCCTGCCGCCGGTGCACCCGATCGTCTACACCGCCGACATCTTCGACCGCGCGAGCCTCGACGCGGTCGCGAAGCTGGGCATCCATGTGAACTGTGGCTCGGCCGACATGATTGAGCAGTTGGCCGAGCGGGTGCCGGGGGCGAACATCACCCTGCGGGTGAATCCCGGCTTCGGCCACGGCCACAGCCAAAAGACAAACACCGGCGGCGAAGGCTCGAAGCACGGCATCTGGCACGAGGAGATTCCCGAGGTGCTCCGCCGCGCCGAGTGGGCCGGCCTCGCGGTGAGCGGCCTGCACATGCACATCGGCAGCGGCACCGATCTCGTGCATCTGGCCGAGGTGGCCGGGGCACTCGAGCGGGTCGCGATCGAGATCGGCCGATCGCTCACGATGGTGAGCGCCGGCGGCGGCCTTCCGGTGCCCTACAAACCGGGCGAGGTCCACGCCGACCTGGGCGGCTATTTTCAGCTCTGGGACGCGATGCGGAAGAAACTGGAAGACCGGTTCGGCCATCGCATCCGCCTGGAGATCGAGCCGGGCCGCTATCTCACGGCCGAGTCGGGCTCCGTCGTCACGGAGGTCCGCGCCGTCAAGCGGCAGGGTTCGCGGAAATACCTGCTTGTCGATGCCGGCTTCAACACGCTGGCGAGGCCGGTGCTTTACGGCTCCTACCATCCGATGAGCCTCTGCCCGGCGGCGGCGGCTGGCTCGGCCGCGGAGGCGGCCGCCGAAGAGGTGGCCGTGGGCGGTCCCTTGTGTGAATCGGGCGACATCTTCACGCAGACCGACGGCGGCTTCGTGGCATCGCGGGCTCTACCACCGGCGCAGGTGGGCGATCTGCTCGTGATCGAGATCGCGGGTGCCTACGGCTTCGTGATGGCGAGCAACTACAACTCGAAGCCGCTGCCTGCCGAGGTGCTGATCGACGGCGGGAAGGCGCGGCTCGTCCGCGCCCGGCAGACGCCTGAAGATTTGGTCCGCGGCGAAACGGTGTGACACCCGACGTCTTCGCCACGCTCGCGGCCATCGTGAGGTTCGCGCCCGGGTGGCGGATGTGCAAATCCACGTCCTTCAGATCTCGACGTGGGTCACGCCATCGATCTCGTCGAAGTGCCCGATCTTGAGGAGCACGCCCGGGGCATCCGGCAATTCCGCGACGAACGCGGGGTCGCAGACCGCCACCGCCGTCGCCGTCACCGTCGCCTTGGCCATCACGGAGGCGGTGATCGACATCACGAAAGCAGTGGCCAGCGAGAAGGTCACAAACCAAGGCAGCGTGCCGGCCGCCAACTGGACCAACTCGTCGAATTCGGCGGCCGAGAGGTCGTGCTCCACCGCATAGTGGCGGATGACCTCGGTCTCCTTGAGCGGGCTCATGAGGGAGAGCATGTCGTCGTAGCTGCACACGCTATGGAAGCTCTCGCGATGAGTCATCGCCGCCGCGAGAGCCATCTTCCGCCGCTTGAACTCGAGCCTGGCGTGGTGGGCCTCGAGTGCCCGCTTCTTGCGGTTCATGGAGAAAGTGACCATGGCACGTGGAATCGCTATCGCAGCATCGGCAGTGCCCTCAAGGAGCCGTCGTGGAAGATCGGAGGCGAACAGGCGGCGGTATTCCGCGAACGCCTCGTCTTGGATCTGTCGTACGACCGCCTCCACGCTCTCGCGCGTCGTGAAGAGCAGTTTATTGCCCGCCTCGATGCACAGGGGCTTGAGGTAGTAGACCTTCACGCCCGGCCGCTTTCCGGGACCGTCGAGAAACTCCTCGAGCCGTGTTCGCACGCAGGCCGGCACGTTGTCGGTAATCGCGTCGAAGCCGTCCCGCTCGGTGATCGCCACGAGCAGACGTCCCTTGGGGAGCCGGATCGAGGCCTTGGCGAGTTCGATCTCGCGAACGTGCGTGAACTCCGCGCGGTGCTCGGCGAGCGCAGCCGCCCAGCTTTTTTCCCGGCCCTTCGCTTGATGGCTCGACCGCGGCCAGAAACCGGCGGAAAGCATCGTTTGGGCGAGGTCGGTACTACGGTTTTTCGGCGGCACCCAGAGCGACCGGCCGAACCACCGCGCGAAAGGCTCGAGTTCTTGGTCGAGCGTAAACGGCGTTCCGAGCATCGTCTTGGAGATCGGCCGCGTGAGCGGCCGCCTCGCCGTTGTTCGGCCCGAGAGGGAACGTTGCACCGTGGTGGACGTCGTCGACATGGGAGCCTCCACTGAGTCATGAAGTGAAGTTCGACACCTATCGCAGGGTCGGCCAGACGAATCACCCCCGCCCCGCGCTGACACTCAGCATCGTACGGCGTGATTCCCACAGCCTGCAAGGGCTCCAGCCCGGGCTGGAACTGCATCGTGGCCGTCGGCGTTCGCACGATTGACACCCCACCTTTGGACGGGGATAATGCCCCGCGGCCTGTAGCAGGTGACGTCCGTGAGCACTCCGGGCTGTTCCTTCAGCGGGAGGTAAAAACCATGGCGATTCCGGCGTTCAGCGGTCGAGTGAGTGAGGGGCACCGCCCCCATCAGAGCCGCATGCTGGCGGCACGGGCGATTCTGATGCTCGCATGCGTCGGCGGCCTGCCGGGTGGCCAGGCGATTGCGGACGATGCCGCGGGCTCGGCCACGCATGCCCAGGAGCGTCTCATCAAGGTCGTGGATGGCGGCTCGCGGGAAAAACTGACCACGTTCGCCGTCGATCGGCAGGGCCGGGTGCTCGCGGGAATCTCGGGAGAAAATTCGCTCCTGCGTGTCTTCGACTCAGAGGGCGACCAGGTCGCGGAATGGCCTCTGCCCGTGCCGCCCGAGGCGGTGAACGTCGGGCCGAAGGGCGACGTGTATGTCGGGGGGGCCGGAAAGCTGCTGCTTCTCGACAGCGAGGGTGCCGTCACGAAAGTCCGTGAGACCCCCAATCTCGCCGGCGCCAAGGATGCCGCCGTGGCCATCCAAAAAAAGGTCAAGGAACGGGCACAGCAGGATATCAGTGCAAAACAACGGGAGCGGCTCCGCACCTACTCCAAACGGTTGGCCGACATCGACAAGAAGATCGCCGTCATCGATCGTGATCTGAAGGCAATCGCAGACGAAGCATCCGCGGGGCCCGACTTCGATGCCAAGGAGGAAGAACAACACGAGCAGGAACGAAAGGCCCTGCTCAAGAAACGCGTGACGCTCGTGCGGCTCGGGGAGAATGTCAAGAAAACCATCGCCGCCACGACGGGTGGCCGCGGGACTGCATCCGGCCAAGCTCCCGCCGCTGCCGAGCCGCCGCCGCCGAGCATCGAGCAACTGGTGGCCGTTCAGGCCCGGATCGCCTCGATCTCGGCCTCCACGAAGGATGTCTTCTTCGCCTGCTCGTCGAGCACGGGCACCGGCTTCGATGTCTGGCGGACCGACCTGGATTTTGAGCAGGGCCGAAAGATCGGCGAATCGCTCCGCGGCTGCTGTGGGCAGATGGACGTGCAGGCCAACGACAACGGCGTGTACGTGGCTGAAAACACCAAGCACCGCGTGAGCTGCTACACCCGCGAAGGGAAATCGGTCTTGGATTTCGGTTCCCGCGAGCGGGGCAGCGACGCCGGCTTCGAAGGCTGCTGCAATCCGATGAACGTGGCGTTCGGCCCCGGCAGGTCGGTCTACACGGCGGAGGCGGGAAGCGGCCGCGTGAAGCGTTTTGCAGCCGACGGCACCTTCATGGAACTCGTCGGCGCGGTGGAACTCGTGCCCGGCTGTAAGAAGGTGTCGATCGCGGTATCGCCGAAGGGAGACCGCGTCTACATGCTTGACATCACGCGTGGACACATCGTCGTGATGACCGCTCACGAGATGTCCCCAAACGCAGCAGCCTTCGGCCCGCGGACGGATTCGCTCACGTCGCTCGACGCGAGGCGGTAGCCATGCCGGCCACGCCCCACCAGGACTCCATCACGGCCGGCATCGCGACCGCTTCGTCGTGGGTCTTTCACCGCAACGTGCTGGTGCTGCTCGGCATCGCCTGGGGTGCCGTCGCCCTCGCCGGAGAGCCGTCGGCTTCGCCGGACCAGGAGCCTCTGTGCGTCGTGGTCATGGACCCGCTCTCCGCCCAGCTCTCCTGCCCCTGCGTGGCCGGCTACGCACAGCGCGACTATCTAGCGCTCGGTCGGCATCTCGAGACGCTCCTCGGCAGGCCCGTGAAGATCGGCTTCGGCGAGTCGCTCGCACGGGGCACACAGGCCTCCGGCTGCCCGCGGGCCCACATGGTGATCGGCAAGCACTCCGTCGTACGGGAGGACGGCAAGGCCGGGGGCGTCGTGGTCGAGCCGTTGGCTTCGCTCACAGACCGTAAGGGAAGTTGTCTGCTCCACGGCCTGTTCGTGGTGCCGACGGAGGATCCCGCGGAGTCATTGGAGGAGTTGGCTGACTACACGATCCATCTGGGGCCGAGGGAGCACGCGGAGAAACACTCCATGGCTCTGGAGGCACTGCGGCGGGTCGCGGCTTCTGATCAACCCGAGAAGCAGGTCGCCGCCTCCTGTAGTGACGCTGCGGCAGCGATCCTCGACGCCCCGCAGCAGGCTCAGGCGGCCGCCGTGATTTCGAGCTACGCCCAGCCGCTCCTGGAAGGCTGCGGCACGGTGCCGAAAGGTGCTCTTCGAGTCGTCGGCAAGACCCTGCCAGTGCGATTCATCACCGCCTTCGTCACCGGCGATGTCGATTTCCCCACCCGCGATGCCATCAAGCGGGCGTTGCTCGACGTCGGCCGCGACCACGTCCTCTGCGCGAAGCTCGAATCGTCACGGGGTTTCGTGCCGTGCCCCGACCCGTTGCAATCGTCATGGAGCGGCTGGCGCGGACCGCATCGTGACGGGTTCGTGCCGGGACTGCCAGCATGGCTGCCCCAGGCCGTCGAACGCGTGTGGAGCCGGCCGCTGGCTCGGTCGGGGCTGGGGGGGGTGGCGGCCACCAGCTACTACGTTGTCATAGGCGATCGTGACGACGACGACCGCCAGGACGTGTTCCGATGTTTCGATGCCGAAACGGGCCGTCCGCTCTGGACGGTGGCCTACGACGCCCCCGGTGAACTCGACTACGGCAACTCGCCACGGGCGACGCCGCTCATCGAGAATGACCGCGTGCACCTCTTCGGAGCGATGGGCGATCTGCACTGCGTGGCGCTCGCGACCGGCCGCGTGCTCTGGAAGCGAAACATCGTCGTCGACTTTGGCGTGCCGGAAAAGGCCCTGTCGGCGTGGGGCTCCTGCTCGTCGCCGCTGGTCGTCGAAGGGAGGCTCATCGTCAACCCGGGCGCGGCCGACGCGTCGATCGTCGCCCTCGATCCTGCCACCGGCGCCGAGGTCTGGCGGTGCCCAGGGAATCCCGCCGGGCATGCCTCGTTGGTGGCGGCCGACGTCTGCGGAGTTCGGCAGGTCATCGGCTACGACAATGCCTCGCTCGGCGGCTGGGATCTGGCCACGGGCAGAAGGCTCTGGTCGCTCGAGCCGGAGGTGGCGGGAGACTTCAATGTCCCCACGCCGGTCGTGGTGAAGGGCGCCGTCCCGCATCTGCTCGTGGCGACGGAGATGAATGGCACCCGCCTCCACGCCTTTCGCGCCGACGGCATGATCGATCCCAAGCCCCTCGGGAATCGCCGCGAACCGGCCCCCGATATGGCGACGCCCGTCATGCACGGCCGCCGCATGTTCTGTGCGCAGGAAAAGCTCTTCGCGTTGGACTGCACGTCCCGCGGTCTGGCCGACGCGGCTGCTCCCCTGAGCGGCCCATTTGAAACCTACGCGGCCACGGTGGCGGGGCCGTCGAGCGTGCTCGTGATCGGCAACAGCGGTCAGCTCGTGATGTTCGACGTCGTGCCGGATCGGCGGGAGCCGACGTCACTCGCCGTGTTCGCAGATGCTTCTGGCGAAAACAACAACCCAGTGTTCTCCCATCCGGCCTTCGTCGGCACGCGGATGTTCATCCGCGGAGACAACGAACTGCTCTGCGTGGAACTTGCCGAAAAAAGATGACAGCCACCGAAAACACGGCTTGCGGGGTAGCCCGGCCGGTGACTTCGCCTACACTACTCGCGGAGGCACCTGTTCATGTCTGGAACCTACGTCATCGCCGGAGGAAGTCACGGCATCGGCCTGGAGATCGTGCGGATGCTCGCCCCGACCGCCGGGCGGATCGATGTCTGGTCGCGAACGAGCGACGGTCTGCCGTCCGCTGCCGGAATCCATCATCTGGCGTGCGACTTCGCCGATCCCGAAGGCGCTTTGCCGGAGCTTCCAGAGGAGATTCACGGGGCTGTCTACTGCCCCGGCAGCATCACGCTGCGGTCCTTCCGTAGCCTGCAACCCGCCGACTTCCGCCAGGATCTCGAACTCAACCTCCTCGGCGCCGTGCGGTTCCTGCAGGCCTGTCAGCCGCGACTCAAGGGCCCTGACGGCAGCCCCGCGAGCGTGGTGCTCTTCAGCACGGTGGCGGTGGGTCAGGGCATGCCGATGCACGCGTCGGTGGCAGCCGCCAAGGGGGCGGTGGAAGGCCTGGCACGGTCGCTAGCCGCGGAATGGGCGCCGAAGGTCCGGGTCAACGTGATCGCGCCCGCGCTCATTGACACGCCGCTCGCCGCGAGGCTGCTCTCTTCTCCCGACAAGCGGGAGGCTCTCGCGGCCAGGTATCCGCTCAAGCGGATCGGCGAGCCGGCGGACGTCGCGGCGCTCGCGAGATTTCTGCTCTCCGCGGAGAGCGGCTGGATGACGGGACAGGTGTTCGGGGTCGATGGCGGAATGTCCACGCTCCGGACCTGACCTCGCCTTCCGGTTTCCCCGTGGCGACAAGTTTTTAACTTGCTGGGGAGTGACGTGCGGTTGCTCCGCGCTGAAATCAAACCGCCAGTTGTGGCTTGGGCCGCGAGTGCGGGCCCGTGGGTCTTGATGCCTCTACGGAAATCAAGAACATCATCACGTGGATCGCGCCCCAGCCCTTCCGCTGGTACTGACGCGGTTCGCAACACCTTTTCCGCAGGGAGAGCCCCATGAAGATCGTCCGCTTCGAGTCCGCCGGTGCCACCCGCCTGGGAAGTCTTCATGCTGATGGCCGCGTGACGCTTCTCGAGGGGGAGATGTTCGGCCCGCTCCGCGACACCGGCACCGTGGCGAAGGTCGACAAGCTGCTCGCGCCGCTCGAGCCCCGCGACATCCTCTGCATCGGCCTCAACTACAAGGCTCACGCCGCCGAGAGCAACGCCGCCCCGCCGGCCCACCCCGTGCTCTTTCTGAAGAACTCCGGCACGCTGCAGAACCCGGGCGATCCGATCGTGCTGCCCCGGAAGCTGCGGAGCGACGAGGTCGACTACGAGTGTGAACTCGCCATCGTGATCGGGAAGACCTGCCACAACGTCAGCCGGGCGGATGCCCTCGGGCACGTGCTCGGCTACACCTGTGCCAACGACGTATCGGCCCGCGACTGGCAGCGGAACGGCGGCGGCGGCCAGTGGTGCCGCGGCAAGACGTTCGCGACATTCTGTCCGCTGGGGCCGGCGATCGTCACCACCGACGAGATTCCCGATCCCAACACGCTCTCGATCCGCACGGTCTTGAACGGCGAGGTGATGCAGGACTGGAACACCGACGACATGATCTTCGACGTGCCGACGATCATCGAATTCATGTCGGCGAGCATGATCCTGCGGTCCGGCACGGTGATCCTCACCGGCACGCCTCACGGCGTCGGATTCGCCCGGAAGCCACCTGTATTCCTGAAGCCCGGCGACACGGTGACGATCGAGATCGAGAAGATCGGCAGCCTCACCAATCCCGTGGTCGAGGAACGGCTGTAGTTTCGACCGTTCTACTCGTAGATCGGGAAGAACGTGCCGAATGCCTGTTCGCAGAAGTCACCCGGGTCGTTGAAACGGCGGCCGCGGTCGAGCACCGAGATCGCCTGCATCTGCTCGGCTGAGAGCACGAAGTCATCGACCGCGAAATTCTCCCGCAGCCGCTCCGGACGGGATGTCTTGGGGATCACGGCCGTGCCCCGCTGCATCGCCCACCGCAGCACGACCTGGGCCGGCGTGCGTCCAACCGCCGCGGCGATGCCCGTCACCACCGGATGCTCGAGGACCGATTCCGCAGCGGTCGCCATGCCCAGAGGCACGTAGGACGGCGCCCCGAGCGGCGAAAACGCCGTCACCGCGATCGACGCTTCTTTGCAGAACCGCAGCAGCTTTTCCTGCGTGAGAAACGGGTGGAGTTCCACCTGCAAGACCGCCGGCCGAATCCGCGCCCCAGCGAGCACCTCCCGGATCAGGGCGATGCTGCAGTTGCACAGGCCGATCTGCCGGACGAGGCCGGACGAGACGAGATCTTCCATGGCCCGCCACGTGTCGAGCAGCGGCACGGGGATCGGCTCCATGCAGGGTCTTGTGGCAGCGGGATCGTGGATCCATCCAGGCGGGTAGCGAGTCTCGAAGGGCACATACTCCAGCGCGATCGGGAAGTGGATGAGATAGAGATCGAGGTGCTCGAGCCCGAGATCCCGCAGTGACCGCTCCACCGCCGGCCGCACATGCTGCGGTTCGTGGTAGGTGTTCCAGAGCTTCGACGTGACCCAGAGGTCGTCCCGGCGGCAGAGCCCCTTGGCCAGGGCGGCACGGAGGCCCTGCCCCGCCTCGACCTCGTTGCCGTAGTCGCAGGCCGAGTCGATGTGCCGGTAGCCGACGCGGATCGCCTCCTCCACGAGCCCAGGGGCGTCGGGGGGGGCGACCTTCCACAGGCCCAGGCCGATCGCGGGAGGGGTGTTTTCGGCCGTGATTCGTGCTGCTGGCATCCGTTCGTCGCATTCTGCGGAGATGGAGTGGGGGCAATTCCCACGATTGTAGCCGGCAGGGGCGACGTTGCTTTTCGTCGGATCGTCACCTAGAGTAAATGTGTTGGTTTGAGACGATGTTATGTCGCGCGTGGGCCGAAAGGCCGTTGCAGCCGCTTCTTTATCCTCGCCCTTACCCTCTGGCGGGCTGCCACTTTCTGGCCCTTTCGACGTGACCCCGAAAGCAACTTTGGGTCATCGGTAGGAGTGTTTTTCGTAATGGGTAAGAAACTTTATGTCGGTAACCTTGCGTACAGCGTGACGAGCGAGTCGCTGGAGCAGATGTTCCTGGAATTCGGAACGGTCGTCAGCGCTCAGGTCATCCAGGATCGCGACACTGGTCGCAGCAAGGGCTTCGGCTTCGTGGAGATGCAGGCTGACGACGCTGCCCAGCGTGCGATCAGCGGCATGCACGAGAAGGAATTTGACGGTCGGGCACTGACCGTCAACGAGGCCAAGCCGCGCGAGAGCAGCGGTGGCGGTCGCGGTGGTTACGGCGGCGGTGGTGGCGGTCGCCGCTACTAAGCCGTACTGACTGAAAACGAATCCAGGGCCGGAGGGTGTCGCAGGACGCTCTCCGGCCCTGTCGTTTTCCCTGGACGTCGCGGCCCTCGTCAGGACTCCGGCACCCGGTAGTGCAGGCAGACCCACTCTCCGTCCTGCGAGCGATCAGGCTGCCCGAGCCGCAGGTCGAACGCGTCGCGGACGCGTCGCTCGCGATCGGCCAGAATGCCACCCAGGATCAAGTGGTCGCCAGTTTTCGCGATCAGGTCATCGGCCAGGTCGACGATGGTGTCGGCGAACAGGTTCGCGAGCACGATGGTCCATCGGCCCGGCACGTCGGCAAGCGGTGTGGTGTCGAACGGCACGGGCAAGCCGTTGCGGGTGGCCTCAGAACGCGCACCCTCGACCGCGAATGGGTCGTTGTCGATGCCGTAGGCATCGGCCCCGAGATGGGCCGCTGCCAGCGCGAGAATGCCGGAGCCACAGCCGACGTCGAGCACGCGGCAGCGGGGCGTCGCATCACCTTCAAGGTCGAGGAGTGAGACGAGCCGTTCAAGGACCAGCCGCGTGGTCGCATGCTGGCCCGTCCCAAACCCCTGCCCCGGTTCGAGGATTAGTGATCCAGGCACCTCCTCCCAGGGCGGAGCGACAACGAGTCGGCCCACGCGAAAGACGGGGAAATTGACCCGCCACCCTGTCGACCAGTCCTCGTCGGAGACAGTCTCCCAGCGGGCTTCGACGGCGGGAGGCAGGCATGCCTCTGCGGCCGCGCGAAGATCTGCATCGGGCGACTCGAACCACGCCCGCAGGCGAACGGTGAGGCTGGGCGGCTCCGGCGGGCCGTCGTCCCAGGTCTGACGCGTGGGCGGCTCGACACCACGGTCGCCCTCCTCGGCAACCCCGGCGGCGCCGAGGGTGAACATCGTGGAGGAGACGTCGTCGAGGGATGGACGCGCCAAGCCGTCGACGACGAGAGAAACCCAGTGAGCCATCGACGAAGGATACCAGACTTCTTCGTGCCACCCGAGACAGACGTGAAGAGCAGTTCGTCCCGGCGGCCAACCGTCATTCCGCGAGCGATGGCGGCGAGGTGCCAATGATGGCCCGGCGAGGCTTGACGAGAGAGTGTACGTCTGTATCACATTTTAAAGGGAAGCATTTGGACCACCGGCTTCCCCTTGCGTATCATTTGGCCATCGTGATCGATGGAATGGCATACTTCGAGTTCGTCTGGATCGATTCCGTGGTCGAAAAACTTCTGGAGAGGGAGATATCGACCGAGGATATCGAGGGGATCGTGAACGCCCCGACCGGTCAGGATTTGAGCCGCTCGACCGGGTTGCCAGTGGCCTTCGGGCATCTGGCCGATGGTCGCTTTGTTATCGTCGTCTACCGCTGGCTTGATCCGTTCACCGTCCAGCCCATCACGGCCTACGAGGCTCGAGAATGACATCGCACGATTCGCACGCGGGCACCAGCGACGCTGACATCGAAGCCGCGGTCCGAGCCGAGTTGCCGTGGCTGCTCGAACGCGGGCAGGCTCGCCAGACTGCGGCGGCCGAAGACACGGTCAGTGGTCGGCTTCGACTCGCCGTGACTGCCATGCGACAGCCCTACGAACAAGTCTGTCAGACGGCTGCCATTCCATTCGAGCAACTCGTCGACTTCATGGCCGGCGGTCAACTGGCATCCGATGCCCTCGATCGGCTGGCAGTTGCGGCGCACTGCGAACTCCACACCCGAACGCCCGGCTGAGAAAAAGGTGACGGCCACCTTTTTGGGAGTCCGGCTACGACAGGATGCCGCTGATCACGTGGCCGTGCACGTCGGTCAGGCGGCGGTCGATGCCGTTGTGCCGCCAGGTGAGCTTCGTGTGCTCGACGCCGAGGAGCCGCATCACGGTGGCGTGCACGTCGTGCACCGTCGTGGGCTGGTCGCGGTCGAGCGGCTTGTAGCCCCACTGGTCGCTCTCACCGTGGACAATGCCGCCCTTGATGCCGCCGCCGCAGAGC
>CAZOMJ010000096.1:0-28509 GCA_964581055.1 uncultured Candidatus Kuenenia sp.
GCTCAGCCGTTCCGGCCGCTCGACAAGCCCATTGATGCCTACGTTGCCGCCCTGATCGACCACCTCGACGTGACCCCATGTCCCCTCCAGTCCCTACGACCAGTCGATTTCCCGCCGGCCACATCCGTTTGCTTGCCCGCACGCCCGCCGCGACCGGCAGCGTGGGCAAGAATCGTTAAGACGCCACCATCACCCGATCACCCCTTTTTCCACCACCTCGACCTAGCCACCCGAAGGAGCCCCCATGGCGACCATCACCCCGAAGACATCCGACAAGTCGCTCAACCAGCTCAAAGAAGAAATCTGCGACATTGGTCGGCGGATCTACAACAAGGGCTTTGCGGCCGGCAACGACGGCAACATCTCGTTTCGGCTTGGGCCCAACGAGGTGCTCTGCACCCCGACGATGATCTCGAAGGGCTTCATGAAGCCTTCCGACCTCTGCATCGTCGACATGGAAGGCAGGCAGATCGGTGGCAACCGCAAGCGGTCGAGCGAGATCCTGCTGCACCTCACGATCATGAAGGAGCGGCCCGACGTGAACAGTGTCGTGCACTGCCACCCGCCGCACGCGACCGCGTTTGCCGTGGCCCGAGAGCCAATCCCGCAGGCCGTGCTCCCGGAGGTGGAGGTGTTTCTGGGCGACATCCCGATCTCCCGCTATGAGACGCCTGGCAACCAGATATTCGCCGACACCATCAAGCCTGTCGTGAAACGATCGAACGTGATCCTGCTCGCCAACCACGGAACGGTTAGCTTCGGTGAGACGGTCGAAAAAGCCTACTGGTGGACCGAGATCGTCGATGCTTATTGCCGCATCCTGATGCTCGCGAAGGGACTGGGCGGTATCGTCTACCTCACGGGCAAGGAGACACGGGCGCTGCTCGACCTCAAGCAGAAATGGGGCTACACGGATGCCCGCCTCGACCTGCTCATGAACGACCGCGACATCTGTGACAACGCGGTGTTCAAGTCGACCTGGCAGGAAGTGGGCGTGGCGAGGAAGGCGTTCGCCACGCACCCGGAAGCGGACGCAGCCAGCCATGCGACATCAGCCGGCCGCGGGCTGCCGCCGGGCATCGACTACGAGAAGCTCGTGAAGACGATCACCGAAAACGTCTGCAGGGAACTTGGCATCGCTCCGGGCTCGTCGCCGCGATCCTGACCATGCACGGATTCGGCGTTCATTGCCGGTGGCCCAGGCGACGCCGGTGCAGCTGCGCGGGCGACACACCCCAGACGCGGGCGGTGCCGTCGTCGGAACCGGTGAGGATGCTCCGGCCATCCGGCGAAAACGCGACCCCCCACAGCGGCCCTTCGTGACCGTCGAGGGCCAGGAGGTGTCGACCGCTTTCGCCATGCCAGAGGTGCAGGCTGCCGTCGGCGCCCACGCCCGCGATGCGGCTGCCATCCGGCGAAAACGCAACCTCCCACGCCTGCCCCACGGGCCCCTTGAGCTCTCTGCTCGACCAGCCATCCGCCGGATTCCACAGCCTCACCGTGCCATCGGAGGAAGCGGTTGCCAAACGCTTTCCATCCCGTGACCAGGCCACCCAGTTGACGTCGTCGGTATGTCCCGGGAAGCAGCCGAGCAAGGTGCCGGTAACCGCGTTCCACTCCCTCACCAGCCCATCCGCACAGGCGGTCGCCAACCGGCTGCCATCGGGCGACCAGGCGACGCCATGAGCCCGCGCGGGATGCGGCAGCGTCGATCCACAACCAACGACAGATGACGAAGGCCATATGCGAACCGCGCCCGTTTCGCCTCCCGCCACACGCGACTCCGACCCGGCAGTGGCGAGTCTCTCCCCGTCGGGTGAAAACGCAACCGCGAACACCGGCCCCGCGTGCATGCCAAACCGTTCGATTTCCTTCGCATCCTCAACGCGGTACAGACGGGTCAAGCCATCGCCACAGGCGGCGGCCACGACGTCGCCCGCAGGTGAAAAATCGACGGCATTCACCCGGCTGCGGACGGTCGGCAGATCGCGATGCATCCTGCAGGTCGTCACATTCCAGATCTGCACCTGGCCCTGCGCTGTTGCCGTCGCCGCCATCCGGCCGTCTGGCGAGCAGGTAACGCCCCGGACTCCGACACCATCCTGACTGCCACACGGCATGATGGGCTCGTTGCGATCGCTGCACTCCCAGACCCGCGCCGTCGCATCGGCCGAGGCGGTCACAAAGCGGTCAGCCGACAGACTCGCCACCGACCAGACGCTATCACGATGCCCGACGAGCTCCCGCGCGAGGTGGCCATCCGCAGGGTTCCAGAGGCGAAGAATGGCATCAGCCGACACCGTCACCAGACCGGAGCCGTCGGCGGCCCAGGCGACACCATTCACCCGCAGCGGATGCCGCAACACGGCAGCGCAGTCGCCGGTCGCAACGTCCCAGACGCGGGCCGTGCCGTCCTCGGACGCCGACGCGAGCCGCAGGCAATCCGGGGCGAAACAGACCGCGAACACCCGCCGGAAGTGGCCCGAAAGTTCGGCCAGCAGCCTGCCTGTCTCGACATCCCACAGCCGGATCACACCGTCGCCACAGGCGGCGGCAACCCTGCCACCGTCGCTCGTAAACGCGACCCCATACACGTTCCGATCGCGGGCCATGGGCCGCCACTGCGGCGTGATGACCGCATGCCGTTCGCACGTGGCGACATTCCAGAGGCAGACCGTGCCATCGGCCGATGCTGTTGCAATCGATCGTCCATCGGGCGCGAACACGCAGCCATAGAGAGCGGCGGAGTGGCCACGCAGGCTGCCGATCGCCTTGCCATGCACCGCATCCCAGACGGATGCCGCACCGTCCTCGGCCGCCGTAACGGCCTGCCGGCCATCGCGTGACAGCGCTACCGACCAGATCGCCGCCCGATGACCACCGACTCGGTCCCCGCTGAGTACGTGCGACTCCCGATAGGTGCCCGCATCATCGACCGACCATATCCGAACGATGCCGTGATCGTCACCGGTCAACAGACGCTCCCCGCTGGATGACGCGGCCACGGCTCGCACGATCGCCTCATGACCACGAAGCTCCGCCAGCGAATCGTCGAGCCTCGCTGCAAGGCAGTCCAGTTCTATCGGCCGTCCGGACACCACGTCGAGCGACCTCGCCCGCTCCAGCAGGCTTGCCGCAATCGGGATGTTCCGCCGGTCGGCGGCCGCAGCGCACCGCTGCACGGCCGAGTAATACGCTTCCTCCCGCTCGCCTGCGCGATGCCGCTCGGCCAGGAGTTCCTGATACCGCGCACGGCTTGAAAAAAAGGCCGCGGCCAGAGCAGCCACGCAGACCAACACGGCCGCCGCCACCGGAAGCCGGTGACGCCGTACGAAACGGACCGTCCGCTCGGTCACCGTCGCCGGTCGGGCACGCACCGGCTCGCCCATCAGCCACCGTGCAAGCTCCTCCTCGAGCTCCTCGGCAGTCGCATAGCGGTCGGCTGGCCGTTTCTGGAGGCACTTTGCGGTGATGGCGGCCAACTGCCGGATCTCCGTTGCGTCCACGCCGGCTTCGGCACGCATTGCCCGACAGATCGTCGCCATGGTCTGTGGGTCCTGCTCGCGGATGATCCGTGCCGTCACCACGATCGACTTGCCCCGCACGTCGTAGGGCAGGTCGCCGGTGAGTAGTTCGTGAAGCACGAGGCCGATCGCATAGACATCGGTTGGCGGATTGATCCTGGAGGCATCGGCATCGAGTTGCTCCGGGCTCATGTAGCGAAGCGTGCCGACGATCTGCCCCGCATCGGTCTGCAGCGTCATGAGGGCGAGGTCGGCATCGGTTGAGCGGGCGACGCCAAAGTCAATCACCTTCGGCTCACCATCTCCGCCCACGAGGATGTTGCCAGGCTTGAGATCACGGTGCACGATCCCCAGGCGATGGCCGTAGGCTACCGCCGCCGTCACGCGGCGTAGGAGTGTCACACGCTGCCGCACCGACAGCCCGTGCTCGTGAGCGAAACGGTCGATCGGCAGGGCATCCTCAACCAACTCCATCACGAAAAACGGCACGGAAATGCTGCCATGGCGGCAGGTGCCGAGCGTATGGACCTGCGCAATGTGGGGATGCCGCAGCCTTGCCAGCAGGTGCGCTTCCTGCTCGAAGCGTCTCATGATCGCGCGGCTGGCAAGACCGTCGCGCAAGACCTTCACGGCCACGGGACGCGCGGGAGACTGCTGGCGACCCTCGTAGACACGCCCCATGCCCCCCTCAGCCAACATGCGGACGATGGTGACCCCGCCAAGATCGCTGCCGGCTTCCAGATCGACAATCTGCTGCCCTTCGAAGCCGAACGAGTCAGCCTGTCCGGTGAGCTGCCCCGAGAGGTCGTGGCGCGACGTTCCTGCCGTCGCGGGAGAGCCTGTGGGGGAATGCGTTCCGTCGGAGCGATCCATAGACCGGCGGTTATACCGTCCGGGTGAGGGGTTTTCCTGCTCCGATGAGTGCATCCCGGGCAGCGACGATCGCACAGATCCGCTGCCGAATTCGGTGGGGCGTTTGTCCCGGTTCAGCCTGCCGCCAACGCCGCAGCTGAATCTGGGCGGCGAGAATGATCCGCACCGGATCGGTTTCATACCGCGGAACCCGCAGCACCCTATGCGGCTCCAACTGACTGGTCTTGCGGCCAGGACCAACTGTGCCGCGAAGCCGTCCAGAGCCTGAGACAGGGTCCGAAAAATCGCCCGAAAAATCCACTTTTTTCGCTAGAATCATGGCAAATCGTCCAGAGAATGTGTCTGATGTCTTTTTAACGCCGTCCGCCACGTGAGAGCCGACGCTACTAGCTATGGCGAGAGCCGAGCCCCTTAGGGGCAAAAGCGAAAAAACTCGCGCAAACAGGACGCTCCACACAGGCCTTTCCCTGCCGCCCCGGCCTCCCATCTTCGCATGAATACCGACGACACGATCTCGGCAGCCTTGGCGGAATGCCTCCAGCGGCTCGAAGGGGGGGAGCTCTCCGCCCGGGACCGGATCATCGAACTCTGCTCCGGCCGCCTCCGCGAACTGGCCCACCGGATGCTCGGCCGCTACCCCGGCGTCCGCCGCTGGGAAGACACCGACGACGTCTTCCAGAATGCCGCCATGCGGCTGCACCGGGCCCTGGGCGCGATGCAGTTCGATTCCCCCCGTTCGATCATGGCCCTGGCGGCCACGCAGCTGCACCGCGAACTGATCGACCTCGCGCGGCGGCATGCAGGCCCGTCTTCCTATGCCGCCAACCATGGCACCAACGTGATGCCCCAAGCTGCTGCCAACGGCCCCGACCAGTACATCGACCACAGCCCCGCGAGCGACACCAACCTCGACCGCTGGACGCTGTTCCATGAGGCGATCGGCAATCTGCCCGGGGAAGAACGCGAAGTCTTCCATCTCGTCTGGTATCTCGGAGCCGACCAGAAGACGATCGCCACGCTCCTTGGCTGCTCCGAACGCACCGTCAAGTACCGGTGGCGATCGGCCCGCGAAGCCGTCCGCGCGGCGCTCGACGGAAGGCCGCCACAGTCGTGACCGCCATTGACGCAGTGGTCGATGCGACTGCTCGCCACGGCGCTCAACACTCCTCTTACGGCGCGGCCGGCGGCAGCGGCACCTGCGATGGGTGCCGCAGGTAGGCGATGAGGTCGCGGGCAACGGCGGGGGAAAGCTGCGAGAGCTGGTTCTCCGGCATCAGCGACTGCGGCGAGAGCACACGGGTGTCGATGTCGTCGATCGGCACCGTCACCTGCTCGGTGGGCGTCTGCAGCGTCACGCTCGTCGGCGTCTCCTTGACCACGATCCCGGCGATCGACCGGCCGTCGTCGGTGACCACGATCGTCGTCTGGTAGTCGCGGCCGACGATGGCGCTCGGGTCGAGCAGATTCGCCAGCAGGTATTCGAGGTCGGCCCGATTCGATCCCGTCAGGTCGGGCCCGATCCGTCCGCCCTGCCCGTGCAGCTGGTGGCAGGCACCGCAGGTCTTCGCGAACGTCGCCCGGCCGTGCGAAAGATCGGCCTCCTTCATGGCCGCGGGCTTCAGTGCCGTCCGCCACTGCTCGAAGTCGGCCTTCCGGTCGGCGGGCGTCGCCCGGATCGTGCCCCAGACCTCGTTGAGCCTCGCGAGCACTCTCGGGTCGGCCGACTGGGAAAGCCGGCCGACGGTGAACGCCGAAAGGTCACCCCGCGGCACGGCGCCGGTCGCGATGGCGTCGAGCAAGCTGAGCGTCCAGGGTGGCCGCGACGAAAGCGTGGCGATCGCCGCCTGCCTGCACTCCGCCGGCAGGCCCTCGTAGGCGGCTACGAGCGCGGCGGGCGTGCCGTCGCTGGGAACGGCGGCGAGGCCGTCGATCGCCTCCTTTTGAACCGCGGGATCGTCGACGAGCCGCTGGAGCACCGGCGGCAGTCCTTCGTCTCGGGAACTGACGAGGGCCTGCAGGGCCTCGAGCCGCTGGACGCGGTCGGCATCGCGGCTGGCCAGCAGAGCCCGCAACTGCGGCACGACGCGTGGATCGCCAAACCGCACCGCCGCCAGGTCCGCCAGTCTGCGGACCGCGGCGTCGGGGTCGGCGTGGAGCTGCTCGTAGCCCTGCTGCCAGGCCCGCGGCGCCGGCATCCGGCCGCGGGCGGCCAGCGCCGCGACGATCTCCTCGAGCATCCATTTTCGCGTCGTCGAGTCGCTGGCCGACAGCTGCGCCACCAGAGGCTCGTAGCAGCTTTCGTCGGAGGCGGCGCGACGGACGATGAACCGCGACACCGTGGGGATGCGGCTCGCGGCGGCTAGCTGCAGTGCCCGGGCCGGATCGAGCGGCACGAGCGGCTCGATGGCATACCAGTTCATCAGCGGCAGGTTGTGGTCATCGGCGTCCTCCGCATGGGCAACAAGCGCCGCAGCGATCGACCAGCGGGCCGCGGGCGGCAGCCGTTGGAGGGCCGAGCAGATCGCCAGGCGGACCACCGGCGACGGATCGTCGGCGGCGAGCAACTGGAGCCGACCGAGCAGAGGCGGCGAAAGCTCACGCCGCTCGGCGGCCAGTTGAATCACCCAGCCCCGGACCGCCGGATCGGCGTCGGTAAGCAGCCGCTCGATGTGTGCGGCGGTGAGCTGCCCGGTGACGTGCAGCGCCCAGATCACCCGCAGTCGCTTGGGCGCGATATCCGTGGCGGCGAGCTTCGTTTCGAGCAGCTGCGGCGTCTCGGGGGCGAGCCGGCCGGAAGCGGCCCGCTCCTGAAGCAGCCGCCGGGCATGCCGCACGAACCAGTCGTTGTCGTGGCCGAGCAGGTCGACCAGCTTCGCGTCGCTCTCGCTGGCGAGGTTGACCTTCACCGACGCCGCGCGGTCGTAGAGCACCTTGAAGATACGACCATTGCCTCGGTCGTGCGTCTCGTCCCTACCGTGATGGCACTGGTTGCGGTCGTACCAGTCGATCAGCACCATCTGCCCGTCGGGCCCGACCTGCAGCGAGATGAACTGCGACCAGGAGTCGTTGGCGAAGAGAAAGTCAGGCTCGCCGTCCCCGACGTAGCCGGAGCCCGCGGGCGTGAGCCTGTCTTCGTTGATCCTCGCCCCGTGGATATTGTTCATGAACAGCCGGCCGCGGTAACGATCGGGCCACGAGCCGCCCAGATAGATGCAGGCGCCCGAGTGGGCGTGCCCGCCGCCGACGGCATCGGAAAGCTCGCGGTCGGCATCGTTCCACTGCCCGCCGGTCCAGTGCCGGTGGCGGGCGATCGTCTTGATGTCATCGAACGAGTAGGGATTGAAGTGCTGACCAGCCTGCCGCTGATACCGCGCCCCCTGGATCACGTGGTAGAGGTGCGGAATCACGCACGCCGTCTGAAACGCATGGCCCAGCTCGTTGAAGTCCACGCCCCACGGATTGCTCGTGCCTTCGGAAAACACCTCGAAGACATGCCGCACCGGATGGTATCGCCAGATGCCGGCGTTGATCCGGGTGCGGTCGGCCTCGGGGGTGCCCGGCTTGCCGACGGCGGAGTGCGTGAACACTCCGTGGCATCCATAGAGCCAGCCGTCGGGCCCCCAGATGAAGGAATTGAGCGTCTCGTGGGTATCTTGCGCGCCCCAGCCGTCGAGCAGCACCGTCGGGTCGGCGTCGGGCACGTCGTCGCCGTTGGCGTCTGGGATGAAAAGAAGATCGGGCGCCGCCCCCACCCACACACCGCCAAACCCGACCGCCAGGCCGCTGACGAGGTTGAGCCCCTCCTTGAACACCTTCCGGGAGTCGAGCACGTGGTCACCGTCGGTGTCCTCGAAGATCAGGATCCGGTCGCGGGCGTCCTCGGCCGCGACCTTCCGCGGGTAGGCGTAGCATTCCGCCACCCAGAGCCGGCCGCGGTCGTCGAAGCACATCGCGATCGGCTGACGGACGTCCGGCTCGGCCGCGAGGAGCTTTACGGAGAAGCCGGGAGGAGCCGACATCGCCTGCGCCGCTTCCAGCGGCGCGAGGCCAGCGGCCATCGGCTTCCGCTGCCGCGGCTGGGCCTCCTCCCCTCGGGCGGATGCCACACAAGCCATCACGCAAGCCATCACGAGGGCGGTGATGCCGGCGGCGACACGCAGACTCACGCGGAGAGGCACAAGCGATGTCATGGGACGCATCCTGCAGCGGTTTTCGAATTTATCGAGGGGATTTACCGAGGGGATTTCTCGAAGGTGCACAATGATCCCGCGCAGCGGCCCCCAATGCCATGAGGATTTGCACCGGTCGCTTGAGAACTTTCACCGCAGCGAAAACGCGTTCACCAGTCGACAGCTGTCTCACTCGTCAGCTTCGTTCTCGTGGGCCAACTCGCGGAGAATCGCGATCGCCTCGTCGAGCGACACCGCGTCGTAGCCGCGGATGCAGGCTTTGCGATCGCATTCGGCCAGCAGAAGCGCGTCGAGGAAATCGGGGTGCGATTCCAGCCGCTGCCGGGCCCGCGCACCGAGCGTGTGGTTGCCATGGGCCGCGGCGGCCTCCAGCGACTCGACGAGCCAGCGGGTCCGTTCCGTGATCAGGTCGGCAAGCACAGACACGCCGCTAGAAACCGGATTGGCACGATCGATCGCCCGGCCCACGTCGTAGACGAGCGCCGCCGTCAGCAGTTCCTCGTCGAACGGCCGCTCCTCATGCACGCGGTCGAAGACCTGCAGCGTGTGTTCGAGCACGTCCCCCTCCGGGTGCTTCACCGGATCCTGCTTCACGTTCTCGAGCACCCGCACGAGCTCCGCGATACGGTCGAAGCGATCGCCGGCCAGGTGCGCGAGGCCGCCGGCGGGATCGTTGCCACGGGTCACCTCACGCCGGATCTCATCGTGGCTGGGCAACTGCTCCTCGGGCACCCAGCCCCGGGCCACCCGGCGGGCGGCGCGAAACCGTGACTTGGTGGAATCTCCACCTTTGGCCACCATGCGGGCCGCCTCCTCGGCGATCCGCTGCCGCAGCTTGTCGGCACCCGCGTCCCGAAGTTCATCGCTCATGGCTGCTTTTCCTCCCGCCCAGACCCCGCCTGGGCCTCGATGGGCCGCCAGCGGATGTTCTTCACGAGCGCCGTCGTGGCGTAGGTCGCGATGCCGAGCGGCTTCGACGGGATCACCTCGTCGCGGATCGAGAGCCTCCGATCCTTCAACGGCTGGTCAACGAGCTTCTCGTCGTCGATGAAGCAGACGATCCGCTCAGGCGTCACCCGCACGCGAATTGCATACCACCGGCCCGTCTTGAACTCCTTGAAAGACGTCGTGGCGTTGTGCGCGGCGTCGTCGCCGTCGATGCTCGAAAGGCCGACCACGCCGCCACCCCAGCCGCCCACGATGAAGCTGCACGGATCCTCGCCGACAGGAAATGTCAGCCCACAAAAGAAATCGTTGCCGTCGGCGCGCTGGGCGTCGAGCGCAATTTCGTAGTCCTGCCGTGGCACGTCGCCGCTCCAGGTGATGCCGCTCAAGTCGGCGCCCATGCCGATCTTGATCGCGCCTTCCTCCACCACGACCTCTCCCTCGCCACCAAAGCCAGTCGGCCGCCACTTGCCGAGCGCCTTGCCGTCGAAGAGTGGTCGCCAGGCATCGCCCTGCGGCGCTCCCACGCGGCCAGAGCCGGCCGCACCGCCGAGCAGTTCAGCGACCAGCGTGTCGGCGGCATACACGGTGCGAAGCGCCGCCAGGATGCCGGCCGCGTCCACCGACACGGCCCGGGCCTGCGTGTCGTCGTAGGCGATGTCGAGCACGAGCGACTGGATATTGCCGTCGAAGATCAGGCCGACGAGTTCACCCGCCGCGTTGACGACAGGGCTGCCCGAGTTGCCGCCGATGATGTCGGCGGTGGAGATGAAGTTGAACGGCGTCTTCAGGAAGGCCTCGTCGCGTTCCAGCTGCGGCCGCAGTTTTTCCCAACGCGGCGGCAGATCGAAGGGCGGCTGATTCCCCTTCGAACGGGCACGCTCGAAGAGACCGGCGTAGGTCGTGATCGCCGGCACCTGCTTGCCCGCTTCCGCATATCCTTTCACCGTGCCGTAGGCGAGACGCAGCGTGAAGGTGGCGTCGGGGTAGACACTCTCCCCTTCACTGGCAAACACAGCCTGCGTGATCTCCGCATGGGCCTGCCGCTTGACCTCCCCAGCCGCCTCGACGATTTTTCGCAGCGACCGCGACTCCTCGTCGACGATCCGTGCCAGATTGAGCATCGGATCGGTCGATGCGGCCACCGCTGTCTGCCCGCCTTCGTAGAGGCTGCGTCTCGTATCGGGCTTTGCGGCATCCGCGCCGCCCCGCTTGCCCAGCCCCGTGCCGCTGACGAGTTCCGCCGCCCGCTCCCGGGGCGACTTTCCTGCGAGCACCTTCTGCACCAGAGGATCATCGGGCCCGAGCGACGTCGCTAGAAACGTGAGCGAGTCGGCCAGCTTCACGATCTCGAAGGCGTCGTAGACCGGCTCGTCGGAGAAGAGCGCAAGCTCCAGCGACTCGCGATTGGAGTCGCGGTATTCGCGAAGCCGTTCGCCGCTCGGTTTTCCCAACTCGGCGGCGGCCCGCAGGATCGTGCGCGCGTTCCCAAAATACTGGCTGTTGAAGCCGACCGCCCCCTCGAGCAGATTGTGCCGCAGGGCGACGGCGGCGATCTCTTTCTCCGCCTGTTCGATCCGGTCGAACGGCGACGGCCGCGACGCCCCTGCTGCTCCGGCGGCCCGCTTCGCCACCAGTTCGCGAAGTTTTTCTTCCGACGCCCGCCTCCGTGCGATGAACTTGGGATCGAGCAGCCCGGCGAGAATTCCCTCGCGGGCCTTGCGGCTGTTCTGCACGCCGAAGAGGTCGCCCATCGCCTGCCGCCTCTCCTCGGGCCCCTCGTCGGCATAGGCGTCGAGCATCACCTCCAGCCGGTTGAGCGTGGCGAGTGAAAACGGAATCTGCCGGTCCCGCATCGCCAGGAGTTCGCGAAGGGTGTCGGCCCGGTCGGTGTGGCCGGGATGGCCCGAGACAAAGACCAAGTCGCCCGCCGCGACCGGCTGGCGGCTCCACGTGAGGTGGTGCGGCACCCTCGCCGGCTTGCCGTTTTCGTAGGCCCGAAAGAAGCAGACGTCGAGGTTGTATCGCGGAAACTCGAAGTTGTCGGCATCACCGCCGAAAAACGCGATCTGCTGCTCCGGCGCGAAGACGAGCCGCACGTCGGTGTATTTCTTGGCTCGATAGAGATGGTAGAGGCCGCCCTGATGGAGCGTGACCACGTCGCTCCGCAATCCCGTGGCGGCAAGCGACTCCTTCTCGATCTCCGCCATCACCTTGCGGCGGGCCGCAAACGCCGCCTGCGGATCGAGACCGGGCGCAACGGCCGCCTGCACGCGAGTCGTCACGTCCTCGATCGAGACGAGCACGTTGAGCTCGAGGTCGTGGCACTTGAGTTCGTCGGCCTGCGTGGCCGCCGTGAAGCCGTCGCGGTAGTAGTTGTGCTCGGCGTCGCCGAGTTTCTGCAGGCTGTCAGCCCCGACGTGGTGGTTGGTGAGCACGAGGCCGTCGGGAGAGACGAACGACCCCGACCCGCCCGAGTTGAACCGCACCGACGACTGCTGCAGGTGCGTCAGCCACTCCGGCGATAGCTTCGCCCCCTTGAGGTCAGCCGCGTGGTCCTTCTCAAGTCGGGCAAGCGGCGGATGGCTGAAGAGCCACATGCCCTCGTCGGCTCGGCCTATGATCGAGGCCAACGGAAAAGCAGCGAGGCATACAAGAAACAGTCTTCGAGTCGGGCGGGGAAGCGTCTGCTGATTCGTCTGCATGGTGAATGTCGTCCCTCGGCTACCGGTGGCGTCAATGACACTCTCAAGCCTAACGCAAACCCTCCGAATCGTGGTCAGGCTCGACATGCCCTCGCAGCCAACGCTTGACACAATTACTATACGTCCGTATAGTCATTGCGAACGCCGCAAGCCATCACGCACCTGCCACGGAGGATCTTCGCCATGCTCGCACGACTGCAGACCTTTTCGCTTCTGGGAATCGACGCGGTGCCGGTGGACGTGGAGGTCGACGTCTCCACCGGCGCCCTGCCCTCGACCGTGCTCGTCGGCCTGCCCGACCCCGCCATCCGCGAGAGCACCCACCGCGTCGCGAGGGCGATGGTCAACTCCGGCTTCAACCGCCCCAACGACCGGATCGTCATCAACCTGGCGCCCGCGGAGATGCCGAAGCAGGCGGCCACGTTCGACCTGCCGATCACGCTCGGCATCCTCGCCGGCAGCGGGCAGTTTTCCTCGGAGCGATTCCAGGACTACGCCGTGGTGGGCGAACTCTCGCTCGAGGGCTCGACGCGGCCCACGCGAGGTGCTCTCTCGGTGGCCATTTCCGCGGCGCGGCAGAAGAAACTGAGGGGCCTCGTCGTGCCCACGGCGAGCGCCACGGAGGCGGCGGTCGTGGAGGGCATCGAGGTGATCCCGGTCTCGTCGCTCACCGAGGCGGTTCAGTTTTTCTCAGGTGATCTCAACATTCCCCGCTGCCCGCCCCGTGTGACCGAATGGTTCGACCGCTTTGCCTCGTATGACGTCGACTTCGCCGACGTCCGCGGTCAGGAAGCAGCCAAACGCGCGGTCTGCGTGGCGGCGGCCGGCGGCCATAACTGCCTCATGGTCGGTCCTCCCGGCGGCGGCAAGACAATGCTTGCCAAGCGGATTCCGACGATCCTGCCGCAGCTCTCGGCCGCCGAGTCGATCGAGACGACTCGTATCTATAGTGCGCTGGGACTCCTGTCGGCCGGCCAGCCGCTCCTCGCCACGCGGCCCTTCCGCGCACCGCACCACACGATCAGTGAGGCCGGCCTGATCGGTGGCCGATCCATACCCATGCCAGGTGAGATCAGCCTCGCGCATAACGGCATTCTTTTCCTCGACGAGCTACCTGAGTTCAATCGCCGCACGCTCGAGGTGCTCAGGCAGCCGCTTGAAGATGGCTTCGTTTCGATCAGCCGTGCCAAGGGAAGCACGCGTTTTCCCGCCGACTTCATGATGGTGGCGGCGTTCAATCCCTGCCCCTGCGGCTATCGCGGCGATCCGCGACGCGAGTGCCAATGCACAGCTCCGCAAGTGGATCGCTATATGAGCAAGATATCCGGGCCGTTGCTCGACCGGATCGACATCCATCTTGAGGTGCCGGCCGTGCCGTTTCGCGAGCTTTCAGCCAGCCGCGCCGGCACCTCGAGCAGCCAGATGCGGGAAGCCGTGATGGCGGCCCGACTGCGGCAGGCGGAGCGGTTTGCAGGGCTGCCAGTCCGCTCGAATGCGCGGATGACCAGCCGGCAGATCCGTGAATTCTGCCCGCTCGAGCCGGGAGCCGCCGAACTCGTGAAGTCGGCAGTGAGTGATCTGGGACTCTCGGCCCGCGCCCACGACAAGGTGCTCCGCGTCGCCCGCACGATCGCCGATCTCGACGCATCGGAGAAGATCGGCTGTGCGCACGTGAGCGAGGCGATCAACTACCGCGTGCTCGACCGCGGACTGTGGACCTAAACGCCCACGGTGACACAGGTGGTAGCCATGAGGCTCGCCTGCCCACCGGCCGGAAATCCGAGCACTCGGACAGGCATCGGCTAGGCCAGGATCTCGCGGACCACCCGCTGATGCTCGACGCCCGTAAGCTTCTGGTCGAGGCCCTGGAACTTGAACGTGAACCGTTCGTGATCGATTCCCATGAGATAAAGAATCGTGGCATTGAAGTCGTTGATGTGAACCGGGTTCTCGACGACGTTGTAACTGAAGTCGTCGGTCTCGCCGTAGGAGACGCCCCCCTTCGTGCCGCCGCCCGCCATCCACATGCAGAAGTTCCGCGGATGGTGGTCGCGGCCGTAGTTCTCCTTCGTGAGCGTGCCCTGCGTGTAGACCGTCCGGCCAAACTCCCCCCCCCACACCACGAGCGTGTCGTTGAGCATGCCGCGGGCCTTCAGGTCTTTTACAAGGGCGGCCGTGGCCTGGTCGGTGTCGAGGCATTGCGACTTGAGGTCCGCCGGCAGGTTGCCGTGCTGATCCCAGCCGCGGTGCAAAATCTGCACCGCCCGGACGCCCCGCTCGACGAGCCGCCTGGCGAGCAGCAGGCTGTGCGTGAACGATCCCGGCTTCTTGACGTCGTCGCCATACATCTCGAGCACAGGGGCCGGCTCGTCGGAGAGATCGACCAACTCCGGAACGCTCGACTGCATGCGGAACGCCATCTCATACTGGGCGATCCGCGTCTGGATCTCCGGATCACCATACCGCTCGAAGCCCCGCGTGTTGAGCGTGCCGAGCGTGTCGAGCATCCGCCGACGGTCCTGGCTGGAAAAACCGTCCGGATTCGAGAGATAGAGTACCGGGTCGCCGGCCCCCCGCAACGCCACACCCGTGTACCGCGTGGGCAGGAATCCGCTCGACCACATCCGGGTGAAGATCGCCTGGGAAGGATTGATGTCGGGCATGGGCGTGAACACGACGAACGCAGGCAGGTCGTCACTCTCGCTGCCCAAGCCATAGGAAAGCCAACTGCCCAGGCTCGCCTTGCCCGGCACCTCGCTGCCCGTCATCACGAAGGTGCACGCCGGATCGTGATTGATGGCGTTGGTGTGCACCGTCTTAACGAGGGCGATATCGTCGACGATCTCGGCGGTGTAGGGCAGCATGTCGGTGCAGATCCAGCGGCCGCAGTCGCCCCGTTGCTCGAACTTGAACTTCGACGGCGCGATCGGAAACCGGGCCTGGCCGCTGGTCATCGTCGTGAGCCGCTGCTCCCCGCGTACGCTCGGCGGAATGTCCTTGTCGAAATAGTCGGCGAGCTTCGGCTTGTAGTCCCACATGTCGATCTGCGAGGGACCGCCGTTGGTGTGGATGTAGATGACACTCTTCGCCTTGGGCGGATGATGGGGCAGCCCGGGCAGAGGCGGATGAACCCGCTGCGGCCTGGCCGTCGGCTGCGTGGTCGTTCCGGTAGCCGCGCCGGCCCGCCCTTCGAGCAGGGCGAGCGCCGCCGCCCCTATGCTCACGCCCGAGGCCCTGAGGAAGGCTCTTCTGGCGGCCGCGCGACGCACGATCTCTGCCGACACCTGGTCTGCCGAACCCTGAAAGTCGTTCATGGTGATGCTACTCCCCGGGCTGGAAGGTGTCGGTCAGTTGCGGGTCAGAGTTTCGTCGAGATTGAGAAGCGTGTTCGCCAGCAACGTCCACGCGGCAAGTTCGACCGCCGGCATGTGGCCCGGAACCGGGGAGTCGCCGTGGGCGATCGCCTTGGCGGCCGCCGCAGGTTCGGCGGCATAGCGGTCGCGGTTGGCGGCGAGCGCCGCGGTCACGACCTCCAGTTCGCGCGGCTCGGGCCGACGGGCCAGCACGGTGCGGAACAGCCACTCGATCCGGCCGGCGTCGTCGGCGGCGCTGGCGGCGAGTGTCCGCGCCGCAAGCGATCGTGCCGCCTCGACGTGCTGGACATCGTTCATGAGCTGCAGGGCCTGGAGCGGCGTGTTGCTCCGCTCGCGGCGGGCACAGAACTGCTCGCGGTTGGGGGCGTCGAAATTCGACATGAAGGGGGGCGGTGCGGTCCGCTTGAGAAACGTGTAGAGGCTGCGGCGGTAGAGGGCGTCGCCAGAATCGCGGTAGTAGGTGCGGGTGTTCGAACCGGCGAAGCCAACAGGCTCCCAGATATTGTCGGGCTGATAGGGTTTCACGCCGCGGCCACCCATCGTCGGCACGAGCAGCCCCGATAGGAAAAGCGCCTGGTCGCGGATCTGCTCGGCGTCGAGACGGATCCGCGGCCCCCGCGCAAGCAGCCGGTTCTCCGGATCACGGGCCAACTGCTGCGGGTGCACGATTCCAGACCGTCGAAAGGCGTCGCTCGTCACGATCAGCCGCACGATCTTTCGCGTGTCCCAGCCGCTGTCGCGGTATTCAGCAGCGAGCCAGTCGAGCAGTTCGGGATGGCTCGGCGGCTCCCCCTGGAGCCCGAAGTCTTCGTGCGTCTTCACGAGTCCCGTGCCAAAGAACTGCTGCCAGAGCCGGTTGGCCGCTACGCGGGCCGTGAGCGGATGCTCTTTCGACACGAGCCATGCGGCCAGATCGAGCCGCGTGGGCGTCTGGCCCTCCGGCAGGCCGAGCGGGGGCAGGAACGCGGGCGTGCCGCGAGCCACCTTGTCTCCCGGCTTGTCGTAGGCGCCCCGTTGCATCACGAAGCTGTCGCGCATCGTCGGCAGATCGTTGAAGACGAGGCTCCGAGGGGTCAGATCGTCGATCCCGTCGCGGATTTTCAGCAGCGCGTCGTAGTCGGCGGCCGCGGCGACGAGTTGGTCTGGCGGGTTCGCCCACACCTGCGTCATCCAGTATCGCTTCAACCGGGCGACGTCGTTGGGATCATCGACTTTCTCCCTGCCGAGCTGGACGATCGACCGCAAGTCCGCCGGAATGTCGACCAGCCGCTCGTCGGGCAAGGCCGCTTTTTGCTTCCACCAGGCGGTGAACGAACGGGCCGTATCCGTCGCCGCCGCATCGGGCACCGATATGCCGAGCGCATCCCACCGGGCGTGACCGCGGGCCTGGGAGACCGACAACGCCGTCACCGGCATGCCAGGCGTCAATTGCACGTTGCCCGGTTTGATCGTGAGCCGGGCCCAGCCTCCGACCTTCGGAAGCGGACCGGCATGGACGAGTCCACCGTGGTCGGTCTTCCGCGGATCGGTGAACGGCACGTCGGTCCAGTCGCCCCAGACGACGCCGTGCCGCCACGACTTGCTGCGAAGTTGTAGCATGACCGCCTCCGGCGGATTGGCTGGGTCGAGCCACACATGCAGGAAGAGTTCGGCCTTGTCGGGGATCGTGAACGTCGCGTCGCCATCGGTCGTCACGACCTGCATGGGAGCCGTCGCCACGATGTCGAGGCAGCGGTCGCCGGCATGGGCCGGCGCGTCGGGCGTTCCGTCGATCCAGGTGGCCGTGCCGCCCGGGCTCGTGCGGATGACCGCGTTGTGGGGCCAGCCATCGGCCAGCCACATCGTCTCTCGTTGGCCCGACGGCGCCGTATCGTCGGCCGGATCGACATAGCCGGCGGCCGTGACGGCGTCGTCGAGGGCCTTTTCGTAGGGGGCCATCTCGCGGTCGATCGCGGCGAGCGAATCCTCCTGCGAAGGCGTCTTCACTTGCAGCGATGGCGTTGTCCGCCGTGTGTTGCCGTCGAAGCCGGGGTCGGCCGCCGAATTAAAGAATGAGTAGAGCGAGTAGAACTCCTTGTGGGAGATCGGATCGAACTTATGACTGTGGCAGACGGCGCACTGGCCGGTGAGACCCATCCATGCGTTGGTCATCGTGGCCGTGCGGTCGACGGCGTAGCGGAAGAGCAACTCGTCGTTGATCGAGCCCCCTTCGCTCGTAGTCACGTTCGCCCGGCAGAAGCCGGTGGCAATTTTCTGCTCGGCCCCGGCGTCTGGCACCAGATCGCCGGCGATCTGAAGAATCGTGAACTGGTCGAACGGCAGATTCTCATTGAACGCCTTCACGACCCAGTCGCGGTAGAGCCACATCTCGCGCTCGTTGTCGAGATGCAGGCCATGCGTGTCGGCGTAGCGGGCGTTGTCGAGCCAGTGGCGGGCCATCTCCTCGCCGTGGGCCGGTTTCTGCAGGAGGCTCGCAATCAGTTTTTCGTAGGCATCGACCGAGCCGTCTGCGACGAAGGCATCGACCTCCTCCGGTGTCGGCGGCAGGCCGGTGAGGGCGAAGGAAAGCCGCCGCATGAGCGTGGGTCGGTCAGCCTCGGCATTGACCGGCAGTCCCTCCGCGGAAAGCCGGTCGGCGAGAAAGGCGTCGATCGGGTTGCCGCGGTCGGAGCCGTCGCGAGAGGGCACTGCCGGCCGCTTGATCGGCTGATAGGACCAGTGCTTTTCATAGGGAGCCCCCGACTGGATCCACCGCGTGAGCAGTTCCTTCTGATCGGGCGTGAGCGTCTTCTTCGAATGGGGTGGCGGCATGACCACGTCGGGATCGGTCGCATTGATCCGGGCAATCACCTCGCTGGCCGCAGGATCGCCAGCCACGATCGCCCTGGCACCACTGTCCAACTCCCGCGTGGCATCCTCGGCCGAGTCGAGCCTCAGTCCCGCTTCCTGCTGCCCCGGCCCGTGGCAGGCGTAGCAGTTTTCCGACAGAAGAGGCCGGACGTCGCGGTCAAACCGAAGCGGTTTCGAGCCGGTTTCCGCGCCGCTGCAGACAGCCACCGGAGTCACCGTGGCAGCGACGACCAGCCAGACCCGCAACAGCGGCCGGCTCGAAGTCGCCAGATGGTCGATGCTGAGGGCCATGCGAGTCCTCCGGCAGAGACAATGGAGCGTTTTTCACGAGGGTCGCATGCGCGGGAGATCGTCGCATGAAGCCCTGACAGACAGGGGTTTTTGGTCATCGTAGCCGTATGTCTAGGGTATCCACGGCCAATCTGCACCGCAACGCTTGTATCTGCCGGCTCTCGACAGCATCGCCTCCCGTCTGCGAAACTCACGCTCATGGTGCCCACCCTGCCCCCGTCCAGCGAGACCTCGTCTCTGCGCGGCAGCCTGCGGCCGCGACTGATCGTCGCCGCTGTCACGCTCGCCTGCCTCGGCGGCCTTGCGCTCTCCATCGACCTCGACGTCGCCCGCTGGTGCAAGGCGGGCCACATCCCCAAGGAGATCATGCGGTTTCTCAATTTTTCGGAAGTGTTCGCCCATGGCATCGGCGTGGCAACGCTGCTACTCACGGCGGCCGTGCTCGATCCGAGCCTCGCCGGCCGCCGGGCGTTGCCGCGTTTTGGCAGCCTGCCGGTGAGCACAGACTTCGTGCGGCTGAGCGTGACGGCATTCGCGGGCGGCATCATGGCCAACGTCATCAAGGAGACGCTCTTCGACAGGGTTCGACCACGGGCCGCCGATCTCACGGCCGCGGCGTCGGTACTTGCCACCTTCGGCGACTCACTCGCAGCAACCATCACCAGCCACAGCGACGCCAACAGCTTTCCCTCGGGCCATGCCGCTACGGCGGCGGGCTTTGCTGCTGCGCTCTCGTGGAAATATCCACGTGGCACCTGGCTCTTCGTCGTGCTGGCGGCGGCCGCAGCGGCACAGCGGGTGGCTAGTTCGGCCCACTACCCCAGCGACGTGCTCTTCGGCGCCGCGGTCGGACTGGTCTGTGCAGCGGGAATCCTTGGGTCAAACTGGCCTTCCATCCGCGTCATGAATCCGTCCTCTCGGACCGCCTGACCGCAACAGCGGCACATGCTGGCCGCGGTAGCGTCGCTTGGCCACGTCGGCCCCACGGCAGTCGATCGTGTGGATTCGATGTGGGAATGTGGAGTCTGCGGCGAGTCCGTGTTAGAATTTCGACCCCGCCAAATCTCCCTCCCCCTTCCCTCTCGTGCGCCGGCCAGCCACTGGCCCAGGTAACCCATGCCAGCCCCGAAGAAAGCCCGCAAGATCGCCGTCGGAAAAGCGGCTGAGCCACCTGCCTCCGACGCCGCCGATCTCGCGACCGCGACCGCCGAGGCCCCGAAGAAACTCGCCGGCAAGCGGGTGCTGCTCGTCGACGATGACACGGAGATCGTGGAATCGATGAGGACGGTGCTGGAATCACGGGGCTATCAGATTCTGGTGGCCCGCGACGGCAACCAGGGCCTCATGATGGCGGAGAAGGATGAACCCGACCTCGTCGTGCTCGACATGATGATGCCCAAGCGGAGCGGCTTTCTGGTGCTCGAAAAGCTGCGTCGCAGCCGGCCCGTGCCGATGAAGGTCATCATGATCACCGCCAACGAGGGTAGTCGGCACAAAGCCTATGCCGAGATGCTCGGCGTCGATGACTACATCCGTAAGCCGTTCGCGATGGACAGGCTGCTGGCCAGCATCGACAAGTTGCTGTCTTAAATAGGGACGGGCGTCCGCATCCCTGCTTGCGCCGCGGGCTTGGATGAAGCAGGTTTCCGGGGCTCTCTTGCTTGCGCTGCGGGCTTGGATAACGCCCTGCCCCGCCGAAACAGCCCAGACCTCCACTGGCAAGCCGGGGTGAATGCGCAGGCATTTCCTGAGATTGACCCATGTTCATGCTGGGCCTAGGATCCGGCGGCATCCTTCACTTCGCCACGAAATGCGAAATGCCCGTGACTTCTCCCACAGCACCGCCTGGCCTGCACGACGATCTCAAAGAGCGCGTGCGTGATGCGATCGACATCGTCGATCTGGTGGGGACATACCTTTCCCTACGGCGGGCTGGCAAGGCCATGGTCGGGCTTTGCCCGTGGCACGAAGACTCCCGCCCCAGCTTTCAGGTCAACCCAGAGCGCCAGACCTTCCGCTGCTGGGTCTGCAACATCGGCGGAGACGTGTTCAGCTTCCTGATGCGGATGGAACGGCTCGAGTTCCGCGAGGCACTCGAACAACTGGCCCAGCGGGCCGGCATCGACCTGCCCCGCGGCCGCGGCGGCCTGCCAACCGACGAAAAAGCCTCCATTCTCGCGGCATTGTCTTGGGCAGCAGACCGCTACCGCGACTGCCTCCGTGGTTCCCCTGAGGCGAAGCCCGCTCGCGACTATCTTGCCTCGCGTGGCCTCACGCAGCAGACCATCGACACCTTCCGCCTCGGCTACGCCCCGCCGGCCTGGGACTGGCTTCTCAGGCAGGCCTCGGCGGCTGGCATTGCCACTCCCCATTTGGCCAAGGCTGGCCTCGTGGTCGAACGGCAGGACCGGTCGGGCCACTACGACCGGTTCCGCGACCGGGCGATGTTTCCAATCTGCGATCACCTTTCAAGATGCGTCGCCTTCGGCGGCCGCGTGCTGCCGGGCGCTCCGCCCGACTCCGCCAAATACATCAACTCGCCAGAGACGCCGCTCTTTTCGAAGAGTTCGATGCTCTACGGGCTCGACACGGCGCGTGAGGCGATGAGCAAATCGAGACGGGCGATCGTCGTCGAGGGATACACCGACTGTCTGGCCGCGCGGCAGGCGGGGATTCATGACGTCGTGGCGGTGCTGGGGACAGCCCTCGGCGAGCGGCATGCCAAACTGCTCAGGCGGTATGCCGACCGGATCGTGCTCGTGCTCGACGGCGACGATGCCGGCCGTCGCCGCGCCAACGAGATTCTCGACGTGCTCCTCGCCGAACCGATCGACGTGCGGATTGCCCGGCTGCCGTCGGGAGTGGATCCGTGCGAATTCGTGCTCGAACACGGACACGACGCATTCGAAACGCTCGTGGCATCGGCCGGCGACCCGCTCGACTACCGGCTCGACGAGGCTCTCGCCGGTCTCGCGCCCGACGCGGGCGACGACGCGGCGCTTGCCGCCGTGGAGAGCGTGCTTGTGGCACTGGCGAAGGTGTCTCCGCAATCCTCGTTGTCGCCGTCGCAGACCAGGCTCCGCGAGGATCAGGTGGTGGGACGACTCTCACGTCGTTTCGGCCTTTCACGTGAGGTTCTGCGATCTCGCATGCTCGCCCTGCGTGACACTTCGTCCCGGCGTGCTGCGACTTCGGCCAGCCGGTCTGCTGCCGGCGACGAAGGCGATGCCATGGCCCCCTCCCCCGGACTCATACGGCGGCTGCCGGCCTGGGACCGCGAGGTGATCGAGGTGCTCGTCGGCGTGCCGGATGGCGCTGGCCTGATCGTTCGCGAGGTGCAATCGGCAGAGCTCGAAACCCAGGAGTGCCGCGCCGTCCTGGAAGCCGCCCGCCGCCTTCATGCCGAGGGACGCGAGATCGCGCTGGCGGGGCTGCTGCTCGAAATCCACGACCCGGCGGTACAGAGCCTCCTGGTCGCCGTCGACGAAACATCCGCGGCGCGGACGCCCCTCGACCCAAAGGAACGCGTCCACCACCTCGAGGACGCCCTGCGACGCCGCTCGGCCCAGCGGCAGGCGCACCGCAGTGCTCGTACACTAAAAACCTCCCGGCTGGATCCCGGCTCGGAGGCGGCTCTTTTGGAACAGCTCGTCGCCCAACGGCGGGCTGTTCAAGGTATGACGGAGGTCCATGAGGGCATGCCCGAACCCAAGGATGGGTGAAGGTGCCCGTCTCGTCGCTGCAATCGGCTTTCCCGGGAACATCGTTTCCCGGACAGGTCGGGGGGCGGTGCGCGAGGTGACGGTACGATGGTGAAGGAGAACCCACTGATGCGTCGATCTGTGAGCACCCTGTCGATGTCCCAACCTGAAAACGTTTCCCCTCCGGCCCCGGCCGGAACCGACCGCGATGACCGGCCCGACGCGACAGTCGAGCCTGCTGCGCCGCTGTCCGGTTCCACTGCGCACGCCGACGCCGATCTGACGGCGCTGATCGTGGCTGGCAAGGCCCAGGGGTATCTCACGTTCGACCAGGTCAACTCCTATCTCCCCGACGAGGCCGTCGACCCGGAGAAGATCGACAGTCTGCTGGTTGCGCTTGAGGAACAGGGAATCGAACTGGTCGACACGCCGCCCGAACCGGGCGAACAGGTTGCCGCGGCGGCGCCGACGGCCGCCAAACCGCGGTCTCCGCAGCCACGCCGCGACGAGGCGATCACGACGGCACCGTCGAACGCCGGCAACGATCCGATTCGAATGTACCTGGCCCAGATGGCCGAGATCCCGCTGCTCACGCGAGCTGAGGAGATCTCGCTGGCCAAGAAGATCGAGGTCACCCGCAAACGGTTCCGCCGCGCGATCCTCGGCTGTTCCTATTCGATGCAGGCCACGGTCGAGACGCTCCGCCGCGTTCACGAGGGGAAACTGCCGTTCGATCGCACCATCAAGGTGTCGTTGACCGAGCGGCTGACGAAGGAGCAGATCCAATCGCGGATGCCCCACAACCTGCAGACGCTCGAGCACCTGATCGAGCAGGACAAGGCCGATTTCCGCCTGCTGATCAGCCGCAAAACATCGCCCGAGGCGATTCGTGCGGCCAGACTGCGGTTTCGTCGCAGCCGCGGCAAGTCGCTGATGCTCGTCGAGGAGTTGAGCCTGCGGACGAGGCGGGTGCAGCCGCTGGTGAAACTGCTGCGAGGCATGTCGGGCCGAATGGACGATCTCCAGCGGAGCCTGCGGCTGATGGACGCCGGAGACGTGTCACGCGATGACCGGGCCGACGTTCGGAAGGAACTCCGCGATCTTATGTTGACCACGCTCGAGAGCCCGCGTTCGCTCCGGCGGCGGGTCGACATGTTCGCCCGACTCAAGGCGGAATATGAAACCGCCAAGCGGAACCTCTCGGCAGCCAACCTGCGGCTCGTCGTGTCGATTGCCAAGAAATACCGCAACCGCGGCCTGAGCTTCCTGGATCTCATCCAGGAGGGCAACACGGGCCTGATGCGGGCGGTCGACAAGTACGAGTACCGCCGTGGCTTCAAGTTCTCGACCTACGCGACCTGGTGGATCCGTCAGGCGATCACCCGGGCCATCGCCGATCAGGCCCGGACGATCCGCATTCCCGTGCACATGATCGACGTGCTTTCGAAGCTGCGGACCACCGCGAAGAAACTGCTCCACGAACTCGGCCGCGAGCCGACGTCGGAGGAGATCGCGCAGGCCGCGGGCGTGGCGATCGAGGAGGCACGTCGGGTGCTCGACATGGGCCGGCAGCCAATGAGTCTCGACCGACCGGTGGGCGAGAGCGAGGACGCCAGCTTCAGCGAATTCGTCGAAGACTCGAGCACAGCGAGCCCCACGCACTCCGCGACGCACGGGCTGCTCAAGGATCGTCTCGAGTCGCTGCTGAAAACCCTCACCTACCGTGAGCGGGAGATCATCCGGCTGCGATACGGACTTACCGATGGCTACACCTACACGCTCGAAGAGGTGGGCCGGATCTTCCGCGTGACGCGGGAGCGGGTTCGGCAGATCGAGGCGAAGGCGGTCAAGAAGCTGCAGCACCCTGTCCGCTCGAAACAGCTCGAGACCTTCCTGGAGGCCATGCCCGGCTGAGCCGTACGTGGCCCGTGGCGGCACGTTTTCAACTTGCCGAATGTGGGCCTGAGCCCAACCCGAGACCAACAAGATGCAATCTTGTTACCACGTTTGAACGAACAGCACCCGCCGGGCCGGCTGCGAGAGCAGCCGGCCCGGTGTTTTTCAGCCTTTGATCTGGTAAACTTTTCGGGCGGGGACTTCCCCCGTCCGAACCGAAAGCGACTTCATGTCCACCGTCGTCATCAGTGAAATCATGCGGACGCTGCACCGCATCCACACGCAGCTGTCCGATCTTCGCGGGCGAATCGCCGCCGGCCCGCGGCAGATCGCGGCTCACACCGCGCAGGTGGAGGCAGCGGACGCGACGCGGACGGGCGTGCAGGACGACGTCAAGAAGGCCAAGATGGCCGCCGACCAGAAGCAGCTGCAGCTGAAGACGGCCGATGCCAAGATCCACGACCTCGATGCCAAGCTCAACGCCTGCAAGACCAACCGTGAGTACCAGACGCTCACGGAGCAGATTGCGGCCGATCGCATGGCCACGAAGGTGCTCGAGGACGAGATCCTCGAAGCGTTGGAACGGATCGATACGATCAAGAAGACGCTCCCCGCGGCGGAGACGGCCGTGGAGGCAGCCCGCAAGGTGCTGGCGGAAACGAAGGCCCGCGTGGCCGCCGAGGCAACGCACCTGGACGGCGAAGTGCAGCGGCTCCGTGGAGAACTCGAGGCGACCGAACGGGAACTGCCCGCCGACATCCGCGATCTCTACGACCGTGCCGTCAAGCAAAAAGGAGCGGAGGCGATGGCGCCGCTCGACGGCGAGAGCTGCGGGGGCTGTTTCCGCCAGATCACGGGGAATATGTATTCCGAACTGCTCGTGGGCAAGGTGATCATGTGCCGCAGTTGTGGCCGACTGCTCTATCTGCCCGAGCGGGCGTCGTCAGGCTGATCACGCCTGCCGCCCTCACCTTCTTTCCGGCGCGGGTTCAGGGACGCCCGACCAACTCACACGCTTCTCGACGTTTTTTCAGGGAGTACCTCATGTCGTCAGACCGCATTCCGATGACCCGTGCCGGCTATGACAAGCTGAAGGCGGAGGCCGATCAGCTCGAGACAGTGGAGATGCCAAAGCTCGCCCAGCGGGTGGCGGCGGCCCGCAGCGAGGGTGATCTCAGCGAAAATGCCGAGTATCACGGTGCGCGGGAGAGCCAGGGGATGATGCAGGCGAAGATCAACGTCCTCCGCGACAAACTGGCGCGGGCCGTGATCGTGGAACGGGCGAAGGAAGCCGGCGACGAGGTCGTCTTCGGAGCGACGGTGGTCGTGAAGGACCTCAAATTCGGCGACGAGGAGGTGTTCGTGCTCGTGGGTGCCGGCGAGGAGGACTACGACGCCGGCCGGATCAACGTGGCCAGCCCGCTGGCCCAGGGGTTGCTTGGCCGCAAGGTGGGCGAAAAGGTCGCGATCGACGTACCCGCCGGCACCATGAAGTTTGAGATCCGCGAGGTCCGGTTCGACGATTAGCCGCATGTGGAGAACGTGCGGCCGTCTGCCGCGGAGGCACGCCGATGCCAAGCCTCGAGTCACTCCGGTTCGTGAACCGGTTCACGAGCGAACTCCCGGGTGATCCCGAGTCGCACAACAGCCGGCGGCAGGTCCATCAGGCATGTTGGTCGCGGGTGAGCCCCACGCCGGTCGCCGCCCCCAGACTCGTGGCCCATGCCCGTGAGGTGGCGGAACTGCTCGACATCCAGGTGACGCCCGACACCGAGCAGGCCTTCGCTGAGGTGTTCGGCGGCAACCGGCTTCTGGCCGGCATGGACCCGTTTGCGATGTGCTACGGCGGACACCAGTTCGGCCACTGGGCGGGCCAACTGGGCGACGGCCGGGCCATCAACCTGGGAGAGATCGTCAACGGCCGCGGCGAGCACTGGACCCTGCAGCTCAAGGGCGCCGGACCAACGCCCTACTCCCGCACAGCCGATGGGCTGGCGGTGCTGCGATCGTCGATCCGCGAGTTCCTCTGCAGCGAGGCGATGCACTACCTCGGAGTGCCCACCACGCGGGCCCTGAGCATCGTGACAACGGGCCAGAGCGTCGTCCGAGACATGTTCTACGACGGCAACCCCAGGCCGGAGCCCGGCGCAGTCGTCTGCCGCGTCGCGCCGTCGTTCACCCGCTTCGGCAATTTCCAGATCTTGGCCATGCGGCAAGAGATCGAGCCCCTGCGTCAGTTAGTCGACTTCACCCTGCGAACGGACTTTCGGCACCTGCTGACCGGCCACATGCCATCCTCGGCGCCGGCAACGCCCGAGACGATTGCCGCGATGTTCGATGAGATCTGCCAGCGGACCGCCGCGATGATCGTGCACTGGATGCGGGTGGGGTTCGTGCATGGCGTGATGAACACCGACAACATGTCGATCCTTGGGCTGACGATCGACTACGGCCCTTACGGCTGGCTGGAACATGTCGATCCCGACTGGACGCCGAACACTACCGACGCCCAGGGCCGCCGTTACCGCTTCATCGCCCAGCCGCAGATCGGCCACTGGAATCTGCTGCAGCTTGCCAACTCGCTTCTGCCCGTCGTCGGCGATCCCAAACTGCTCGAGGCGGGGCTCGATGCCTACGTCGACCGCTTCCAAACGGGCTACCGGCGGATGATGGCCGACAAGCTTGGTATCGGCCTCGGCTCGGATACCGCCGACGATCCACTCGTTGCCGATCTCTGGCCGCTGCTGGCCGAATCCGGCATCGACATGACCTTGTTTTTCCGCGGCCTTGCGACGATCCGCCGCGAGGCCGCTGCCGCGGATGACCACGCCACGCTGCTGGCGGCGGTGGCCTCGGGCTTCTATGAACCAGAGGCGGGGGCACCCGTCGATCGGGCTGACCTGGGAGCCTGGCTCGTCCGCTATCAGGCGAGGGTCCGCGACGAGGCTGCTCCCGACGACGTCCGCCGGGAACGGATGAACGCCGTCAATCCGCTTTACGTGCCTCGCAACTATCTGGCGCAGCTTGCGATCGACAAGGCCGAGACGGGCGACTTTACGCTCGTGCGCGAGATGCTCGACGTGCTGCGGCACCCCTATACCGAGCAGCCAGGCAGGGAGGCCTTTGCGGCCAAGCGGCCCGAGTGGGCCCGCCACCGCGCCGGCTGCTCGATGCTCTCATGCAGTTCGTGACCGTGAGCAGCGACATGAGGAGAACGCAGTGCGTATCAGCACCGACATCGCCATCCGAACGGTCGCGATCCTCGACGAGGGCGAGGTCTATCGCGGGCAGGTGTTTCACGATGGCCACCTCTGGGAGGGGCACAGCACCGGTGGCGTGGCTTCCTACCGACTCGACGTCCATAGCGCTGACGGCGAGCGGATCCTGGCCTCGGCCCGCGTGCCGCACACGCTGGAGTTCCTCTACCCCTTTGGGCCTCACACCATCCTCGCGGTGGGCAAGCACTTCACCGACCACTGCGGCTGGCTCACCTACTACTCCATCGCGAGGTTCCGCGATGGACGGCTGCGGGTAAAGACCAGATCGCTGCCAATGGTGCTACAGATCGAGCAATTCGGCGGCCGTGCCGGCCTGATGTATTTCAACGAAACCGGCAACCGCAAGGTGTTTCGCTGGACCCGCTGGGGTGCCCGCCCCCTCGCCCCCGACATCCATCTGCCCGGCGTCATCCTGCCATTCGAAAAGTTCGTCTTCGTTCTGGAACGCAACCGGATCAGTCCGGGCGACGAAAACATCGTGAAGATTGATCTGGCGACCCAGCGGATCGACCGTACCTTCACGCAGACCCGCAACAAGCTCTCCACGATGATCGATCTGCGGGGTTTCCCCTGGATCGCCGCGGTCGAGACCTGGGCCGACCAGATCCTGCTGGTCGACAAGGAAAGCAACACGCTCGCTACGGTGCTGCCCGCGCCTGGCACACCGATCGATGCGGTCCAGGTCGGCGGCCACCTGCTGGTGGTCAGCCGGGAGCCGAAGCGGCTGCGATTCTTCGATCTTGCGGCACCGGGCATCCCCATGATCGCGGACTGGGATCTGTCGGCTCTCGGCGACGACTTCGCCAATCTGACGACGATGCACGTCGATCCGCACTCTGGCAACGTGTTTCTACGGTCGCCATTTCATCCGCGGGTCGACGG
>CAZOMJ010000097.1:0-35816 GCA_964581055.1 uncultured Candidatus Kuenenia sp.
GGCCTCTCCTACGGCTGGAAGCAGTGGGTGACCGACGGCTTCTACACGGCCATCGGCCTCGACGATCCCGAAAAGACGGTTCAATCCAACCGCGCCGTCTTCTGGACGCGGATGGATTACGAGGACAACGCCCAGTATTACCTGATCTGGGCCGTGCTCATGAAGCGGGCGGGTGGCACCGTCAACGACGAACTTGTGAAGCGGGCCTATGCGTTCATCCGCACGCACGAGAAAGACGCCCTCTACGTGCCGCCGTCGCTACCGGGTGCGCCCAACCCCAAAGGCTGGAAGACCTACCACGACGTGCTGCCCTACGACGACGACGACTCGCCGGCGAGCAACCAGGGCTTCCATTGCGGGGCCTTGCTCGCGGCGAAGGAGCTGGGACTCGGCGTCACGGATGAGGAGATCGACCGGGCGATCGCCGCCTACCGTTCGCTCTTCAACACAAAACTTGGCTTCATGCCCACCAGCCGCAAGCAGCACGACACGCTCGGCCAAGACACGCTCTACGGCGCCACACTCACCTACGCCGTCTTCGGCAAGAAGCTGCTCACCGACGAGCAGGTGCTCACGCACTTCCGGACGAGCGAGAAGGTGAAGTCGCCCTACGGCCTGCGGGTGATCTCCACCGCCGACGGCTCACTGCTCCCGGGCCACAGCGGCGTCTATTGTTATGGCGGCTCGTGGTTTTTAAACGACGCCGCCAACTATCTGCTCGCGGAGGTGCACGGGGCCGACCCCGCCGAGGTCGACCGGCTGCTCGCCGAGCGGATCGAACGCGAGATCGCGCATGTGCCCGCCTTCAACGAATCGATCAGCACCGTCAACGGCCAGCCGCACGGCAACATTCTCTATTCGTGGAACTCTGGCTACTGGTGGCTGCGGAAGGAGATCCGCAGGTGGCTCGGCCAGACCGGCCCCGATCCGGTCGATGCCGCGGTCGACGCGAAGCTCGGCGTGGTCCGCGACGGCGGATTTTTGCGGCTGGAGCCGGCGTCGGCCAAGGCCGCGCCATGAAAAACGTCGCGCTGCTCGTGCTGGCCAACCTCATATCGCTGACCCAGCCGCGGATGCTCGCAAAGAAGTTGAACCTTGGCGTAGATGCCCCGCACGACATCGCCGCTATCGGGGACGGGATCACCGCGGCCGGCTGCGGCTCTCCGGCCAGAGCGTGGGGACTTCGGGGAGCGTCGCCGTGAGCGACGGTTTCGTGCGGCGGCCCGCGGCGGCCGGATCGAGCGGCTCGAAGCCGAGGGCCCAGACGGGCGAATCAGAGGCGAGCGTGAAGTCGCCGTGGTCGGGATCCTTGAACTTCGGGTCGGCCACGATCGAGCCGGCGTCCTGCCCGGCCGCCTGCCTTGCCGCTAGATCATGCCCGCGGTTGAAGACGACCGGGCCCGAGGCGTTCCAGTAGCAGTTGGACTTCGTGACGACCTGATTCGTCCAATCAGTATGCCTGATGAGCGGCGCGGACGAATTCCACCAGACGATGTTTTTCTCGAAGCGGAAGCTCGTGTGGTCTTCGACGCGGGTCCGCTGGAGCTGCCAGTCGCGGGCCATCGCGAAGACGTTGTTCTCAATAGCATTGTCGCGGCCGTAGTGCTGGTGAAAGCCGCCCGAACTCGTCCGGTAGACAAGATTCTTCCGCATCACGATGCCGGTCGAGCCCTCGTCGGTGTAGAGCCCCCAGCCTCCATAGTCGCGGCTGACGATGTCGTGGATCACGTTGCCCTCCACGACCGTGCCGGGCGAGATGCCGAGCGTGTAGACGCCCCCCATGTCGGAGAGCACGCCGTGGCCGATGTCGTAAATATGGTTGTGGGCGATCCGGTTGTGGTGGGCCGGGCTCGGCCCATAGCCCCAGGTCCAGCCGACCGACACGCCGGTGTAGGTGAGGTCGTGGATGTCGCAGTGCTCGACGGTGCAGCCCGAGGCATGGCCGATCCAGACGCCCACCGCCGCCGGATGCAGCCGGCCGCCATGGGCGATCGTGGTGTCGCGGACGGTGATGCCTTGTACGGATTGGTCCTTGGCGTCGACCAATCCTTCGGAACCGGCGTTGCCGTCGGTCATCTGATGGACTTCCGAGGAGGCGAGCACGCCGCCGCCGCCGAGGTCGACAAGCTCGCACCGCTCCACCGTGCAGTCGTGGCAGCCGGCGCGAAACTCGATCGCGTAGCGGCCGACCTGCCGCACGACGCAGCGGTCGAACGCAAGGTGCCTGACACCGGTCGCCATGATCGAACCACCCACGTTGGCCTCAGCCTGCGGATACGACTGGCCGCCCCGCTGCATCGCCCAGTTGTCGTGGGCAAACGTGAGGCCCTCGAGCTTCACGTGCTCCACGAGCCTGCCCGCCGCGGCGTCGCCGCGAAACTCAACCAGCCGGTCCGCGACGGGCGCGATCACGATCGCCGTTTCCGGCGTCTCGCCCGGAAGCGGGCAGTAGGTGAGCGTGCCCGTCGGCCGGTCGAGGTACCACGAGCCGGGGGCACCAAGGGCTTCGCGGACATTCTCCACGAGGAACCGGTTGCCCTTGGGAAACGAGCACCATTCCCACACGCCGCGGGTGTGGCCGGCGAAGGTGACGACTTTTTGGCCGGCATCGGTTTCGAGCGGGGCGATCGTCGCGATCGGCATCCGTGACATCGTCCACTTGTGCACCGCCACGACTTCGACGTCGGCAAGGTTCGCCCAGTCGGCCCGCAGGTCGTCGCCCGAGAACACGAAGCGGTCGTGTCCCTTGCCTGCGGCAGCCGGCGACGGGGGCAGTGTGCCGGCGATCGTGTACCAGCCCGAGGCGGGAAGCACGGGCCGGAACCGCCGCTGGTCGTTCACGAACAGCTGGCCGAAGTTCCAGGTGCCGGCCTTCACCTCAGGCATGTCCACCGTCCAGCGGACCTGGCCGTCCTCGTTGTGAACCTGCCAGCCGCGGATCACCCGTCCTCCGCTGAACACCGGCCGCGAGCCTGCCTCGGCGCGGATGACCGTTGGCGACTTCTCCGTGCCGGAGTCGTCGGGAGTGATCACGATCGGCTGGGCCAGTTCATACCGCCCGTCGGCCACGAGGATCTCGACCGGGGTTTCACGGCCGCGGTCAGCCGAGCGGATCTCACGGACGCGATCGAGGGCCCGCCGAAGCGTGGCCACCGGTGCGGCGGCAGAACCGTCGGCCGTGTCGCTGCCCGTCGGCGAGAGATGGACATCCGCGGCAGTCGCCGAGACCGCCAAGCAGGCCAGAAACATGGCGGCCCATCCGGGAAAAAGCGTGCGAGTCATTTCATCACCTCTATTTTGTCGCGGCCAGGCCGACGGCTTCGAGCGCCTTGCGGACATGCGGCTCGGCGGCGAGGGTGGCGTTGTAGACCATCCGCACGACGCCCTCCTTGTCGATCACGTAGGTGACCCGCCCGGGAAAGATCCCGAGCGCCCGCGGCACGCCGAAGAGCCGCCGCATGGCTCCGTCGGCATCGCTGATGATCGGAAAGGGCAGGGAATGCTTCGCGGCAAACCGCTGGTGGCTCTCCGGGGAATCGCTGCTCACGCCCACCACCTCCACGTCGGCGCCGACAAACTGTGCGTAGGCGTCGCGGAAGGCGCAGGCCTGCTGCGTGCAGACGGGCGTGTTGTCCTTGGGGTAGAAAAAGAGCACCAGCGACTTGCGGCCGAGGAGCGACGTCGAGTCGAACGTGCTGCCGTCCTGCAGTTTCGCCTGGAAGGGGGGCGACGTGTCGCCGACTTGGATCGTGGGCACGGGCGGATTCCGGAGGGGTTTGCGGATCTCGAGCCCGACAGTGTATCCGGCCGGTTAGGCTGCAGCATCCACGAGGGATTCATTGCGCCAGACCCGCACGCCCAGTCGGTTGGCGAAGGCCAGCGATTCCGGCGAGATAACATCGCACGCCAGGAGCGGAATGGCGGCGAGCCCAGCCTTGCGGAGGATTCCAGCCCTTGCATCGGCGCGGACGATGTCTTCGATGAAAACTTGCCGCCACGGGGGACGGGGGAGACGGACAAGTTAAAAACTTGCCGCCACTGGGGAGGGGTTGAGGCTGTCTCGGCATGAAGGACGAGACCGAAGGAGTTCGACCCGTGGCCACAAGTTTTTAACTTGTGGAATCCGTGCCGGGGACACGAACAAGTTAAAAACTTGCCGCCACGGAGGACGGGGGACACGGACAAGTTAAAAACTTGCCGCCACGGGGGACGGGGGAGACGGACAAGTTAAAAACTTGCCGCCACGGGGGAACAGCACGTATCGTGCCGAACAGGAGTGGCTGCGTCCCGTTGTCCGTTCGGGCCGGCTCAGCCGTCACTTCGCAGGAATGACATCCTTCGAAAGCTCGAATGTGAAGGTGTTGGGGCCTTTCTTCACCTCCGCCCGCAGCGGTGAGGTGGCCGAGTCTCCATAAGAAGCCGGGATGAGCGATTCGGGCGGGAGCCGATTGAGACGCGCGGCTTCTGCCTGCCATGTCGCGGACCCTTCCGGGTCATTTTGCGGATCGGGCATGGGGCCGAGATCCTCAACGCGGTTGCGGTATTTCCGGATCGTGACCACATACGCTCCTACGGTCGCGCCGCGTCCTCGGGAGCCGGCCCGGGCCGACGTGAGGTTGAAGACGCCCTTTTCGTCTGTCTGACCGCCGGCCGCGACCGCCGAATCCGACGCAGGATTGAAGCCGACGTCAGCATTCGCCAGGAGTTGACCATCCAGAAGCACCTGGCCTTCGACCATCTGCACGTCGGGGCCGGACCTGCGGGAGCAGGCGACAATGAAAACCAGGATCATCAAGGCAGCCGACCAACGGTGCCAACCGTATGATCCGGCCTGTGTTTCGATCGTGGCTCCGTTCCGAGACTCGCGGCTCGATGGGCGGGACTGCGCGTGCTGAGCAAGTGTTTTCATCAATCAATCCAGGGTGATCGCCTCAGCGGATTTGTGGGTGCCCATGCCGCCCCATACGCCCCATTTCGAGGGGCCGACGTAGCTGTCGCCGTTTGAGTCAGCGGGGCCGTTCGGATTTCCGGCATCGATGTTGTCTGCGACAAAACGGACGGCGCCGTCGAGCATGACCGCATTGATGCCACCCTCGTGCCAGCTCGCCGGGTTCATCAGGGCATACTGCATGTCTGCGCCGGGATAGGAAACGCTCGGTGCGCTGCTGGTGCACACGGGGGCGGAATTTGGCGGCAGGATCGTGAAGATTCTGGCAGCGCCCCACTCCTGTGAGGCCCAGTGACCGCCGTTAAAGTAATTGCTCGAAGCAATTGGTGCCGGTGCCTTGCTGATGCAGTTTTGCGGAACCGAGGTGGCACCGCCCCATCCCGAGACGCTGTAGGCGGGCTTTGCGAAGATCGGGCCAATCTGGATCGTGCCGTCGACGACGACGTGCTCGGTGTACGCGAGCGTCTTCGAAAGGCCATCGGTGATATCCTTCTGGCTCGTGTAACGACCCGATGTGGACGAGAACGTTTCCTTGACGCTGCTGTCGGCCGTGATGGTGATGGGCTGAAAGGGTCCACGTCGCGAAGTCATGGTATAACGACCTCCGAACACGTCGCCTCCGTTGCACTTGTAGTTGCCTGCGGACGTACATTTCCTCGCTTCGGAGTCGGACGGACACAAGACCCATTCGAGAGTCGCTCTGGTTCCGTTCAGAAACGCGTTATTCTTTGGTTCCCCCGATCCAGCCATGGCGCCGTTATAGAGATCTGACTGTTCGGCGTATGGTGCGAGCACGACGAGGGAACCGATTTCGTTGACCGTTTGAGAGGGGGTGGTCGACGCCCCGAACTCCCGGAAGCCCTTTGCCGGGTGAAACCGTCTCTTGATGTCGTGGTAGTTGGCGAGAGCGAGACCGATTTGCTTGAGATTGTTGCCGCAGGCCGTTCGTCGGCCGGATTCGCGGGCAGTCTGGACCGCAGGCAGGAGAATCCCGACGAGGGTGGCGATGATCGTGATCACCACGAGCAGCTCGACGAGCGTGAACCCGCCTTGGGCTGGACCATCGCTACGACGCAGTGCAGGGAAGACAGAGCTTTTGAAAGCCATAAAGGTGCCTCGTCGATGAGAAAAAAAAGATAAGAACTCAATGAACGAATCGATGGAAAAGCACGCCCTTCTCGGCGCTATCTCCGCTGGGTGTTGTCCGTGGTGATGTCGTCGATTTTCAAAAACTGAACGGAACCATCGGCCATGCAGACGCCGATCACCTCGCCGGTGTGATCCGAGGCGTAGGCCGTTTTGCCGAGGCCATACACGTCCACTCTCGCGTTGATTTGATGGTAGGTAGCAGTACTCGGATACCAGTCGGTGCACGCAGCTTTCGCGTCAGCCGTGCCCGTCCAGCCGGCGACCTCGCCCAGCATGATCACTTTTGACGAACCCGTGCCCTTGAAGGAGGAGAGTGCCAACCCCCGGCCATTCAAGTCCGCAGGTTTCATGCCCCCGTTGCTATCCTGAAGGATATTCAAGTTGCCCGGGGCGCCTGGGCAATACGTGGTAACGCTCGTGGGATTAGCGGTGGTCGGCGCCGTCCCGCCACTCCCCGTGTTTCCCGCATAGCAAAGAACGCCTGTGGCGACCCGAAACGACGGGCACCTGGCGAAGCTGAGTCTCGTCGTTCCGTAATTGTTTGCCGTGGTGCCGGCACCGCTCGCCTTAACGGAACTGGCGATGGCGTCGGCAAGTTTGTTTTCCTCGGTAAAGCCCAGGATGTAGACGACCCACGTCGTCGGGCCCTGGCCGTTCGAGGTATTCGAGTACGCCGGCGGGAAAAAGTTTTCTTTTCGATATGTCTTCGCGCTTGCGTAGCTGTGGCAACCCAGCCCCATCTGGCGGAGATTGTTGCCGCAGGCGGTACGGCGGCCAGATTCTCGGGCTGCCTGGACAGCGGGCAGCAGCAACCCGACGAGCGTGCCAATAATGGCGATCACCACCAGCAGCTCCACAAGTGTGAAAGCGGCCCGACGGGACGGGCTGCCTGGAAAACAGCGGCGCTGCATGATCAGTCCTCCTAGATCGATGGAATGCTAGATCGATGGAATGTCCGAAAGCGGACCGCGAAGGGGCCACGCCGGGAGTCGCTCCCCCTCTCAAATGTTCTTCCTACAAACATTATCCTACTACCACCCCGGCGTCCGCCGCCCCGTACCTTCGTACGGGGTCGCCGAATACGGGATCGCGGGCTTTCGGGCCGAAAGCGGGTATTCTGAAGGGGGAGGTTGCCTGGATGACGAGCCGCCGCGTTCAAGTGCTGTTGTGCGTGATTGTGTGCCTCGGCCTCGAAGAGGCGGCCGCGACCGGCATCGACGTGCAGCCGATCGCGACGCTGCGTCAGCTCAGCCCGGAGGCTGTCGAGGGTGAGCCGGCCGTCAGGGTGCGGGGCGTCGTCACGTGGAGAGATCAATGGAATTTCGTTCTGCAGGAAGGAGACGGCGGCATCTTCGTCAACTTCTACAGAGCGCGGAAACGCGGGCTCATCCAGGACGCCTCGGTCCTTGACGACGTCGTTCCCAGTGTCGAGGTCGAGGTCGAGGGCCGGCTGTTTCCCGCTGGCTTCGCCCCGTCGATTCTGCCCACTGCGATTCGCGTCATCGGCTCCGCGACGACGCCGAAGCCCCGCGGCACGTCCCCCCACCGCTTCTTCTCGGGCGCCGACGACTGCCAGTTTGTCGAGATCGCAGGGGTTGTCCGTGCGGTGCGAGAGTCGGCCGGCGCGTTCGATCTGTCGATGGCTGTGGACGGGAAGCCATTCATCGTCCATGTCGAGCGGGAGGCCATGCAGGGAGCCCCCGACGAGCTCGTCGATGCCGAGGTGCGGGTGGCCGGCGTCGCGATGGCCCGGACGAACACCCGCGGCGAACTGACGATGCCCTCGCTCACGGTCGGCAAGTCGGGCAGGGCCACCGTCATCGCCGCCCGGCGTTTGCCTCCCTTCGAAACGCCCATGCTCCCGCTCCGGCATCTGAACGGCTTCCGCGCCGAGCCGCACGATGGCCACATGGTGCGGATCGAGGGGACGTTGAGTTATGCGGCGGCCGCCACGGAGCTTCACCTTCAGGACGGGGTTATGGGCGTGCGGGTGGCCACCGACTCAAGCGAGCCGTTCACCCCTGGCGACCGTGTCGAGGCGGCAGGCTTCGTCGATACGAGCGGCCGCGTCGCCGGCCTGTGTCATGCGGTGGTGCGACGGATCGCCTCGGGCAGCCCGCCACGGCCCGTCGCCATCACCCCCGACGCCATCCTCGAAAAAAACCTCTTCGCAGCCCGCTCCTACATCATGGCCGATCCGGGCGACTACGAAGGCTGCCTCGTCACGTTTCCCGCCACGCTCCTCGAGAAGCAGGCCACCCATGCCGGCGGGAGCCTGATCCTCGCAGCCGGCAAGACGACCGTGGTGGCGATCCTGTCGGTGGCCGCGGAATTGCGGCTGCGGGGGCTCATGCCCGGCAGTGAGGTCATGCTCACGGGCATCGCCCATACCGACTGGGAGCCGCCCGCCGATGCGTGGGAGTGGCTCCCGAACGTGAGCGATCGCATGCGACTGCTCGTCCGTTCGGCAGACGACGTCGTGGTGCTGCGGCCGCCATCGTGGTGGACGCCACGCCGTCTGGCGATTCTCGCCGGAGCGTTGGCGGCGGCGGCGGCCGGTGCGTTTCTCTGGGGGGTGCTCCTGCGGCGGCAGGCGATGCGGCTTGCCCAGCAGATTGCTCAGGAAATCCGGCTGCGACGTGATGCGGCGGTGGAATTCGAAGCGACGCTGCGGGAACGCAACCGGCTCGCCGTGAACCTTCACGACACGGTGCTGCAGACGGTGACCGGCATCGGCTACCAGGTGGCCGCGTGCAAGGACGACGAGGGGCGACCGTCGGTGGACGTCGATCGGCATTTCGGTCTCGTGGAGAGGATGGTGACGCATGCCATGCGGCAGTTGCGGGGCACGGTGTGGGCGCTCAAGGCGGCGGCCCCTTCCGGTCGGCCGTTCCCTGCGGCGCTCGCCGATCTTGCCGCCCGCCTCGGCGAGGAGCGAGACGTGGTGATCGACGTGGGCGTGGCCGAAAGCACGCCCACGCTCGACGAGCTCGTGGCGGGCAACCTGCTGCTCATCGCCCAGGAATCGCTCCTGAACGCCCTGCGGCATGCCGATGCGTCGGCGATCGCCGTGCGGTTTGGCCCGGTCGCGCCGCTCACGGCCGCCGGACCTTCTGCCGTGGAATTGACCGTTCGCGATGACGGCCACGGGTTTGACCCCGCGTCTCGCCCCGGGGCCCGGGAGGGGCACTTCGGGATCGAGGGGATGTGCGAGCGGGTCGAGCGGCTCGGTGGCTCGATCGCGATCGAAAGCCAGCCCGGGAGCGGGACGACTGTCGTCGTGCGGCTGCCGGCATCGGTCCCCACCCCGGCCGATCGTACGGGGCGGATGGAACACGAAGCTGCTTCACTATCACCATGATGTCGAACGACCGCTCAAGCACGATCCGCATTTTCCTGGTCGACGACCATCCGATCCTGCGGACCGGGCTCCTGAATCTTCTCGAGAGGCAGGCCGACCTCGTCGTGGTGGGTCAGGCCAGTAGCGGGGAGGAGGCGTTGCAGTTGGTGGCTGATCACCGCCCAGACGTCTGCCTGCTCGACCTGAGCCTGCCGGGGATCGACGGCTTCGAGACGCTGCAAAGGATGCTCTGCCTTAAGCGAACGCCCCGGGTCATCGTGCTCACATCCTCCGACTCGGCCGAGGTCGCGGACCGTGCCATGCGCAATGGTGCGAGCGGCTTCCTCTCCAAGAACGTGGAGCACCGGCTCCTCATCAAGGCGATTCGCGGGTGCATGCGGGCCACACCGGAATCGTGCAGGGCGTCGCGGTGGAGACGAAGCCGGCCGCCAACACGCTGCTCACGCCTCGGGAGACGGAGGTGCTCAGGCTGATGCGGCGAGGACTGAGCAACGCGCAGATCGGCCGGGCGATGTCGATCTCGGAGCGGACCGTCAAGGGGCACGTGACCTTCATTCTCGAGAAGCTCGGTGCCACCGACCGCACGGGGGCCGTGGCCCGAGGCTTTGACCTCGGGCTGCTCAAAGCCGGCCTGGCGGGCGGTTGAGCGCGAGGGTCGCCCTACTCACCGCCCAAGAACGCGCCGGTCGTGGATGGGCTGTGGCCAATGCGGTGGGTTTGAACCTCGATGAACCGGCGGTCTGCCGGCGTCTCGAACGAACCGGTGTAGACCCGCCAAGGACCGCTGTAGCGTTTCTCCGTGGCCAGCCGATAGCCGATCGATGCCCCGGGATCGGCGCACGACAGCGTCACGACGAAGGCCATCCCATCCCCGCGTTGCACGGCCTTGTCACTGATCTCGGCCGGCGGCGTGGTGGGTTGCCGGCCGTCCGGCGGCCAGAGCCGCTCGTTGACGAGCCTCGTCTCCGGCAGCACGAGGCCGAGGTCGCCTGTGTCCTTCATCCAGGCGTCGAGATGTTCTCGGAGTGCGGCGATTCGCTGCTGATGCGCGCCCGAGTCGATCAGGTTGTTCACCTCCCACGGGTCCGCTTCCGAGTCGTAAAACTCCTCGGCCGGTCGCTTCGTGGCCGCCACCTGCCACTGCTCCGGCCGCTGCGGGCCGGTTTTTTGGAGATCGTAGAGGTCGGCGGTCATCGGCAGCCGCTCGCGGTAGGAGTTGCGGATCAGGTACGGCAGGTCGGGCATGAGATGGCGGGTATAGCGGAAGCGGCCATCGGAGACGCTGCGGCTGCGGTCGTAGACCTCGTCGAACCTGTCGGCGCTGGCATAGACGTGGCCCCTGCGGTAATCGGACCGCTCGGTGGCGAACCGCCCGAGAAACGCCGTGCCATCGAGACGGCGGTCGGGCTCGATCCCGGCGAGTGACAGCACCGTGGGACCGAAGTCGACGAAGCTCACGAGGCGGCCGTCGCGGCTGCCCGCACGTGCGGCGCCCGCATGCTTCACGATGAGCGGCACGCGGAGGCCTGTATCGAAGCACGACCTCTTGCCCCGCGGCAGGCCGACGCCATGATCGCTGAAGAACATGACGACGGTGGTTTCGAGCAGCCCATCCTGCTTAAGTTCCTCGAGCCGTTCGCCGACCCAAGCGTCCATCGCGGCGATGTTGTCGTAGGTGCGGGCAACCGCGTCACGGACGTGCTGCGTGTCGGGATAGAACGGCGGCAGCGGCACATTCTCGGCCGCGACAGCCTGCGGGCGACGGGCCGCCTCGGGAAATGCCTGGCTCTCATGCGTTCCGCCATAATTGAAGACCGCGAAGAACGGCTGGTCCCGGTCGCGATTCCTCCAGTGGGCCGAGTCACTCGATGCATCCCAGACGGTCACGGGCTCGTGGAATTGATAGTCTTTCTTGGAGTTATTGGTGCAGTAGTAGCCGGCGGCCCGGAGCCACTCGGGGAAGCAGCGGACGAACGCCGGAGGCACCCCCTCATAGGCCGGTATCTCTCCTGACGCCTGCCCCAACGCATCTCCGTCGCCCGCGGCGGCTACCAGGCGATGCGTGTTGTTCCGCATGTGCATCGTGCCGATGCGGGTGCAGAACATGCCAGTGATCAGCGACGACCGTGCCGGCGCACAGACCGGCGAAGTGGCGAAGGCATTCTCATAGACCACGCCCTCGCGGGCGAGCCGGTCGAGGTGGGGCGTGGGAACTGTTCGGTCGCCGTAGGGGCCGATCCAGGGGCTCATGTCCTCCGCGGTGAGCCAGACGATGTTCGGCGGCCGGCCCGCGTCGGCGGCCAGGGTCGTGAGTTCAGGAAGGAGCATTGCCAGCGCAAGAACAACGAGGTGGCAGTCGGGAGCGGTCACGGAAAGTTCTCCGAGCATGTTGGAGCCTACCGCGCCGCCGCGGCAGCCACTTGCAGCCGCGCTCGGGCGAAGGCCGCCAGGTCGGGATGGGCTTCAGCCGCCAGTCGCTCGAGGATCTCGCGGCTCGCAGCCGGCTCGATTCGGCCGAGCAGGTTCATCGCGGCGTGCCGCGGCTGAGTGAAACGTGCAGCCACGAGCACGTCGGCGGCCTCCTTCGGCATGGAGCGGACGATCGCCTCGGCGTCGGCGGTGGCCGCCTCCTGCACGGCGTAAAACCTTGCCGCGAGATCGTTCCATTTGCCCGAGACCAGTTCGGCCCGTCTGCCCTCCAGTTTGTCCTTGTCGATGAGGTTGCCGCTCGTGCGGTAGCACTCGTCCGCATACTGACGTGCCAGCAGCCACTCCCGCAGGAACGCGCGGCCATGATCGGCCCGACGGTGTCGGGCCAGATAGGCGAGCCAGCCGAGCCGCTCGAAGGTGGCCTCGGCATCGAGGCAGCGGGCCGCGGCGAGGATCGCGGTGTCGTCGCCATTGAGTTTTGCGAACGCCTTTGTGGCGTCGGACTCCTGACGGTTCCACGCCGCAACCTTCTTCGTGCCTTCGTCCACGCGGTCGGGCGTTTCGAGCGCGGCGATGGCCATCATGCCATCACGCTGCTCCTGCCGCCGCTCCGCCTCGTTCTTCGGCACCGCGACCACGCTCTCGTCGGGCCCGTCGTCGCCGAGCGCTTCCTCCAAGAGATCGTCAACATCTTTCTCGCGGGCCTTGGCCGACGACGGCTTCTTCGCCGCCGCTGCCGGCGAAGTCTGTCCGCTGGCGGCCGCTTCCGGCGCCGCCCACCGCAGGGCGGCCCCGAAGAGCCGCGGCCAGTCGGCCCAGTCGAAGAAGGCGGTGACGTCACCTTCGGAGAGGCCGCGGTGGTCGACGAGCAGGCAGACGACGCGTCCCTTGCCGACCTGCCGACCCACGAGCACGGGGAGGCGGCCGCTCGTGAGAAACACCTTCGTGCCCGGCTCGACCACCACCTCGTTCCGCACCCAAAACGACGGCCGTGCCGTGAAGTCGGCCTTGATGCCGAGGTCCGCGAAGTCGGGGCCCGGCTCGAAGGGCTTTGGCTCTTCGGTGATCGTGTCCTTCATCGCGGTCATGCGCACGGGCAAGAGCTCGCGCTCGAGCACGGTGTGGATGTAGCCTCCCTTGCCGAAGGCGTATTCGCCGCCGGTGAACACCGCCCCGCCGCCGGCCTTCACCCATTCGACGAGGGCGTAGCTGTTTTCGACGCCGATCGCGCAGTGCGGGATGCCGGTGAAGACCATGAGGTCGAACTCGGGATAGCGGGCCGCGGGCACGCCGCCTGCGAGCCCCATGCCGGGCCCTTGGCGAACGGCGCCCCACAGTCCGGCATGATGGATGCCGACCCGCTCGAATGGCGCGAAGGCTTCGTGGAGTCGCAGCCGATAGTCCATCGCTCCGCGGGCGTAGAAGATGTCGACGCGATCGTTGCGGCGCGGGGCGAGGTCGCCGAACGACGGCGGCTTCGCGGCGAGTTGCTGGTCGGCGGGGATGGCCGCGCCCTTCCACCAGTCCTTGGCGAGCGACTCGACGGTCGGCCGGCGGGCGAGCAGCGCGCGATTCCGCTCCGCGTCGTCGAGCCCATCGAACCGTTGCCGCTCGGCTGCCGCCTTCGCATCCTCGGCCGGATCGAGCTCGCCGATCCGTTTGTTGACCTCCCAGATTTCGACCGTCGGATCGAGCACGACTTCGCGGAGAGGCGTGTCGGCCCCGCCCGGCCGTTCGACGCCGAGCGTCCGCGGCACTTCGTAGAGATCGGCCGGCGACGGGCTTCCCTCTTTCACCTTGAGGTCGATCACGGCGACCAGCCACGTGGAGACCGGCGGGATGGTGAAGCTGCCATCGGCGACCGCGGCCGGCACGACCTCGAGCGTGAGCGGCTCGATCAGTCGGACCGCCGTCGCCGTGACCCCGTCGGGCAGCGTGAGGGCGAACTCGACCGCCTCCGTTCCCTGCGGCATGTCGTAGATGGGCTCTTCGGCGCCCTCGCGGGCAGGACGGACCGCGGTCCAGGGGAGGTTCAAGAAATTGACCACGAGCTGCCGCGTGCCGCCGGTCGCCGGCGTCTCGTAGACGAACCGCCGCCAGTCGAGCCGGGTCTCGCCGCGGGCCGCCATGATTTTTTCGGGCGTCGCGATCCGGCGCAGCCGCTCGTCGAACGTGTATTGACCATACCGCGTGCAGTAGCGGCGGACCTCGCGGGTCATCGACGCGTTGTAGGGGCGGCAGCCCGCGGCGGCCCACAACGCGCTTTCGATGACCGGGTCTCGCGGCAGGTTCTTCTCCGCGAAGCTGATCCCGAGATAGTAGCCGCCCCGCTCCCGGCAGAGGTCGCCGTCGGACTGGAGGTTGCGGGCCACCTGGTCGAAGGTCCAGCCGGCGCTGGCGTTGCCGATCGACTCGTTCATGAGCAGGCCGCCGCCGCGGCAGAGTTCGTCGAGTTCGTAGTCGCCGACGGCCCAGTCGAGGCCCTTGTCGGGCTCGATCAGGAAGTAGTTGTAGCCGTGCCGGAAATCGGGGAACCGCTCGGCCACGATCTCCTTGAAGTAGCGGGTGAGGCTCTGCGTGCGCCTGGCTGCGCGGGCGTCGTAGCTGCCGCTGCGGCCGCACTGGCCGCCGGCGCGGATGTGGCCGTCCCAGCGGATTGCATCCCAGCCAAACATCTCGATCGAGCGGACGCACTCCTCGGCGGCGATACGGGCCATCCGAGGCGTGGGATCGGGATTGATCGGCAGGAAACTGGCCCACCAATTATTGAAGGGCTGCGCGCCGGGAACGGTCGGCATCTTGCCGTAGACGGCGAAGTCGCCGTCCCGCCTGCGGTCGAAGGACGTCACGTCGACTCCCTCCCACATGCCGACGGGATAGTTGTATTGAAAGCGGTGGTCGAGCGGCCGGTCGTAGGCCGTCTGCCAGCCGGCCAATCCGCTCATCACGAATTTGCCGTAGGTGGCCACCGCCACGCCCTGCTCGTGGGCGAGCCGGATCTGTCGGCGGATCGTCTCGCGGTGCATGCGGTAATTCGTCTGGCCGGAGCTCCAGAAGTCCTCGTCGGGGCTCATTTCGACCATGTCGTCGGGGGCCCAGGCGAAGTATTCGACTGCGTTCACGTAGTCGCGGCGGGTCGCGGCGAGCTGATCCCGCATCCGCGGCTCGTCGGCCTCGGTGAGCACGGCATCGCGGGTGGCCAGGCCGCCGCCGAAGATGGCGACACGCTGGAAGTTCTCGGCGATCGAGAAATACTCCGCGGCACCGGCCCGGTCGCGGCCGTCGGCCGAGACGAACTCCGCCACGATCGAATAGCCGAGTTCGTCCTTCGGCAGCGGCAGCTCGAAGGGAATCTGCTGCGGCTTCGCCGCCAGGCTGACCGGCAGGCTCACCACTCGCGTTCGGTCGCCGAGGCCGTGCTCGAGCCGGATCTCGACCGTGCCTTGGCCTGCGGCGCCGCCGAGGTCGGCCACGGAGGCGACGCCCCGCAGCGTCTCGCCCGGCCGGTAGCGGATCTTGTCGATCGCAACGTCGGTCACGGCGCCCGAGAGCGAGAGGGGCCGGATCTCGACCTTGTCGAGCAGGAAGTAGACCGCATCGGTCGGACGAAGCGAGAGTTCGAGTGCGAAGTCCTCATCGTCGGAAAGATTGGCATCGAGCGACGCAGCCGACGGATCGACGCGCGGCTTGTCCCGCTTCACCATCTCCTTTTCGAAGAGCTTCGTGACGATCGCCTCGTCGGCCTCGGCCCGAATCGAGAATGCCAGCGGTCCTTTGCCGCGGTGCGCGATCCGCGTGGTGCGGATCTCCGGCTGGTGGCTAAGGGCAAAGGCCGAGGCCTCCCACCGCTCCGCAACGGCGCCGCCTGCGACACAACCCACCCGTGAATGAAACGAGACTGGCTCGTGGGCGTGGGAACTGCGAAGCGTCAGCCGCACCTCGTAGAGGCCCGCGGGGAGCGGCGTGCGGCTCTGAATCTCGATTGCTGCGGCCTCCTTCTTCGGCACCGCGATCGCGGCGGCGGCCCGGCGGCCGAGCGGCTCCACCTCCACCGACACCGGCCCCTTCCAGTTGGCAGGCGGTATCGACTCCCACTCGGCGGCCGGCAGCGGCCCTGCGGCGCAGATCGGGCCAGCCGCTGCGAGGGCGACCAGAAGAGCCGAACAAATTGCATGAAAAACCGGTTTCGTCATCATCTGAATCCCTTCAAAACGCCACCGTCATTTCTGCGGATCGCTTGCCGTCGCCTGCGTGATGAGCTTGAGCGTCTTCTCGCGGCCCTCGCGGGCGACGCCCTCCAGATCCCGCTTCCAGTATTCGGGGTTGTAGAGCTCGAGCGAGACGCAGCCCGCGTAGCCGATTGCCAGCAGGTCGCGGAGGATGTCGGCCAGTGGGAGAATGCCGTCGCCCGGGAAGACGCGGTGCTCGTCCTTGAGCTGGTCGATCGCCGGCGCGGCGGGGGCGTCGTTGAACTGGAAGATGGCGAAGAAATCCCCGCGCAAGTGCCTGATTCCCTTGAATCCCGAGTGGGTGATGTGCATGTGGAACACGTCGGGAATGATCTTCGCCCGCGGGTGATCGGCGTCGAGCGCGATCGCGGCAAGAAACGTGCTCTGGTAGATGTGGAAGTTGCCAGCCTTGAACTCGTTCGTGACGCCGATCCCGCAGTCCTCGAACCAGCAGTCCCAGATGTACCAGTCGAGCGAGTTGAAGTCTTGGATGCTGATGGCGGCCTTGCCGCAACGGAAAAACCGGCAGCGGAGCACGGCGGTCTCGGCGATGCCCGCGGCGCTGCCCGCCTCGATGCCGAACTCGACATCCTTGAAGATCATGTCGGTGCATTCGTTGGCGGTGGCGAACTTCGGCCCGTGCTCGATCGCCGTCTTCGCCTTGCCCGCGCCGTCGAGCGTGAAGCGGCTGATGCTTGCGTACCAGGCGTCGTAGAAGAGCATGTTGCCCCCCGCGCGCCCGTCCCACTTGATGATCGTCTTCTCCGGATGTTCCCCGGTGATGCTCATCCCGAGCGGCTCGTTGTGCGAGATCCGGTCGAGCCGCAGGGTGGAGGTGATGCGGTAGGTGCCGGCGGGGAAATAGAGGACCTTCTTCGGCGAGCTGCTGCTCCGCACGCTCTCGAGCGCCTTCTGGATCGCGGCCGTGTCGTCGGCCTTGCCGTCGCCGACCGCGCCGAACTCGGTCTTCACGTTGGCCCAGCTCGGGAAGGGGCCGTTGAATTCTGCGACGGGCGCGGCAGCGGCCCCGAGCGACGATAGGCAGGCGTATGCGAGGACGAGGAGGCTGCGGAGGGGGCGGGTCATGCGAGAGTAATTTCTGTGGTTGGGAGGCGTGCAGATGAACAGTCTGCACCTGCAAACATGTAGCCGCAGATTGGTAGTCTGCGGTGGGTTGCGGCGGATCTCGCTGTTCTTGAAGGCTGGCTGTGGGTTCGCCGAAGTTCGGCGCCGCGGCAGTGCACGATTCCTCAGCGTGCGAGTGCGGCCGTTTGCGCGGCCACTGCGTCGAGCGGCAACTGCCCGCGGTCGACATTGAGCGCGAGGATCGCCAGCGCCGTCGAATAGCCGCGGCCCATCGCGAGACGGGCCTGGGCATGGCCCGGCGGAAACGGGAAGCCGCCGTCGGCCTCCTGACGTTCCCGCAGCAGACGCACGAGCCGCGTGAAGGAGGCCGCATAGATGCCGTCGTCGGGCAGCGGACGGCTTCCGGCCAGCGCCCGCACCGCGAAGAAGTTGGTCTCGTAGAAGTGTGGCCCCTGCCAGCGGGGCGGATGGGCTGCGAGCCATTGGCGGGCAAGGGCAAGCCGTTCCGCCGCCGCCGGGTCATCCTGCACCATGAGCACCCAGGCGCCAGCCGCCGTGACGCTCCGCACCGGCAGGCCAGCGGCATCGACCGAAAATCCGCCGCGGCCTTCCCCCTTGCCCGTCGTGTTTTGACTGTGCGTCACGAACCCGCAGCCGCGGTCGAAACTGCCCTTCGGGATCGGCTCGTCGCGAAGCCGCGCCCCGTGCAGGTGGAGCAGGAACCATGCCGTGAGCAGGCGGTCGTTTGTCCGCGTGCGATCGTCCGGACGCCAGCCGCCGCCGGTCGCGGGGTTTGGCTGCTTGTCCTGCAGCTGCAGCGACACCTCGAGCGCGGCTCTGGCTTTGCGGTAGACCGCGAGGTTGCGGGCGGCATCGGTGTCGGTGCCCGCCAGTTCGCAGAGCGCAGTCGCGGCCAGCGCGTGGTCCTCGTTGGGCTCCTCGCTCCCCCCGAGAAACGACTGCGGACTGTTGGCCAGAATCCAGTCGGCGGCCCGCCGCACCGGCTCACCGAATACGGGATCGTCGGGCCCGTGTCCCGCCGCGAGGCAGGCCAGGATAAAGAGCGACGTCACCCCCTTCTGCCGCGTATCGCCGAGTCCGCCATCCGTCCGCTGGATCGACGCGAGATAGGAAAGCCCCCGCGTCGTCATCTCCGCGCGGACCTCGCGGTCGCGAGTGGCGGCCGGCTCCGCGGCACGGCCGACACGGGCCGCGCATCCTGCGAGCATCAGCAGCGCAAGGGTCGATGTCACGAATCGTGTGCGAGTCATCGCGCCTTCTCCAAGATCGTGGACATGTACGTATGGCTGCGGTCACGGTAGAGCTCGGGGATCGTGCCCTCGCGGGCCCGCCGCAGCTCCTGGATGATGTGCTTGGGCAGCTTGAGCGCGGCGAGGTCGTCTTCCGCCCCAACCTGCAGGCTGCCGATGCCGACGTTGGCGGCCGCCGCCTCCCGCTTGCGACGCAGCCATTCGACGTCGGTGACGGCCCAGCTGAGAGGCCCGCGTGCCGTGGCATCGTCGGCCAACACGAACCGCTGCCGCCAGACTGCCTGCCACTGCTGCGCGAGCCGTAGTTCGGCGGGATAGACGGCCGGCGGTCGGGCGAGGGTCGCCAGTTCGGTTGCGATCTCGGCAAGCTCCTTGGCGGCGCGGGCCTTGTCGGCAAGGGCTGTCTCCGGAGGCTGCGCGAGCCAGTCGGCCAGGCCGCGAGCCTGCTGCGGCGGCGTTGCCACGGCCTTCATCCGCGTTGCGATCGCCTCACGGGCCATGCTTGCCGCGGTCGCGTCTTCCCGTTCCACCGCCTCGCGGAGCTCGGCCACGCCGAAGAGCACCCGCTCCCAGAACATCGCCACCCCGACGCCTTCGGCCGACGGCAGCCCGAGCAAGGCTGCGGCCGGCACGGGTGCAGCCGTCGCGATCCCGATCGCCGCCCCGATCGCCTTCTGCTCCTTCTCGACGATGTGCCCGACCCCGAGCGACTCGAGCACCGCCTGCCTGGCCTCGGGCGTGATCGCGGGATCGCACAGCCGGCGGACCTCCGCCACGAGGCCGCGGTGCTCGGTGCAGACCTTCGCCTTGCCAAGCGCCAGCGTGCGAATCGCATCCTGCGGACTGACGTGAACAGCCTTTGACGTCGCTTGGCCGAGCGAGGAGACCGCCCCCACGCGACGGCCGAGGTGCTCGCGGAGCTTGCCGACGGCGATCCTCGCGGTCGCGATCGCGTCGATGCCGACGTCGGGACCGACTCCCTGCAGCCGTGCCGCCTCCGCGACCGCGAGCCGCTCGAGCATCACCGCGGCGGTGACCGCCAGCCGGGCGTCGAACTGTGGCAGCCGACGGTAAAGATTGTCTGCGGTGAGCCCTGCTTCGAGCGCGGCCGCGAGGCCTTCGATGTCGCGGCCGTAGGCATCGAGCGCCGCGGCATCCTCGGCGGGCCAGGTGGCGATCTCGCTGGCGACATTCGCCAGCCGTTGCCGCGCGGGCTCCATCAATCCGGCCGAGAGCCCGCGGGCCCGGGTCTCCCACGCCGTCAGCGTGGGCACGAGCGCCGCGAGCGCGTCGGCCGCTGGCAGCCAGGGCCGCGCGGGCTCGAGGCTCGCGAGAAACTCGGGTGGTAGCCCGCCTCCCACCGAGGACTCGCGTGCGAGCATGAAGGCGAGCTCCCGCAGCCTTACCCACGACGCTTCGCGGAGCGTGGGATCTTCGCTGGCGCCGCTCACGATCGCGCCGCGAACCGCCGCGGCCTGATCGGCGAACCGCGACAGACAGGTTGCCATCCGCAGGCTGATGGCCGCGGGATCGTCGGCGGTGGCGGGCAGCGACGCAAAGGCTCCGCCGGCGGCGAGTCGCTCGAGGGCTGCCGCGTGGGCGAGCAGGCGAGTCTCGTCGATGTCGGTGTCGTCGGTCTGCAGGTCGATCCAGAGGGCGTAGATGTCGCGGCGGCCCTGCTGCTCGGGCCCGGGCCCCAGATCTGCGACCGCCGCGTCCAACCCGATCTCCTGGATCGCGGGATCGACGCCGAGCCGCGCGGCCTCCGCCTCGAACACCCGCACGAGCGCCGCACAAGGTTGAACGGCCGCGTCGAGCACGGCCCGCTGGTCGGCGGCCCCCATGACGGCAGCGAGGGCCTTGGCCTGCTCGGCTGGCACCACCGGCAACTGTCCCTCCGGAGCGGCAGACAGGGGCCCCGTAACGAGGCGGACGAGTTCCTCGAGCTGCGCGGTCGTCGCCACGATCCGGTCGCGGTCTGCATCCGCTGGAAGGCCACGTGAGAGCCGCGTGGCGAGAAGGCCGGCCAATTCCACCTGCGTCATGCGGGCAAAGTCGTCGAGCCTGGCCACCACGGACTCCTGCCGCGTGATGAACCCGCCCATCGCATTGGCGAAGCCTTCGAGCGCCGCGGGCCGATCGGCTGCTGTGAGCGCGGTCTCGAAGGCGGGCTGGATCGTGGTGAGTGGCACGGCGATTTCGGCTCCGCAGGTGGCGTCGCGCACGATCGCCTGCAGCCGAACCGTCATCGGCATGCGGCCGATCACGTCGAGGGCCCTCAGGCCACCGTGCCCCACCGTCTGGTAGGGCATCAGATAATCGAACCCTAAGTCGAAGGCCATCAGCTTGCGGGCCTCGGCCACCTGCGGGGCCACCTTGGGATCGGCCGGATCGCCGCCGAGCTCGCGGAGGATCGCGATCTTCGCCTGCAGTCCGCGAAGCGACTTGAGACGCGCCGCATGCCGCTCCCGGGATGGGAAGCCGAGCTGCTCACGCAGGTGCGGCGGGCCGCCGGTCTGCCGGCCATCGAGGCTGCGAAGGACGGCTCGCAGTTGCTGCTCGTAGGAGGCGGACGCGATCTGCAGCGTCATCATCGGCGAATTGCCCCGCTGCCCCTTGCCGTCGAGGGCGGTCAGCCGCACCTGCACCGATCCCGATCCTGGAGTGGCGAGCGCAGAGACCGGCACGGCAATCGAGCCCGACGCCTCGCGGAGGCCGATCTTCGCGAGCTCGGCCTCCTGCGTGAACCCACCGCTGACGGAGACGAGCGCCACGTCCGCCAGACCGATATCATCCTGTGCCTTGTAATCGAACCGCAGCGTGTCTCCCGGGAAGTAGGGGCGGGACGACGGGTCGTTCGTGGCCAGGATCACGGGCGCCGCATCAGGGATGACGCGGAGATGGAGCGGCAGTTCGCGCGGATTGTCGAGGCCGCTCTCTGCCACGAGCGACATGTCCATCCGCGCGTTGGCGGAGAGGAAGACGAAGCAGGAGGCCTTCCGCGAATCCCGTGGATCGACCGTGAAGCGGATCTCGTCGGCGCCGATCCGGCCGGTGGCTGAAGTAAGCGGCACGTCGGCGGTGATTTCGATGCGGAGCTTCGTCTCCTCGAGCGCGGTGATCGTTCTGCCCGTCAGCACTTCATCGCGTCGAGGCAGACCCGTGTAGCCGGGCGGCCGATAGCTCACCGCGATCCGTTCGATGTGCGGTCGTGGCCGCACGGCTACCCGGTATTCGGCGGAGCGAGCCGGCCCGAGCGAGGCAACGAACGAGAAATTCCGCTGCACGTCGCCAACCGGCAGTTCCCAGGCATCACCCCGGGGCTTCAGCCGCGCCACCGTGGCCGGTCGGCCCGGCATCTCGACGCGGGCCAGCGGCACGGGATCGACGACCGGCCGGCCGCGGAGCCGCGCGCGGATCACGTAGTCGTCGCCGCCGTCGAACCCGTTGGCCGGGGGCGGTTCCACCTCGAGCCACGTCGCCGTGGGCCGCATGTGGTTGCCCAGCGGGTCGATGAACCGCTGCCAGAGCAGCCCGGCACGGACCGCCTCGATCTGCGACACGGCGAAAATCGCCGCCATGAGCAGGCCCGCGACCAGCGGGATCACGAGCGGCCTGCGATCGACCAGGCCACCGACGCGGCGCGGCTTCCAAAATGCCTCGCCCCGCTCGGCCGAGATGCCGGCGAACGACGAGGCAGGCAGGCCGCGGCGCACGAAGTCGAGCAGCGAGCGGAGGTGCTGCCGCGTGTCGCCGGCCGCACCGTCGAGCGTTGCCGCGAGTGTGTCGTAGTTCGAGGGCCAGACGAGCCGCAGGAGTAGTCGGCCGGCGAGCACGGCCGCCGCCACGGCGGTGAGGACCGTCCAGGGGAGCCGCCACGTGCCGGGCACGTCCACGAACCGGTCGAAGCAGCAGCCGGCCGCGACCATCGCCGCCACCACGAGCACGGCGAGCCCGGCGGCGGCGACCACGTCGCGAAGCCGCACGAGGCGGCCGAAAGACCGCAGCCGCGCGCGGAGCAGCGGCGGATACCCGGCGGGAATCGAGCGGAAGGATTTGGATTTCTTGAATTTCATGGCGTTCGTGGCGTTCATGGCGTTCATGGCGTTCATGGCGTTCATGGCGACACGCATCTTTCCGTTCACATGGCGAGCCCGGCGAGTTTGCGGAGCACCCAGTGTGCGGTGGCAGCGATGGCGAGCCAGGCGATGAGTGCTGGCGAGCGTCCGATCGGCCAGGAGTCGCTCGTCTGCGTGGTGTAGGTGCGTGGCTCCTCGGCTGCGAGCGTGGCGGCGAGCCTGTCGGGCGGCACGAGCCGACCCTTTGCCTCGTTCGCCATAAGCTTGAGAAACGGCTCGTCGACATCGGCCAGCGACGTCTCGACGCCGGGGTTGTCGTGGGCGACGAGCGTGACGGTGCGGCCATTTACCTCGACCGGAGTGGAGGCCGCCGCGGCGCGGACGTTTCTGCGTGGCGAGGAGTCGTCGGCCGTGATGAGGAGGCACTCGCCGCCGATCCTCGGCAGCGGCGGATGGAAGGCGATCGCCTCGCCCCCTGGCTCCGCGAAGAGCGGCGCCGCCACCTCGCCCACGAGCCCTTCAAGCAGCCGATCGACGACGGCCGCGGAGGCAAACTCCCGCATCCGCTCCATGCCCCGCAGGCCCCAATGGATGAGCTTGCCACGGCCATGGAACGCAAGCGAGCAGACCGGCATGCCGTCGGCCGTTTCTAGAAGCACGATGTCACCTGGGGGAACGCGGTAGGCCGCCCCCGCCGACGGCAGCGCATTGAATCGCCGCGTCGCCTGCTGGCCGTCGCTTGCCAACTGCAGGATCGGCTCTTCCGCCGCCGCTTTCGCGATGCGGACCCCGACGGCAGAGAGCGGCTCGGCGGCAGGAGCATCGAACGAGAAGACCTTCCCAAGCGGATCGCCGTAGCCTCCCGCGCTCCCCGCCAACAGGAGCAGCGTGCCTCCTTTCTCCGCGACGAATGCCCGCAGGGCGGTGGCGTCGGCGTCGGAGAATCCCGCAAACACCTGACCATCGAGGACCACGCCGCGGTACCGGCTCCATTGCATGAGCGACTGCGGCACGGATCGCGACAGGCCGCCCCGCTTGGGCTCGGTGCCGGCGGCATGCACCTGCGTCACGTCGATCCCCTGCCGGCCGGCGGCCACCGCGAGCCAGACGCCATCCCACGACGGCACATCGTCGATGAGAAGGAACGGCTGCGAACGCGGCACCACGTCCACCGCGAGGAGCGCGGAGTTGTTGCCAGGGATCGAGTCACCGGGGCAGTCGAGCGCGAGCCGCAGGAGCAGCCGCCCTTCGGCGGGCGGCTTGAAGGGAATCTCCGCGATGCCCCGGCCGTCGGCAGCGACGGTGCAGTCCACGGTGGCGAGTGTGCCGGCGGCCCCATCGGCACGCACGGTGAGCCGGCAGGCCGCCTCGGGGGCCGCCTTGATCACCGCGTGCAGCACCGCCGGCTTGCCAGCGACGAGCACCCGCGGCAGCCGCCAATCGACGAGCGCTCCATCGATCACCGCGGGGCCCGACAGTCCCGCGGGGACGGTGGTGAGCCGCACGCCACGCTCCCCCAGGCGGCCCAGGAAAGCGTCGCCGTCGTCGCCGTTATGGGCGCCGTCGGAGAGGAGCACGACATCGCTCGTCTCGTCGCCCTCGGCAACCGCATCTGCGACCATTTTATAGAGGTCGCTGGACCGCTCCCCATCCGCGGCGGTGATCGAGGTCACGTCGGCGGGCAGCGCCCGTGCGGCGAGCGTCGCGAGATCACGCCGCGTCCGTCCATCGGCCTCGGCAAGACGGGAACTGATCGCCGCACCGCCTGCGGTCTTCATGAACGCCTCGTCGAGCGCGTTCTGCGCGGCGTCGAGCAGCGGGGCCATCCGCGCGGCTGCGGCCAAAAAATCGGCCAGCCGTGACGAGGTCGCGGCGGCGTCGAGCCCATCCGTCGCCTTTTCCGCGGCGGTCAGCCCAGACGCAGCCGCTTCGACCGCCGCGAGCGGCTCGGGCAACGCCGCCACCGCGGCGGCATCGGGCAACGCCGCCACGGCGGTCTGCACGCCGGCGACGAGTCCGCCCAGTGTCCCGCGAATCTCTTCCGTGAGCGCGGCCATCCCGGTGACCGCGGCCTCTATGGAGGGCCCCGGGGGCAGGCCCTGCTCGGCTTCCGCCGTCGAGCGGTCGAGCGACGCCGCCACCTCGCGTGCCGACACGGTGCATCGTGCCAGCGTGTCGGCCAGCGCCCGTGCGGCGACCGGCCGGCCGTCGATCGGCCCACCGTCCCAGGCGGCGACGAGGTCGAGCCGCCGCGCGAGGCCGGCAGCCGCAAGCGGTGTGTTCATGCTGCGGGTGCCGTCGATCACCGCCACCCGCCTCACCGGATGACGAAACGTCTGCACGCGGGTCACGACCGGACGCCAGAGGATCGCGATGGCGGGCACGATCGCGAGCAGGAGCGTCCAGGGAAGGATTGCCGCCAGCCGTGACGGCCGACGGCGGCATTCATAGCGAAGCCATACGAGGAGCACCGCGAACGTTGCGACCAGCGCGCACGCGACCGCCCAGGCGGGCACGCCCGTCTCGCTGTACACGCTCCATTTGGTCGAGATCGGCGTCATGACAGGAACCACCTTGAGATCGCCGCCTCGCCGATGAGCGCCGCGAGCATCGCGAGCGCCACCGGCAGCGCCCACGACGGTCCGGGATAGCCGGCGGCCGTCTTCGCGGCCACCGCCGCGTCGGAATCACACCACTCTTCGCCGGCCGCCGCTTCCAGCCGCGCCTCGACCTCGGCGGTCGCGGCCGCGAGGTCGCTTTCCGAACGGACATCGGCCGAAACCGTGAAGAGCACGCCGGGCAGGTCGCTCGCCACGTCTTCGCGAATGTCGTAGGTGCCGGGCAGATCGGTGCGGGCGTAGCGGATGAACCGCGACTCTCCGCGGGCCACCGTGGCGACGAGTTCGCTGCTGCCGTCGGGCCGGACCACCTTCGCCTGTGGCACGGCAGTCGGCATGACGAGCGGCTCGCCCAGGGCGACGTTCGTTTCGAATCGGAGACGATCGGCTGCCAGGCCCACGAGCCGCATGAGCATGACAGGAAAACCCGGATGGACGACGAGCGAATGCCACTGGTGGGTGAGGCCCGCGGTCCAGAGCATCACGCCGCCGCGGCCGATTCTTCGCTCGACGAGAAGAGAATCGCCGTCGGTGAACGCGAGCAGCGTCTCGGAGCCCTCCGGCAGCGGCCCAGGGGAAAGCGTGAAGTGGTTGTAGAACCGGGGATTGGCGAGGTTGCCATGCGCGGGCGACTCGAGCTCCCGCCAGAGCGGCGAGTCGGTGTCCTCCGCAGCGCACGACTCGTAGCGTTCCGGATCGACGTCGGGCCACCGCGGACCGGCAATCGCAGCCGGAGCGATCGTCTTCCAGGCGGCATTGAACGCTGCGGGATCCTGACCGGGCTTCGGCGCAAGAAGCACGAGCCCGCCGCGGAGGGCGAAACGACGCAGCGCCTCCACGGCCGCAGCCTCGATGCCCCCCACGCCCGTGACGATTGCCGCGTCGGCTCCCTCAAGGATCGCGGGGCTGAGCTGCTCGGGGATCTTGCCTTCGACGAAAATCTCGACGCCGTCGCTCCCTTCTGCTTTACCGTCCGCACCGGGCTTCGTCGCGCCTCCCGCCAGCGCGAGGTCGATCCAACTCCGCGGATCGTCGGAGCCGCGGCCGGTGTCGAGATCCTGCACGAAGATCACCCGCACGCTCCCCGCCGCGGTGAAGACCCTCGTCTGCGCGTCGTCGGCGGGGAGGTCGTCGGGCCGCACGGAGGCGCGGAGCGTGTGGCGGCCGGCGGGGAGCGCGACGGTCAGATCGACCTCGGTCTCTCCCCGCGTCATCGAGAGCGGCTTCTCCTGGAGCACGCGAGCCCGAGGGGTATCCGGGTCGGCCTCGATCGTGAGCACGGTCTCCCCCTCCGCCGCGCTCCCTGAGAAGCCGACCGTCGCGTGGAAGAGTGTCTGCTGGCCGGCGAGCAGCGTGTCGGCATGCGGGGTGAACTCCAGGAGCGTGAAGTTCCGCGTGTCGGCCGACTGGGTGCGGAGGGCATGGACGGCGACCCCGTCCGACTGCATCCGCTCGAGGAGCGCCGCCACCTCGTCGGTGGCGGCCGAGTCGGCGAAGTTACCCAATGCAAAGTCGGAGATGACGACGAGCTCGCGGCGGTCGCTCGCCGTGGCGCGGAACAGCTTTTCTGTCTGGCGGAGGCCCGCGGCGAGATCGGCCACACCCTGCGGCACGGCCACCGCGCTGAGCGCCTCCTCGATGCGGGTGGCGGTGACCGGAAAGGCATCGAACGTGATCGGCTCATGGCCCCCGGCCAGCGGCACGATGTCGACTCGTCCCGGCGAAATGCCCGAACGGAGCATTGTGCGGCACAGTCCGAGGGCCGCTTCCAGGCGGGTCGACGCCTCGTGCCGTGCGGCCATGCTGGCGGAGGTGTCGAGCAACACCACGCGATGCGTCGCCGGCGGCGGCGACGGGAAGGCGTCGGCCCCGACGGGAGCCCTCCGGCCCGCGGGGCCGGCCACCGCGACCACCACCGCCGCCAGCGCGAGGGTGCGGAGGGCCACCACGAGATATTGCAGCCAGGCCCGCAGCCGGCTCTTCGTCTCGAGCACGCGGCGGAGCACGTACATCGATCCCCACTCGATCTCCCGCCGCCGCCAGCGGAAGAGGAGATAGATGATGACCGGGATCGCCGCCACCGGAAGGGCCCGAAGCATGACCGCCGACGTGAATTCCATCGTGTGGTGCTCTGGGAGGAAGCTCAGCGGGTCGCAGCGAGGCGGGCACGCAGGTAGGCCTCGAGCGGCGCGGCATAGTCGTCGCCAACGGCCACGAGCGCGTGGTCGAAGCCGTGCCGCCGGCAGCCGTCCCGCAAGGCTTCGCAGTGCTCGGCGAAGGCCCGCCGGTATTCCTGGCGGACGACGACCGGATCGACCACGACCACGCCGCCGGTCTCGGGATCGTGGAAACGGGTCACGGAGTTGAAGTCGAGGTCGGCCTCCCGCGGATCATGGACCTGCACGGCGACGAGGTCGCCCTGCTTCGCGCGGATCGCGGCGAGCTGGCGGCAGATCGCCTCGGGCTCGTCCATGAAGTCGGAAAGCACGACCACGAGGCCGCGGCGGGTGACGTGCGCCGTGCTCTCGGCGAGCCCCTGTCGAAAGTCGGTACCGCCGTCGGGGCCGGCCTCGACGAGCGCGGCCAGCGCCCGGCGGAGGTGCCCGCGGCCGCCACGGAAGGGAAGCTGCGCGAGACGGCCGGTGTTGAAGAGCGCGAGCGAAAATTGGTCTCGCTGCAGGCAGGCGAGCGTGAGGAGCATGGCGGCGTTCCGCACCGCGAACTCATGCTTCGTGAGCCGGCTCGAACCGCCTGTCCGCATCGAGCCCGACACGTCGACGACCACCGTCAGCTGCGAGTTGGTCTGCTCCTCGTACTCGCGGATCGCCAACCGGCCCGTCCGCGCGTAGACCCTCCAGTCGAGATGCCGCAGGGAATCGCCCGGGAGATAGGGGCGGTGCTGGAGAAAGTCGGAGGTGAAGCCCTTGAGGATCGACGCGTTGCTCCCCTGCAGCACTCCCTGCACCCGCTCGCGGGCAAAGAGCTCCAGATCCCGCACCCGCTCCGCGGTGGCGGCGTCGAGAAGCTGCCAGTCGTCTCCGGCCGCCGCGGTCATGCGTCGCCCACCTCGCGGAGGATCATGCCGACGAGCGCGTCGGAGTCGATCCCATCCGCCTCGGCCGCGAAGTTGACGATGATGCGGTGACGGAGCACCGGCAACGCGACGGCGCGGATGTCTTCGGCCGCCACGTGCGGCTGTCCACGAAGGAAGGCCCGCGCCTTCGCCCCGAGCACGAGATACTGGCCGGCCCGCGGCCCGGCACCCCACTGCTGATACTTGCGAATGAAGTCGGGCACGGCCTCAGGCCCCTCGGCGCCACGGCGGGTCCGCGAGCAGCGGACGATGCGGGTCACGTAGTGGAGCAGTGGATCGGCGATCGGAATCTCGCGGACGATCCGCTGGATCTCGAGGATGTCGGTGGCGTGGAGCAGCGGCTCGAGCGCTACCCGCCGGTTGGCCGTGGTACGTCTCAGCACCTCGACCTCCTCGTCGGCCTCGGGATAGTCGAGCATGAGGCAGAACATGAAGCGGTCCTGCTGCGCCTCGGGAAGTGGGTAGGTGCCCTCCTGCTCGATCGGGTTCTGGGTGGCGAGCACGAAGAACGGTTCGTCGAGACGGTGGGTGTGGCCGCCGACGGTCACCCGGTGTTCCTGCATCGCCTCGAGCAGCGCCGCCTGTGTCTTCGGGGGGGTGCGGTTGATCTCGTCGGCGAGCACCAGGTTGGCAAAGAGCGGACCCTTCACGAAGGTGAACGCCTTGCGGCCGTCGGCCGTGTCCTGCAGGATCTCCGAGCCCGTGATGTCGCCCGGCATCAGGTCGGGCGTGAACTGGATCCGCTTGGAGGCGAGGTCGAGCACCCGCGCCAGCGTGCTCACCATCAGCGTCTTGGCCAGTCCGGGCACGCCCATCATGAGGCAGTGACCGCCGGCGAAGATGCTCATCAAGATCTGCTCGATCACCGCCTCCTGGCCGACGATCACCTTGCCGATCTCAGCGCGGATGCCCGCCGCACGTGCGGCGAATTCCTCCAGCCGCGCGGCGGAGATGTCGAGCGGGGGCGATTCCGTGGCGGAACGGTCGGCGACGTGGGCGTCGGGCATCGGACAGGCTCCTTGCGACAGTATGAGCGGTGGTGGGGCTGGTTTCGGGGACTGGTGCGGGGCGGCCCCGGTCACTTCAGGTCGTGAGCCGCATAGCGGACGATGTTGGCGAAGAGCTTGAGCCACTCAGGCCAGTCGCGGAGCGTGGTCTTTCCGGGCATAGCGGCAGCATCACCGAACGGGTTGGCGGCCACCACCATCGTGATCTGGTCGCCCGTCCGCTGCTCCACGAGGAAGGGCTGGCCGCCGGCGGTCCAGAGCACCTTCGCGTCGCGGCCGGGCTTGAGCGACACATGATGCACGCACGGCACCACCGGTGGCGACGAGAGGTCGATGCCACGAAAGACAGGATGGTCGGCCATCTCGGGCTTGCCAAGTGCGGCCGGCTCGACCCGCAGGCTGCTGGGGGAGACGGCGATCGGATAGCGATCGTTGATCGGGTGCTCCTCGTACTCGAAGCTGAAGGCATTTTCGCCCCCCACGATCACGAGTCCTCCACCGGCTTCCAGCCACGGCATGAGGATCGAGCCACCGATGCGGCGGAACTCGCGGTCCTGGATGTTGGAAAGGACGAGTGCGCGGTAGTCGAAGAGCCGCTGGTAGTCGTAGGGGAAGTCGGTCAGGCCGGTCATGCTCGCGGCCGTGCCGTTGCAGTAACCGATGTCATAACGCGCCGACGGGATCGAGGTGACTGCCTCGGCCAGCCGCGACCGCATCGAGCCGAAGCCGTGCACGCCGAAGACGCGGAAGTCCCGGCGGTTGATCGCAAGGCCCGCGGGCGCCGGCGGCACGGCGGGCTTCCGCACGGCGCGGTCGAGTTTCACGAGCGGCGGGGCCCCGGGCACGACGTCGGTGGTATTGCCCTTGAACTTGTACTCGCCGGTGAAGAACCGTTGAAACTCGAACGTCTCGAGCTTCCCGTCGGGCAGTTCCACGAAGGCCTTGATCGTGAGCAGGATCGGGTCCGCGCCCGTGCAGTCGACCGCCACGGTCTCCCGCTTCGGCTGGATCGCCAGGCCGTCGAACTCCACCGGCGGCAGCGTGATGGAGGGCCGAGCGTCGGCGGGCTTCTGGAGGTCGGTGGCGGCGGTGATTGCGAAGGTGACCTTCGCCGCACTCTCGTACGACGACGTCACGCCGATGTCCACGGTGAGCCGGCCATTCTCGTGCTTCGGCTCGAGCCCGCAGATGAAGAAGCGGTTGGCGTAGTCGATGCGCTCGAGGCCGATCACCGGGAGGATGTAGACGCGTCCCTTCCAGGGCTTGTCCTTGAACACGAGGATGCTGTCATACCACCACTCCGTGCTGCCGCTGGCGGCGTGGTTTTCAAAGCAGTTGTAGAGCTGCTCGACGTAGTCGTAGTCGAAGAGGTAGACGATCCCCTCGCGCCGCTCCTTGGAGATGTTGGCCGTCCAGCCCTGATTGAAGAAATCGACGAACTGCTGGCCCTGCGGCCCGGCGTACGACTCCTGGTCGCCGCCGATGGCGCTTAAGCAGCGGTCGGTGGGGCGGACGACCGTTTCCTTTCCGCCGCGGCCAGTGTAGCTGACGTTGTGTACCCAGAAGGTTGGCCGCTTGGCGTTCGTGTCGTTGTTGATGAACTCGAAATCGAACCGAAAGAACGGCTGGCCGGTTTTGAGCGTCACGGTCCGCCGCAGGGTGAGGTTGGAGAGGAGCTTCGAGATCAGGCCGCTATTGTCGCTGCCGAGCCAACCGACGATGTCGGTCTCGAAGACCACCTGCCCCTCGTCGGGACCGTTTTTCGTGATCTTGTAGGGATACTGCTTGTAGGCGAGTTCCTGGAACCGCCAGTCCTGCTCCCAGAAGCAGTCCATGAGGATGCCGCCCCCGCCTGACATGCGAAACTTCGGCATCGTCTGCTCGACGATGTCGTTGCCCGTGGGCCGGAAGACGAACCGGTTGATGAGGGCCTGCCGCCAGGGGAGCAGGTGCATGCTGATCCATTCGCTCTCGAGCAGGATCGCCTCGTCGCCATCCTCGTCGACGATCGTACTGCAGTGCACGCCCTCGTCGGCGGCGGGGCATGCGGCTGGCCGCACCACCGCTGCGGCGACGAGCGCAAGGACGATGAATGGGCCAAGGAACAGGCCGCGGAATGAGCCGAATGATTGGCGGAGGATGAAGTGGCGGAGTGTCACTGGGCGCCTCTGGGCTGGTGGTGGGGCCGGTGTCATTCCTTCGTGAACTCGATCACCGCCACCTTGAACGTGACGAGCTCGGGGAATTCGAAGCGAACCTCGCGGCCGTCGGTCTCGAACTCGAGCTTCCGGGGCTCGGGCCATGGGCTCACGGCCAGGTCGTGCACCGAAGCCACGCCGCCATACCCCTCGGGCACCTGCACCGTCACGGCGATCGGCTGCCGGATCGGCTCGGGCAGTTGTCCGTAGCGGTTCTTGAGCCAGGTCTCGGTGACGGGTGGATTGACGAGGGGCAGGACGTAGATCCGGTTGCCGTTGGGAAGATCCTTCTCGAAGCCGGCCTCGTCGGTCCAGAGGTCGGCGTCGGCCTCGACGGCCACCTTCTCCCCGATCGCTTCGAGCTGGCGGAGATTCGTGTCCCAGAAGAATTCGCCGAACCGGGCGGCGTAGACGCCGAGGTCGTAGTCGCACTCAGGGAGCGGGCCGTAGTTCACCAGGCAGAGGTGGGCTCCCCCGAGGAGCGAGAAGACCTGCTGGTAGATGTCGTCCGGGGTGTAGGAGACGCCGTTGTCGCGGAACATGTGGCCATGCTGGCCGCCGGCATGCTTGTAGGCCGCACTCTCCGCACGGCATGCCCGCAGGTAGTTACGGCAGGTGAACTTGTAGTCGCTCCAGACCTCGAACGAGTGGCCCCAGCCCTCCTCCAGGATGTAGCCGCCGTCGGCGAGCACCGCCTTGCAGGCGGGATCGTCGTCGATGACCTGCCTGGCCGAAGCGAAGTCGAACGGGTCGTCGCGGCGGTTCATGAGCGGGCCGTGGTTGTAGTTCACGCCGACCTCGAAGTGCGGGTGTTCCTGCCGGACTTCCTCCAGGTAGCGGGCCATCGTCTCGATCTGGATGCGGGCGATCTCTTCGGGCTGCTTGCCAACACTGCGGCCGAGCGCGTCGGTGCCGAAGCAGGGCATCGGCAGGGCGCTGTCCCAACGGCAGCCGACATAGGGCACCTCGCGCATGATTTTTCTGTGGAGTTCTATGATTCCGTCGGCAACGGGCTTGAAGAGTGAATTGACCTTCACGAAGCCGAGGTGTGGGATCGGGTTTTTGGCCGGCTCGAGCGGCGGCGGCGCAGGGCCGGCCATGGCCGCCTGCTCGGCGGTTGAGAGCGGCAAGCCGAGGGCCCGCTTGATCCCGGCCTCCTCCCGCAGGAAATGCGGGAACCAGACCTTCGCCGCAGCCCGCTGTTTGAGAATGAAATCATCCGATGGGCCGCCTCCGGGGCCGCACCATTCCGGATGGTCCCAATAAAGTTGCCAGGCCTTCTCACCGGTGCCGCTCTGTTCGAGGTAAAAAAAACTGGCGATGCCGCGATCGGCGAGACCGTCGGCGATCCGCTTCTGCCGGGCGAGGCTCTCGACCTTGCCGGAGTTGCCGGAGAAGAACGGCTCGGCCGGATCGTCGGGCAACTGCCCGGCGGAGTCATAGGGGGTGGGCGCCCAGTATTCGGCGAGATTGCTGACGTTGGGCTTCGAGGCTGTCGGGTGGTGAAACCGCACCGACTCGGCGGCGGCGTAGCGAGCATGGAAGGGGATCATCACGGCGGCGTTCCGCGGGTGAACGGTGAACCAGGTCCGCCACGAGGCCACCGTTTCACCATCGACCACGGCCTCGGCAACGGCGGTCTGCCCCCAGTGAGGATGGTCGGCCGGCACGTCCCAGGCGGTGGCGAGCCGCAGGGATTCGCCATCGGCGATCGTGAATGGCAGCGGCGGGAGCGGGTGCCTGTCGCCGCGGCCCGACTCGATCGCGAGCCGCAGTTCGCCCGCCCGCACCGCACCGCTGCGATTGTGGAGGTCGATCTCGAAGTCCTGCCGTTCGCCGGGCCGCAGCCAGGCCTTGCGGGCCTGCACGTCGCGGATGAAGACGCTGGGCTCGGGCAGCGGCGCGATGGCGAGCGAGTCGATCTGGAGCCGCCGCAGCGAGGCAAAAGGCGTGGAGTTGCCGCGGCTGCCGCCAACGGTGCCGCCGCCGGCACGGCTGTCGGCGGCGATCGAGACCGTCGCGACGACATGCGTGGGCGTGATCGCGTTCGTGCTTGTGACGTGGAGCCGGGGCGGCATGAAGGGCGGGTGATGGTCGAAATCGACCGTAAACTCCTGCCAGGCATCCTCGGCCGCGAAGTCGGCCGGATAGATCGTTCGCGAGGCGACCACAGGGCCGGGCGTCTTGCCGTCGGGGCTCACTCCGCGGACGGCGAGCGTGATGCCGGTGCCGAGGGATCGGGCGAGGGCCTGCATCTTGAGCCGGGCCGTGAATCGATGCAGTCCATAAGGCAGGGGGCCGATCACGGGGCTGGCGGCTACCTGCAGCGGTCCCTTTTCGATGCTGCGGGCCTTGAACTTCAGTTCGACCGCTTTCCCCTCCGCGGCCCCTTCGTCGTCGATCAGTTCGATATCGCGGTTTGCCCGGTCGATGACGAGCTGTGACGCGGTGAACGACGCCGGGGACGGTGCCGCGGCGGCAGGCTCAGCGGCGAGGCCGGGGCCGCCTGGGGCGAATGTCAGCCCGAAAGCGACGAGGACTGATCGCAAGATAAGGAGAGATGAACGCATAACTCTGGATTAAAATGACGTCCCCAGCGGATCGGTTACGGATCACGTCACGATCGCTGGGGCCCTTGCGGAAGCGGCCTGCCCGTCAAGGTAGCAACAAGAGTCGCGAGTTGTCGCCGACCCGCAAGAATCGAACAAAGTCCGACGTTATCACGGTGAAGCTGCTGTCGTTACGTACTTTGGTACAGGGTAGGGCCGCATAGCCCGCGGCCCCGGCGTCACCCTGCCGCCCGGACGGTAAGATGACGGCATGTCTTTCAGTGCCCTGCCACACGAATTTCCCCCGCGCATGACACCCAAGCGTTCTTCGACTGACGACGTCCGGATCGACGAGATCAAGGAACTTTCGCCGCCGGCGCACCTGCTCCGCGAGCTTCCCTGCACGGAAACAATCGGCCAGATCGTTTCGGCCACGCGGGCGCGGCTTCATGCGATCTTGCGGGGTGAAGACGATCGCCTCGTCGTCGTGATCGGCCCCTGCTCGATCCACGATGCCGAAGCAGCTGTCGACTACGCCCGCCGCCTGCAGGGCGAGCGTGAGCGGCTCGAAGCCGATCTCGAGATAGTGATGCGGGTCTATTTCGAGAAGCCGCGGACGACGGTCGGCTGGAAGGGGCTCATCAACGATCCCAACCTCGACGGCACGTTCCGGATCAACGAGGGGCTTCGCGTGGCCCGCGAACTGCTCGTGGAGATCAATGCGATCGGGCTGCCCGCTGGCTGCGAATTTCTCGACATGATCACCCCGCAATACATCGCCGACCTCGTCAGCTGGGGCGCCATCGGGGCCCGCACCACCGAGAGCCAGGTGCACCGCGAACTCGCCTCGGGCCTTTCCTGCCCGGTGGGTTTCAAGAACGGCACCGACGGCAACGTGCGGGTCGCTGCGGAGGCGATCCTCGCCGCCCGCCAGCCCCACCATTTCCTGTCGGTCACGAAGGGGGGCCACACGGCGATCGTCGCCACGAAGGGCAACGACGACTGCCACATCATCCTTCGCGGCGGCAAGTCGCCTAACTACGACGCCGCGAGCGTCGCCGCCGCCTGCGACGAACTCGTCCGCAACAGCCTCGCTAGCCGGCTGATGATCGACGCCTCGCTCGGCAACTCCTGCAATCAGCAAGAGAGGCAGCTGGCCGTGGCGGACGACGTCGCCAGCCAGCTCGAGTCGGGCGAAGACAGAATCGTGGGGGTGATGGTGGAGAGCAACCTCATGGGCGGCCGGCAGGATCTCGTGCCGGGGAAGGATCTCGCCCGCGGCCAGTCGATCACCGACGCCTGCCTCGGCTGGGATGAGAGTGTGCGGCTGCTTGACCGGCTGGCGGAGGCCGTCCGCAGCCGCCGCGCTGCGACGGTGACCGCCCGCGACCCGCGCGCATAAAAGCCCCCGGCGGAAGCCGGGGGACTCTGCGTGGCGGCGGAGACCGCTCACCACGTGCCGTCGGGCTTCAAGCGGATGGTCCCCTTCGGCATCTTCACCACGACCGTGTCGCCGTCGGCTGTGGCCTCGATGCCCGCCGGCTTCTTTCCCTTCTTCCACGGCACGATCACCGTCGTGAACGAGCCGGTCCCGCGGACCCGGAGGATGTGCTGGCGCTCCTCGTACTTGCGGCCCTGCGCGGACTGAAAGAGGCTCGCGCTCGAACTATTTTGGTTGCCCCAGTTGCCGACATGCGCCTGCTGCGGCTCCGCCGGCACGAGGTAGACATCCCAGTCGATGCCCTCCGTGGGATGCCCCTTCCACTTCTGGCCTGTGAAGCCGAGACGGTTCACGCC
>CAZOMJ010000098.1:0-46375 GCA_964581055.1 uncultured Candidatus Kuenenia sp.
CCCGGCTGTAGTGCGTGAACTTCTGGGCCCCGTAAACTCGTCCCAAAAGCGACCAGTATCTGTCGTCTGGCAGAAGCTCAGCGTCCTTGGCCAGCCAGTCGAGCTGCGAATAGATCTCAATGCACCCGATGTAGCCTTCCCAATCTTGGTTTTCAAAGCAGGCGTCAGCTTTGGCGGTCCGGCGGTCAATAATGTCATGAATCAAGGCACACCTCTCAAGGTCGTGCACAGGCTCGTTGCAGAATGGATGCCGGATGAACCAGCCGTATTTGGTTTTCTCGAGATAGGGCTGCAGTTCAGGCCGTAACGGCTCGTGCTTGGAATAAATCTCGTTCAACTCTTCTAGATCGTCCGACATGAGAAACCTCTTTGTTTCAAGGGAAAACGGGTCCCGCACGGCTACTTCATTTCGTTGCGATGCGGCGGGAAGCACCGTGCTGCTTCCCGCCCGAGCCCATAAAACGGGCTGGAATTTTTTATTTGGCCTGCAAATAAGAAGTGCCATTAATGGCCGCAGGCGATATTCGAGCCTGACCGATGTTGCACAGTCAGGCAGCGATGCCGACGTTAGATGCACTTCGCGTGCCAATCGATGCGGCAGTCGGAGTGGCCCCTGCGGAGCAACGAGAAGAGCCCGTTGATGCGTGGTGATTCGGTTTCGGGAATGCCACCGGCAGCTCGAGTGGACCAGCCCGAGCGGTACCAAGCGGGCTGCCAGAAATGCAGGCCGTGACCGAGAGAGAAATTCGACGCCTGCCATCGTGGCAAAAGAATTCGGGCAGGATATTCAGCGGATTATTTCCCCGAACATTTTCTCAAAAAGGGTCGGCGTCATTGCGGGGCATCACACGAACACTCGCCTTGTCGACGTCAGTTCGGCCTCCCGCCGCCACGCCCACGGTGCCCACGGAGCGGTACACGGAGAACGGGGGCAGCGGGATAAACGCCCCGCTTGCCTTGGCCTCTAATTTGGCCGTTTCAGCCGCATCTTTTTTGCGGCTGAAACCCGCGTCCCACCGGCATCATCCCTTCATTTGGATACGCACTGCGTTGCTATCCAGCCATCCTTGGACGTCCTCGCGGCGATAAAAGACCCGCGACCCTCGCCCGCTCCCCATCTTGTAGAAGACCGGTCCCTTCCGCTCGCAGACCCACGCTTTGAGCGTGGCCACGCTGATGCCGAGCAACACGGCAACCTGCTTTCGATCAAGCAATTCGCCCAACTTCAACCCTTGATGTTCGGGCGAAACCGTGACGGCCACCACCTCAGATGGTGACGCACCCTTACCAGCTGATTGCTTCGAAACCATGAACTCCTCCTGAAACACGAGACAAATGACACAACAAACGCCGAGCCCGCGATAATGTTGCAGGGAATAGGTGGCACATATTGCGTGCCATGCGGTGTAGGGCTCACCGCACGATCGCCTGACGCTGTCCGAGGAATAGATGGAGGCCAGCCGTCCGGCCTCATGCGTCAGCAACTCAAAGATAGCGGCTCATCCCAACTGGTCAACACTTCGCCCAACCGCAATCGATCAGAGGTCGTTCGCATCCGCGGCCATGGCTCGCCGCAATCGATCGGCAACTTTCGATACAGCATCCCGTGCCGACCGCGTATCCGCCCGGGCGTAAACCTTGGTTGAATTGATCGACTTGTGACCGAGGGCAGCTCCAACCGCCGACATCGGAGCACCCTCCTGAGTCGCCCACGATCCAGCCGTACGACGCAGATCGTGAATCCGCAGATCTTCCAGCTTCGCCGCCTCGCAGATCCGGCCCCATGCCTGATCTACGTCCTCGATGTGTCGAGACGGGTCCTTTCGCATCGAAAACACCCAATCAGCCTCAATGGCGGCTGATTGTTTCCTGGCACGAAGCAGCTCCACGGCCTCATCGACCAAAGGCACGATCTGCGGCTGACCATTTTTTGTCTTCCCGATTCGCCACTCGCCGGCATGAAGGTCGAGAGCGTCCCACCTCATCGTCCGGACATTGCCGACGCGAGCCGCTGTCAGCAAGGTCAGCTTGAAGAAGTCGCCCCACGGCTCAGGCTCTTTCTCGAGTGCGAGCATCAGCCTCTTCGCCTCAGCGGTGGTCATGTACCGCTCCCGGTCATGGACAACGTATTTGCGATACGGCTTGCCCGAGGCGGGATCAACGACAGGGTTCATCACCGTCCAATGACCGGCCTGGGCGGCGTGCTGGAAAATATTCTTCACCACCTGCAGGAATCGGTTGGCCGTGGCGGGGTGATCCTGACCTATCGCCTGATACAGATCTTTGAATGACTCCGCCAGCCACTTGAGTGAGCGAGTGGCGTGCACTTTCAGATGGGCCTTGTAGACGAACTCGTAGCTAGTGAGGGTGCTTTTTCGAAGGCGATCGCGACCCACGACGAAACGGCCGCTCTCGGCATCGGCATAGTACGCCTTCCATGCTTCGCCCACCGTCAGTCGACCGGTTCGCCGGCGGCTCGGGGCGACCTTTGCGGCCAGTGTCGCGTCGCTGCGAAGACCGTCACACGAACGCCTAGCGTCTGCCACCCGCAGGTCGTCGAGGCTTCCGAGACGCTGGAAGACGACTTTGGTACCCACACGCCCGACACGGTAGAACGCTGCGTTCGAGGGCGTGGCCATCATTTTGAGCTGCTTACAGCCGAGGTCCCGCCACCACCGCCTGTTATTGGAATCAGTTGCCAGAGAACCGTCCCGCACTGCCTCCCATGCCTGTCGGCAACGGGCCTCCGTGAAGTCGAACGCTGACGCCGTGAGGTCGACGTGATGCCGGCCGGAAGCTGATTTCGCCATGAGGTGTCACTCCTAGTGTCGCCGCGTTCCGTCTAACGCCTGTCTAACAGATTCCCGAAATCCGTCAATTTTTTGCAGCACTTTCGCCAACTTGAGCAACGCCGACGCCCGCCGCACAATGGGCCTTGAATTTAGGCATAGAAATGCGTTTCTCTCGGAGAAAACGCTGCGGGAGCCGTGATGCTCGACCGCCGGGATCAGCTGCGGTTCCGGAAATTTCCAGTGTCGCCGCTAGCCATTCGCTTACCCTCCAAACGCATGTTTTTTGGCCTGTCTCCCCCGCAGGGGCTTTTCGACAAGAGGGCGGCAGGCAAAAACCACGGTCCAGGGCGGCGAGTATAGCATCGGCGGGCGGGAGCAGGAATCGCCCCGATTCACCGTCCGCATGGACGTGGCGGCTTCGGGTTTCCTGCCGCTCACCCCCAGCCTGAACCGCCCTCACCTGGTAGGCTGTGGTCAGGCGGACCACCCCGAGAGACAGCACGATGAACCGAAGATCCGCCTGCGTTTGCTTTCTGGCCCTCCTGAAGACGACTCTCCTGTCTTCATTCGCTCTCGCAGCCCAAGAAGCCGCCAGGACCCTCTCTCGAGTCGCCGGCCCTCGCTGGAACGTGAACGGCGACTGGAATCCCAGCATCGAAGAGATTCAACGCCACTTGCGCGACGCTCATGGCATTGATCCGAGCGGCCGGGACATGGAAGACCTGCTCACCCTGCACGACAACGACCACAATCGGATGGGCTACCGGACTGGCCACGGCCACAAGAAAGCCACGAAGAGTTCCGCGAAGGGCTACGCCAAGCACTGAGCGAAGCACTTGAGCTCCATCAAGGCTCTCGCCGAATGCCGCCGACGGTATCAGCGCTCGGCAGGTCGGCGCGCAGGCTGCCCGGCTGGTGCACCATATGCCCGATTCGTCCCTGCATTGCCCGGCTCACACACTTTGATGCTGCCACCAACTTGGCACTAGCCGGCGTTTCACCGCTCACTCGGCCATTCCAGAGCGGCTTGTCGTCGCCATGACCAGAAACACCACGAGCACGGGAATCAACAGGAGGCTCGCATAGTGCTCCGGCGGATGATGGCCTGTCGGACCGGGCTTCGTGGCCCAGGCTGCCACGGACATGAGAATCCGCTCGACCAGCCCGAGCCCAAGAAACAGGGGAGCGAGCGGCCGATACCAGAATGCCACCGCCACTATCCCAAGCCCATACGCGATCTGCAGCGCCCCCATCCACGCGAATACGCCGACGATGACGTGCTTGTTGGTGGTGAGGTCGAGTCCGGCAATCAGCCCTGCACCACCATCGGGCAGAAGATAGTGCACACAGCCGGTGCCGAGTTGCAGAAGGCCGTAGAGCCCTAGAAACCACACGCTGGCAAGAGGGCCCGCGTAGAGTTGGTTCGTGCTGGGTGGAAGCAGGCTCATTCGCGCTCTTGGGTGCAAGTGATCGTCGCCCTTGGTGCGTCTCGCTGCGTGGAGGCTACGCGAGTCGGGGTGACGATGGCAAGCAGCCGGTCCATTCACAGGGCTGTCCGTCAACGCCTGTTCATCCATGTGATCGCCAACTCCAGCACCGCAATCCGCGGCACAGGCCCACGTCAGGCTCGCGGACATCGCCTCGCGATTGCCAGAGTTTCTGAAATCCACGAGCAAGGCAAACACCGACATCCGCCGGGGCCGAAGCACGCACTCCCTGGCCGCCATACAGTGGCTGCGACGAAAGGCCGTCACATCCCGTACGGGAAATCCGCGTGCTCGGTCAGGCCGCTCGAACGGATCGGGGCGAGAGCTTTGGCGTATTCGAGCAGGATCCGGTCCGCAAACTCGATTCGGCGGCGGAGCCATGCGTCCCGTTCGCTGGCCGGCGACTCACCGGCAAGCACATCGGCCACGTCCTGAACAAGGACGTGCTCGGGCACATAGACCAACCGGCTGTTTTTGTAGCCGCTCGTTCGCAGTTCGTTCACCGGATAGCTCCCGCCCCTCGAAGCCGAGACAGCGACGATCAGAGCCGGCTTGTGGCCGACTTCTTTTGGGCCCGCGAACAAGAGCAGGTTCTTGAGCCCTGGGGGCACCATCCCGGCCCATTCGGGAGAGATGATCACGAACCCGTCGGCCTTTCGCATCCTGTCCCGGTAGGGCTTCCAGAGAGACGCGAGCGGGCTGTCTCCTTGCCAGACGCTTTCGTCCCAGAGTGGCAGCGGATTCCCGGCCAGATCAATCGTGTCGACGGTCACCGCAGCGTCGATGCGGGCCAGGTCTTTCGCAATGTATGCCCCGACCCGACTGGACTGGCTGTCTTTCCGGTGACTGCCAACGATGATCGCGATGTGCATGGCGGCTCCTCATGGGACGTGAGACTCGAAGGAAGAACAGCCCCAAAGGGCTCTGGCAGGGCGAATCGTAGCAGATCCAATCCGGAAACACCCAAGCCCGACGCCGCCTACAGCAGTGGCCGCTCGTCTTCCGGGAGCGCTTCGAAGTGCGCTAAAATCTCCGCTCCATCCCGGCTGACGACCGACGCGCGAAAATACTCCCAGCAGCTCTGCCCATCGCTGCCGAATCCGACAAAAACACCTATGACGCGGACGCCATCGACAGCGGCCTGGCTGAACGGCGACACAGATCGATTTCCGTCCGTTCCACGATGGCCCTCCGACAGGTGGCTGTGCATCGGCCGGATCCCCTGGTGCCAGAGGCCCGACTTCCTGCAGTAGTAGTCAGCCTCTCGGTGTGTGCGAAAAAGGGGCAGAAAAAGAAACGGGTCGCCCGTGGCCTGGCGTTGGGAGCCAAAGAACTGAAGCTGACCGCGTCGAACGAGGTACCACTCTGCTTTTTGCATGGTGGGATGTGCTCCGCAAATGCAGGAATTCCGTGACTATCCTAGGCCGCCCGACCAGAGCATCCAGTGAGGGCACCACGGCCGTCCGACAGGCCGAATCCTTCGACAGCTACACTCAAAGGCGATGGATACCCTTCGCCTTCTCGTGTTCACGCTCATCTGGACCGCCATCTGGACCGCGCCGCTGCCTCGTCGCCTTCAAAGGCTCGAGCTCGTTGCAGGCCTGACACCTTTTTGCGCCTTCGGCCTCCGCGTCTTCGCGGGCTTTTTCGTCGGCGTACCTGCCGATGATCCTGTCCGGATGACGGTCGGGCCATTGCTCGAGTGGGTCAATGGCCGCAGCGGAGCCGTGCCCTACCAGTGGGTTCTCGACGCCACCGTGGGCGTCGGACTCCTCTGGCTCGCCCTGGCCTTCGACATCCCCCGCTCGGCACGGATTGCCACCATCTGGATCATGCCACTGGCTGCTCTTTGCAGCCTGCTGAGCATGCGTTTCACCGGAAAGCCGCTGGAGCTGTTGCTCGCGTCTCGGACGCCGATTCTGCTTCTGGCCGTCGGTGCTGCGGTTCTGATTGGCAGCGTCATTCGCTGGACACCGGGGCCGATCACGGTGCCCGTTCGGCGAAGAGCCGCGCTCGCCGCACTTTGTATTCTGCCGGGAGCCGTTGCAGTCGGCTCAGGTCTCTTGGCTGCCCGCGCGACACTGCCTCTCGGCCAAGCCGCCGCAGAGTCCGTCGTCTCGTTGACGACCGGGTTCCTGGCAGGCCTGGCCGCCGGATACTTTTCTGGATTTCAGCGAGTGAGAAGCCGGTTTTTCTTTGCGATGGCCGTCGGCGTGGCGGCCGGAGCCATCGTGGCAGAGAAGGCCGTTGCGGCGAGGGCAGATTCCGAAGTGTCGCGTGGCATCACTCTGGAACCGCAGCACAAATAATCTGCTCGCAAAGAGTGGCCCCACCGGCTCCGACTTGCCACAGACGGCCGCCGTAGGATTCTGCGCGGCGGGATCTCTCCGCCGCCGACGCTCCCGCAGGCCATCCGCAACCGGGGACACATCCATGGCACCCCCAGCATTCCGCACGCTCATGCTCTGCAAGTCGGTGCACCACCAGAATACTGCCACGGTTGCCCGGGCCATTGCCGAGCCCTTGGCCGCCCAAGTGCTCGAACCCGAGCACGCCAACCATACGCTGCTCGACGAGCATGACCTCATAGGCTTTGGCTCCGGCGTCTACTTCGGCAGACTCCACCCGGCCCTCTTCGCGTGGCTGGATAGTCTCCCGACTCCGACCGTCTCCTGCAGGAAACCCGCGTTCATTTTCTCGACGGCCGGGCTTTCATTCCTGGCTCCCGTCTGGCACGCCGCGCTCAAGGCCGCACTCGCCCAGAAGGGCTTCGATGTCGTGGGTGAATTCCACTGTCGCGGCTTCGATACGTGGGGCCCGCTCTGGCTGGTCGGTGGCATCAACAGGCCACATCCTGACCAGCGAGACATCGAGCGGGCAGCCACGTTCGCCGAACGTCTGCTTGATTCGTGCCAGCCCACGCGTGAGCGAGTCCTGACGAACGCTGCGGGATAGTCTCGTCGTTCTTGAACGGCCCGGAGGTGAGGGGGAAGGCCATCGCCTTCTACTCTCGCCTTCCCTCAACGCGTGCACGACCGTCCTGCTGAATTTCCGCCCGCAGCACCATCGGGCAGCCGCAGAGCGGGCATTCCTCGACGAAGTCCTGATGTTGCCCTGCGGACACGTCGAGCGGCACGAAGACCTCCTGGTTGCATGTATCGCAGAAGTACCTTCCTTCCACGTCGCACGTGCTTGCATCGGGCCCGTGGTGGTGGCGGTAGCGTGGGTTGTCAGGCATTGGCGTATGGCTCCGGCTGTGTGACCATCGGTCGCCATGCGGGCTGCAAGGCGGGCTTTGGCCTTCTGCGTATTATTCCGCAGCCGTCTCTGCGCGGCCCTCACGTGCCTGGTGCTGCGGAAGTCGATGCTGGACACATCTCGCGGGACGCTTGGTTCAACGCTTGGCCGCATGCATAGAATCGGGACGGATGAAGCATTCCCCGAGGCGTCTCGGGGAGCCCCTTTCGTCGGGATGGAGTCGGCGCTGCCCGTCGGCAGAGTCCCCGTCAACATGCGGTCTGCCACGCCGGCGGCGAACGCTCGGCATGGCACCGGATCATCGAGCCTGGTGCACCGTGAAGCCCAAGTGCCTGGCCCATCTGCTGGTGACGATCGGCATCCTCGTCGCCGCAGCAACAGCACCGACCTTCGCCTGGACAGCCGAGGACGACCGCTCGGTCTCGGCGGGGCGTTGGCGGGTCGTAGCGGTCGAGATGAACGGCCGGACGCTCGAGCCCGAGTTCGTCTCCATGCTTTCCGTGCTCTATGTCGCCGACGGAGGCTGGTCCGTCTTGTTCAAGAACATCGTGGTCGCCGAGGGAACCAGCACGGTCGAACCGTCGACCGATCCCAAGTCGTTCGAGATGAAGTCCCTCGGCTCGGCTCATGACCCAAACTCCGGCTGGAGCTATTCCGGCATCTACGAGATGCACGGCAATAGCCGCCGGCTCTGCGTTGGCCCCGCAGGCAAGCCGAGGCCTGCCACGTTTTCGACGACCCGGCGAAACGGGCAGATTCTCGTCACGCTCGAACGCATCAAGACGCCATGATTGCAGGCTGCGAACAGGCTGCCGGCGGAACCCGCTTTTGCTAAGATTGCAGCCCAACACGGCGGCGAGACTGGGCCGGTCGGCGGATTTCTCTTGCAAAGGACGAGCACATGAAACTGGTGGGATTGGCAGGCTGGCGCGGCATGGTGGGCTCGGTCTTGATGGACCGCATGCAGGCCGAGGGGGATTTCGAGCTGATCGAGCCGCTGTTCTTCTCGACGTCCAATTCCGGGGGCAGGGCACCGGCGATGGCCAAGAACGAGACCAGCCTGCAGGATGCCTTCGACATCGACGCCCTGAAACGGTGCGACATCATCGTCTCGGCGCAGGGCGGCGACTACACCTCGGAAGTCTTTCCCAAGCTGCGGGCCGCCGGCTGGCAAGGCCACTGGATCGACGCCGCCTCCACGCTCCGCATGCAGAAGGACGCCGTCATCATCCTCGACCCGGTGAATATGCCCGTGATCGAGCGGGGCCTCGAGCAGGGCGTGAAAAACTGGATCGGCGGCAATTGCACCGTGAGCTGCATGCTGATGGGCGTGGGCAGCCTCTACAAGGCGGGCCTCGTCGAGTGGATGAGCACGCAGACCTACCAGGCCGCCTCGGGCGGCGGCGCCCAGCACATGCGGGAGTTGCTCACGCAATACGGCACGCTCTATGCCGAGGTGAAGGACCTCCTCGCTGATCCCAAGAGCGCCATCCTCGAGATCGACCGCGCCGTGATCGCCAAACAGCGCAGCCTCACCAACGACGAGACCGCCCACTTCGGCGTTCCCCTCGGCGGCTCGCTGATCCCTTGGATCGACAAGGACCTCGGCAACGGCATGTCGAAGGAGGAGTGGAAGGGCATGGCCGAGACCAACAAGATCCTGGGGCAGGGGGAAGCCTTCGGGACTCCGGCAGTGCCGGTGGACGGCTTCTGCGTCCGGGTGGGTGCCATGCGTTGCCACAGCCAGGCCCTGACCTTCAAGCTGAAGAAGGCGGTGCCCGTGGCCGACATCGAGGCGATGATCGCCGCCGACAACGAGTGGGTAAAGCTCGTGCCCAACACCCGTGAGGCGACGCTCCGCGAACTGACGCCAGTGGCCGTGACGGGCACCCTGACGATCCCCGTGGGCCGCGTGCGGACGCTGGCCATGGGGCCGGAGTACATCGGCGCCTTCACGATCGGCGACCAGCTCCTCTGGGGTGCCGCCGAGCCGCTCCGCCGCATGCTGCGGATTCTGGTGTGACACGCAAAAGTCCGGCGGCCACGGCGATGTGCCAGAGGCCCGCGGGGCCTGTGTCCTCGAGGACACGGATGTCTTCGGCGCCGAAACCCGTGAGGGCTTCGCGGTAGCGGTCGCAGAGCGCCGGCTCTCCCAGGAGGACGCACGGCGGCCAGCGGCCGTCATCCAGACCGACGAGCACGCTACGGAGTTCCTCGCCGATCAAAAGACCGGAGAGATACTCGAGGGTGTCGGCCACCTGCAGGTCGCCGGTCAGGTAGAGGCTGCGGGTCGTGAACAGCTTTCCCGCGATGCCGGCGGCACCGCCGTCGCGGGCAGTGCCGACGCCACGGCCAAAAGCGGCATCGTGCGCAGGCGACGCAGCAGCGGCATCCTTGGCGGCATCGCGTGCCGGCCGGCCGATGATCGAGTGGTCGCGGAGCATCGCGAAGAGTTCGCCCGTCAGGTAGGTGGTGAACCGCACGACGCGTCCATCCCGTACCCGCGCCCACTTGCAGTGCGTGCCGGGCAGCACGAGCAACGAGTCCTCCGCCAGCCCCGGCTCACGCACGAGCGCACCGACGATCTGCGTCTCCTCACCGCGCATCACGTCGGGAGCATCCCCGGCTTGTGCGATCCCGGGCACCAAATGCAGCACGCCGCATTCAGTATCAAACGCCACGATCCCCGCCGCGATCGTGTCAGGATCGGCCGGGCATGCGACGTAGGGCACCTCGCGCCAGCCTTGCCGGCTGCCGACCATGCCCGCCGCCAGCACGGAAAGTTGGGGCCACTGCTCACGCCAGTCACCGGCGATCCCCCGGAAGGCGGCCGCGTAGCCACCTTCAGGAAGGTGCTGGATGCCCCAGGGGCGGCCGCGGCGATCCAGTACGGCGCCATCGCTGCCATACAGATACGCCCGCAGGGATGACGTCCCCCAGTCGAGGCCGATGAGCGCCGCGTGCTCCGAAGAATGCTGCGTCGAACGAGTCTGCGTTGAAGACGTCATATCGGCACACGATGGCGGTTGGGTCCCCATACTCGAATGATGTGACGAGGCTACCACACGGTGCCGCTTTTGGCGGAACGGGACAGTATTTCGACGTATTCACGCCGTGCGGCCCATGCGGCTCAACGGCAAGAGGATGGGGGAGAAAGGAGGGTCGCCCCTTGGCACGCTGGACGTGGCCAGGGGAGTGGACCAGTGGCTGCAAGTTTTTAAGTTGCCGAATCGGTACCGGGGCAATGGACAAGTTAAAAAATTGTCGCCACGGTGGGCACCGGCAATGGACAAGTTAAAAACTTGTCGTTGCGGGGGGCGGGGCAATTGCCGACTTAAAAACGGGCAGAACGGGCGTTTCGTCCAGCGGGTCACGCCGACGGCCTGGCCGACGCCGCGGCCACGATCGCCGCGGCGATCCGCGGCAAGGGCACCACCTGATCGACGACCCCCAGTTCGATCGCCGCCCGCGGCATGCCGTAGACGACGCACGTGCTCTCATGCTCGGCGATCGTCGTGCCGCCAGCGTTGCGGACGACCCCGAGGCCTACGGCTCCGTCGCTCCCCATTCCGGTCATGAGCGCGGCGACCACGTGCGGACCAGCCGCCTCGGCCGCCGAACGAAACAACACATCGACCGCCGGTCGGCAGTGATGAACCGGCGGACTCCGCAGCAGACGCGTGCGAAACCCGCTCCCGACTCGCTCGACCACGAGGTGGTGTTCCCCCGGCGCGATCACGCACATGCCGGGCAGCAATGGCGTTCCCTCCTCGGCCTCGCGGACATCGACCGCACTGACCGCGTCGAGCCGCTCCGCCACCACCTTGGAGAAATGTCCTGAGATGTGCTGCACCACCGCGATCGGCGGCAGCCCGGCGGGCAGGCTCCCGAGCACAGTCCGCAGGGCCTCGAGCCCGCCGGTCGAACAGCCGAGCACGATGAGCTGGCGGTTGTCAACGGCGCCCGACTGCATGGAGAGCGGCACCGATGCATCAGGGCCGACTGCCGCCGTCGGCTCCTGATCAACCGGCCTTCGGAATCGGCTCGCCGCGACCGCCGCCTTCACGTGATAGGCCAGCCGCTCACCGAGCGCACCGATCGACATCGTGCCGTCGGGCTTGGCCAGCACGTCCATCGCGCCGGCCTCCATCGCTTCCATGGCGGCCTGCGACCCGGCCTGCGTCAACGAGCTCACCACCACCACCGGCATCGGGTGGTGCTGCATGAGGATCCGCAGAAAGGTCAGGCCGTCCATCCGCGGCATCTCAAGATCGAGCGTCAGCACGTCGGGATTGAGCCGGACAATCTTCTCCCGGGCCACGTACGGATCGCACGCCGAGCCCACGACCTCGATTTCCGGGTCGCGGCTGAGACTGTCGGTGATCGCCTTGCGGACGAGTGCCGAATCATCGACGACGAGCACACGGAGTCGGCGGGGTGTTGAAGCGTTCATAGTTGGTGATCCATGTCGACCTGTGTCGGTTTATCAGGCGGGCCGCATGTAGACGCTGGGCCAGACAGCCTTGAAGCGATGCCCAAGCCCCAGCAGACTCTCCGAGTGGCCCACGAAGAGATACCCGCCGGGCGTGAGCTGATCGAAAAGCCGTTCGATGAGGAGCCGCCGCGACTCCACATCGAAGTAGATCATGACATTTCGGCAGAAAATAACATCGATTCCCCGCGGCACGGGATAGGAATCTTGAAACAGGTTCACGTAGTCAGTCGTCACATGGCGGCGGAGTTCGGGCTTCACCCGGTAAAACCCCGCCCGTTCACCGATGCCTTGCTGAAAGTGACGGGCCAAGAGATCGGGGCTCGGCAAGTCGACCTTGTCCGACTCGTAGATTCCCAGCCGGCACGCGGCGAGCATGCGGCGGGAGATATCCGACGCGTAGACCCGCCAGCCGAGGCCCGGACGTAGCCGGCAGAACTCGGCCAGCACGATGGCGAGGGAATAGGCCTCCTCGCCCGACGCCGCCGCGGCACACCAGACCTGTATCTCGCGTCCGGCCGCCATAGCCCTTTCGGCCAGCATCGGCAGCACCCGCTCTCCCAGAATGTCGAAGTGGGCCGCCTCGCGGAAGAAGTGGGTGTGATTGGTCGAAATCAGATCGACCAGTGAGCTGATCTCGTCCTCGCCCTCGGCGGATTGCAGCAGCCCGCAATACTCCTCGTAGCTGCCGCAGCCGAGAGACTGAAGCCGCCGCCCGAGCCGGCCGGCCACGAGCGCCTGCTTGTCGGGCCCCAGCCGGATGCGGCTCCGCTGATAGACAAGGTCCGCGAGAAACGCATACGCGGCGGGGGACAGCGGCGGTTCGGAGAAGGGCAGCATCGTCAGAAGTTGGTGAAGTTCTTGTCTTCGTCGTCACGCGGCAACGATGCGTCGCCCGGCATGGGAATGTGCACGCCGGAAGGCTGCGGCAACGCGGGCCGGGCCGCGGGCCGGGCCGCGGGCGATGACGCGGGCGGCAACGCCGTCCTCGTCGCGCCTCCCTTTGCCGGGGTGAAGCGGGGCACGGCGGCGGTTGCCGGGCGGGCAGTGCTGCCGCCTCCCTGGCCGCCACTCACCACGAGAGACCGCAGAAACTCCACGCTCTCCTGCATGAGATGGGCCTGGCTGTTGAGTTCGGCCGCCGCGCTCGAACTCTCCTCCGCCCGCGCGGCATTGCTCCGCGTCACGCCGTCCATCTGGGTCATCGCCATGCCGATCTGCTTGATGCCGTGCGTCTGTTCCCGGGCGGCTGTGGCGATCTCCGCCACCAGGCTGTCGGCCGCGGTCACCTTTTCCGCGATCTCGGCCAGCGACTCTCCGACGCGGCTGCAACTTGCCGACCCATGACGGCTGTTCACGATCGCCGCCTCGATTTTGTCCGCTGTTTCGCGGGCGGCCGCCGCGCTCCGCTGCGCCAGCGAGCGAACTTCGTCGGCCACCACGGCAAAGCCCGCTCCGGCCTCCCCCGCCCGTGCGGCCTCGACCGCCGCATTCAGTGCGAGGATGTTTGTTTGGAAGGCGATCTCGTCGATGTTCTTCACGATCTTGGCCACCTCCGCGCTCGACACCTCGATGGCGGTCATCGCCTCGTTCATCGCGACCATCGTCCGCGAGCCTGTTTCGGCCGCGGAGCGTGCCTGATTGGCCAGTTCCTTCGCCCGCGAGGCGTTGTCGGCCGTGCTCCGGATCATCGTTGACATCTGCTCGAGCGCGGCGCTCGTCTGCACCACCGAAGACCCCTGCTCGCTACAGCCCGCGGCCAGCGCCTGGCTCACGCTCGAGAGTTGGCCGGAGGCGGTCGCCGTCTGCGCGGCGCTGCTCTCCAAGGATCCAGACACCGCCCGCAGCGCCCGGATCGTCGACCGAATGATACCGCCCCCGAGCAGGCTGGCGATGAGCAGGGCCAGCGACAGGGCGACGCCGATCATGATGAAACTCATCTGCACCTTGCGCTGGGCGGATTCGACCTGCGTCTGCGCGACTCCGCTGTTGTATTCGATGCACTCGTTGAAGCGATCCATGCTCTCCTGAACGGCCGGATCGAGCTGCTCACGAAGCAGATCCCTCACCGCTTCGGCCTTGCCTTCCCGCAGCAACCCCAGCGCATCGCGAACCACTGCGAGCAGCCTGTCGCGGGCATTGGTGGATGCATTGAAGAGTTGCCTGTCCTTTTCGTCGTAGATGATCTTTCGATACTCGACACACAGCAGGTCGCCGTCCTTCACGGCGGCATCAACGGCGGCACCACCCGTGACCCACGACTTCGGATCGTCCAATGCGTCGAGCATCGCACGACGCACCGCCCGTGCCGTGATCAGGTTCTTCTGGACAATGCGATTCAGACCGACGACCGAGGGAACGGAGTTCTTGGCCAACACGATCACGTTGCTGTTGATGTCGACCACCCGCCACAGACTCAGGGCTCCGAGCAACAGCGCGATCAGAAACAGGCTGATGAACCCGGCAGTGATGCGACGGGGAATAGTCCAAGTATTCATGAGATTTCTTCGAGCGGATTGAAACGGATCGTGCACGGGCAAATGAGAAACGAGACGGGGTCGCGGGGCTTGTTCTTTGATGGTCACTGGACGGCGGGGGAGGGGAGAGCCACTGGTCCGTCGAGCGACGTCCCCTCGGCGGCGGCGATCGCGTCGAGATCGATGAGGGCCTTGACGCTGTCGCCAGACTTGGCCATCCCGGTGATGAATCGCGTGTCGACCGCACCACCGAAGTCGGGGGTCGGCTGGATGTCGGCGCCGGAGAAATTGGCCACATCCTCGACTCCATCGACGATCACGCCGTACAGCCGGCTGCCGTTGCCCACCGTGGCGGCAACCTGCGTGACCACGATGCAGGTGCGATCGTGATCCGCGCCCGCCGGCAGGCCGAACCGCGTCCGCAGATCGACGACCGGGATCACCTTGCCGCGGAGGTTGATAACGCCCCGTACCTGGGCGGGCATGTTGGCCACCCGCGTGATCGGGCAAATGCGGATGATTTCCCGCACCTTGAGAACGGGGATTCCGTACGACTCGTGACCGAGCGTGATGGTCAGATATTTGCCGGGACGCGCCGCAAGCTCCGACTGCTCCTGGGAAACGTGCTGGGAAGGGCTGGAATGTGTCATGGTTGTCGGGCGTCGCTGGCTACGCCGCCTCTCCGTGTTTGAGCTTCAATCGAACGAGCGCGGTGGTATCGAGGATCAGACCCACGCGGCCATCACCGAGGATGGCCGCGCCGGCGAACTCCTGCTGATCCCGAAAGGTCTCCCCGAGGCTCTTGATGACCACTTCCTGCTTGCCGACGAGAGCATCGACGAGCACGCAGCGGCAATCCTGACCGGCCTCGAGCACCATCACGATGCCCTCGGTGGGGTCGCCGACGGCACCGGGAATACGAAGATGATCGGCGAGCCGTAGAAGCGGCGTCAGCGTGCCGCGGACGCTCACCATCTCGCCGCGGCCCTGCACCGCCGACATCATCGAGGGCAGGGGCCGGAACGACTCCCGCACCGACAGCGTGGGCACGACGAACCGCTGATCGCCCACCTGCACGAGCAATCCCTCGATGATCGCCAGGGTGAGGGGCAGGCCGATGGTGAATGTCGTGCCCCGTCCCTCGGCCGAGTCGATCTCGATCGTGCCGCGGAGCCGCTCGATGTTGCGGCGGACGACGTCCATGCCCACCCCGCGGCCCGAGAGGTCGGTGACCTTCGAGGCCAGCGAGAATCCAGGGGCGAAGATCAGGTTGAGCACCTCACGATCCGTGTGCGGCTCCTGCCCCGAAATCAGGCCCCGCTCGATCGCCTTGGCGCGGATCCGCGAGACGCTCAAGCCCCGACCGTCATCCTGAATCTGGATGAACACCATGCCTCCCTTGTGGAAGGCGCGGAGGGTGATCGTGCCGGACGGCTCCTTCCCGACGGCGACCCGGTCGGCCGGCGACTCGATTCCATGATCGGCCGCGTTGCGGATCATGTGGACGAGCGGATCGCCAAGTTCCTCGACGAGCGTGCGGTCGAGTTCCGTCTCCTCTCCCTCCAGCTCGAGCCGGATCTCCTTGCCGACCTGGCCGGAGAGGTCGCGGACGAGCCTCGCCATCTTCTGAAACGTGCCGCGGATCGGCACCATCCGCAGCGACAGCGCGGTCCGCTGCAATTCTGTGGAAATTCCGCGGAGCTGCCCGAGACTTCGGGCCAGTTGCTCGCTGGCCACCGCCTGCAGGTCGGAATTCTGGGTGACCATCGACTGGGCGATGACAAGCTCGCCCACCAGATCGATGAGCCCGTCGAGTTTGGCAGTGTCGACCCGGATCAGACCGGCGGCACCAGCACCCGCTGCGACCGCGGCAGGGCGGGCGGCCGCCGGCTGCACTGCGGGCGGCTCGACATCGACCGTCGTGGCTGGCGGCACGACTGCCGCGGAAATCGGCGGCACGGGGATCGGCACAGGAGAGAGCACGGCAGCGGAAATCGGCGGCACGGTCACCACGGGCGACGGCGCAACCATGATGGGTTCGGCGACTGCAACAGGGGCCTGCTGCTGGGGCGCCGACAACAGACCACGCACCTCGTCGATCATCGCCGACACCGGCAGGCTGATCTGACGCCCGGCGTTGGTGCCCTCGATCTGCTCGGCCATCTCAACGATGAATCGCTTGAAGATGTCGGCCCCGGCAAGGATCGCGTCGATCGCCCGCCGATCCAGGCGGTACGTGCCGCGACGGGCGGCGTCGAGCAATGATTCCAGTTCGTGGGCCAGTCGTTGGATGACGGCCAGTTTCATCACGCTGGCGTTTCCCTTGAACGTGTGAAACGCGCGAAATACAGTCGCGAGCGTGTCGGTATCCTGCGGGTTTTCCTCGAGCACCAGCACTCCCTGCTCGATGTCCTGCAGCAGGTCCTGCGACTCGGAGCAGAAGAGCCGCACAAGCTCACCATCGGCGTCGTCCGGCAGGACGGAGAAATGTTCCATGGCGGCGGCACTGTCCGGCGGGGCCGGCGACGCAGGCCGGGCCGATGACGCGGCGACCGGGTGCGTTGGGCTGACCGACACTTGCGGGCTTCCAGACGACGGCTCGCGACCCCACGCGATCACCGCTTCTTCCATCCGCGGCTGCCATTCGTGGAGATGGGCGATCGCGTCCGAGTTCAGCGTTGCCGCGATGCCCGGGCTGGATTCAACCCGGCTGCGGGCCGCGGCGGCCAGGTCCCGGATCGCCTGCGGCGCGTGAACCGCCACGGCCTGCTCCAGTTCGATGACGAGCCCCCGCAGTTCCTCCGCCGGCTTGCGGGCGTGCGGATCGACGAACGCCAATTCCAGGCTGATGAGCCGCAGCAGTTTCTGCGCGTGTTCTGCGGCGGCTGAGCGGTCGGGTGTCATGAGTCGATGCAAGTCAAAGCAGGGAACGGGAGATGTCCAAGCCGCTCAATCCTAACCCCTTTTTTCGCTGCCCGTTCGCCAATCCGCAGGGTCGGCCGACTTTTCCCAAGACCACGCAGCCCGCACGCCCGACACAGTCCGCAGACTCGGTTCTACCGGAGCCGTGAGCCCGACTCGGGCTTTTGCTCGCTCCCCACCATCGTTTCGAGGTCCGAGACGACATCCCTTAACGCCACGGCCTGGGCGGTCATCTGCTCGGCGGCCACCGAGCCCTGCTCGGCGCCCGCCGCGGCGCGGTGGGTGACCTGCTCGATCTGCCCGATCGCCGCCCCGATCCGCGCCACCGCATCGTGCTGCGCGCGGCTTCCGTCGCGGACATCGTCCATGAGCGTGCGAATTTCAGCGGCCAGCGCTGCCAGGGTGCGGATCGCCTCCGACAACCTCGCCATTTTCTCGTGGCCGGCGTGGGTGCGGACGATCGACTCCTCGATCAGGGCGGTGGACTCGCCGGCCGCACCGGCACACCGCTGCGCCAGCCGCCGCACCTCGTCCGCCACGACGGCGAACCCCTGTCCGGCCTCTCCGGCACGGGCAGCCTCCACGGCGGCATTGAGCGCGAGGATGTTCGTCTGAAAGGCGATCTCGTCGACGAGTTTGTTGATCTTGGAGATGCGTCCACCCGCCTCGGCGATCTCCTCGATGGCCGTCACCATCTCGCCGAGCAGGATCGTCGCGCCGGCAAACTCCTGCTGCTCTCGGGCAACCATTTCGCTGGCCGACTGGGTCCGCTGGGCATTGTCGGTCGCCCCCGCGGCCATCTGCCGGGCGGAGGCCGAGATCTCCTCGAGCGCGGCGACCTGCTCGGTGGCGCCCTGGGCCAGATGCCGGCTCGACGACGCAACCTCAGTCGCACCGGTGGCGACGTGTTCGGAACTGTCGGAGAGCTTGCCAATAGCCTGCCGCAGGGCGCCGGCATGGCGATGAATGCCCAGCCAGGCGGTACCGAGCGCGATCGCCGTCAGGATCAACCCAACCAGATGCAGAAGGTCGCCCCACCTGCGAAATCGCAGCGCCGCGGCCTCCGTGCGTTCGTCCAGCAGCGTCACGAACTCGCCGATCGGCCCCATGATGATGGCCTTGTCGGTGTGATACTTTTGGTCGTGCATGAGGCGGCGGGCCATCTCGGCATCGGGCGGCCCCTTCCGCGTGTAGCCGCCGCGGCCATCGTCAAACTCCCCCTTAATCGCGTGCATGGCGATCGTCTCGGTGGTCACAAGGGCGTTGGAATTGTCCTCGGCTTCCTGGAGCTTGGCGAACTCCTCGGCCGTGAACCCCTGTTGCTCCATGAGCGTTCGGAGAGAAACGGTGCGGCCGTCGAGGCGGGGTTGCTTGCCGTTGCGTACGTCGAGCACATGCCAATATTGCTTTTCATAGTCGGCATCCTCGGTCACCACGTAGGTGCGGGCCAGCCTCGTGAGTTCATCGGAACTGGCCCGCAGTTCGTTCGCCAACCGCAGCGACTCGTGACGATTTGCATGGCTGAGATTCAAATCCCGCTGATTCAAGAACATCAGCCACGACAAGACCATCAGGCCGATGACGGGGCCGAGCGACGTGAGCAGAAGGCGTTGCGTGGTGTTCATGGATCGGGAGCGCAGGGGGACCGGTGAATAGAATCAGTGTAGTTCCGATTTTTTGACGGACGCGGCAAGGGGTCGCAACCCGCACGACCGCTGCGACCCGAACCCGTGGCGGCACGTGTGCAACGTGGCCACTCCGGCAAACGCCAACATGATCACGACACGCTGAAAACGTGCCCCACGGGGGCGTTGCCGGGAGCGACCGCTACCGCGCGGCCTGCTTGTCGGCGGCCGGCTTGGCGTCGCCTTCGGGGAGCGACTCGATCCACTCGCGGAGCACCGCGACCGCCCTCTCGTCGATGATCGAAGACGAGAGTTGCGGCATCTGGCCAGGGCCACGGCGGTTGACCCGCGAGAAGAGCACCGACCGCTCGGGGTGGCCCGCCGCGATCAGCTTCGGATCGGGCAGGTCAAACGTCGCATGCATCGGCTTGATACCGATCGCCTTCATGGCGTCGAGCGGCCGCGTCTCGTAGGCCGTCATGTATTCGAGGTCGATCTGCGCGTTGCCGCCGCCCGCGAAGACGTGGCAGCTCGAGCAGTTGGAGTGGAGAAAAGAGCGGGCCCGGGCCTCGAGCGGATGCGACGCGTCGTAGGGATTCACGAGCCGGTTCGTCGCTGCCGGTGCCTTCGCGAGCAGGCCGGAACGCCGCTGCGGGAAGCGGCCCGCATCGGGATCGGCCGAGGCCGTCTGCCGGCCCACCCATGCCCAGCGCTCCTTCTCGTCGATGCCGGCCTTCACCGCCTTGCCGTACCACTCACCGGCACCGTCGCCCCACCAGCTGACCTCGAGCAAACCGAGATGCTCGAGCGTGCGAAGCTGGTTGTCGGTCGTGTGGCCTTCGCCGAGGGCCTTTTCGTAGTCATAGTCGCGATTGAGCTGCACAGTGCAGAGGCCGAGCACATAATTGCTCGCGCGGCTGTGGCAGACCATGCACTCCGTCCGCGACGGGTAGTGCCACTCTTGCGTCTTCACGCCGTCGGCATGCTTCGCGAGGTCGGCCGTGCGGATCTTGAAGCCGCGGTCTTTTCCTTCCGAGGACACGAGCACGGCGTCGGTCTGTTCGTCGTTCCACTCGTAGCTGTAGCCTGCCCACTCGCCCTGTTCCTTGAGCATGAAGCGGGTCTCGATCCACTTCCGCGTGGCCGGATTGCCTTCCTCCTCGTCAATCGCGAACGACTTCACGAGCACCGTGCCGTCGGGGAAATTCCAGCCGCGGGCGTTGGTGACGCCGATCTTCGCCGGCACGACTTTCCCTTCCTGCTTCATCGTCGGCGGCAGGGCGAAGAACCTTGCCTTGTGCGTGCCGTCGCTCCAGAACGGTGCGGCCGGCTCGTAGGGGATCACGCCAGGCACCATTGTGTGGCCGGCGACTGATGCAAAGAGGCCGCTCTCGGAGAGTTTCGTGGGGAACGGGGGCTGGTCCTTGGCAACCGGCGGCGTGGGGACGAGCGTGTAGAAGCCGCCCGACTCGCCCGGCTGGTGATCGCAGATCAGCATCTCGCCCTTGGAGTCGGTGCCGAAGCCCGTGATCTGGAGCGTGGTGTCGGCGATGAGCTTGTGCCAGGTGACCTCTTTGCCATCGTGGCGGATGCCCCAGATGCGGCCGGTGGAGTAGTCGGCGTAGATATAAGCGCCCTTGAGTTCAGGCAGGGCGGAGCCCGTGTAGACGAGCCCGCCGGTCATCGCCCGCGCCTCGGCGTGCGGGTGCTCGGCGACCGGCTTCGAGATCGGGGTCGGGCCCGCCTTCTGGTCGTCGTTGAACTTGTGCGTGCCTTCGACGATGCTCCAGCCGTAGTTGGCGCCGCGTTCGACGAGATAGATCTGCTCCCAGAGATCCTGCCCCTGGTTGCCCACCCACATCTGGCCGGTCTGTTTGTCGATCACGATTCGCCACGGCTGCCGGAAGCCGTAGGCATAGGTCTCGGGCCGGGCGTCCTTCACCGTGGCGATAGGGCTGCCGGCATCGAAGATCGGGTTGTCCTTGGGCACGGAGTAGTGCCGGCCGTCGTTGGGCGTGTCTTCATCGGGGTGGTCGACGTCGATCCGCAGGATCTTCGACCGCAGGAGCGTGAGATTTTGGCCGGCCCGGTCGGCGTCGGAGTCGCTCGTGCCGTCGCCCGAACCGACATACATCATGCCGTCGAGACCAAACGCCATGTCGCCGCCGTTGTGGCCGTTGGAATCCCACTCGATGATCACGGTGGCCGACTCGGGATGAAACGTGTAGGGCGGCTCGCGATCGATGACATACCGCGTGACCCGCGTGAATTTCTTGGGGCTGCCGTCGGCATTCTTCGGCACCTCCTTGTCGGGGCCGACTGGCTTTCCCGGCCCGTTGCTCCCGATGTAGACGTAGCCGTTCTCGGCAAACTTCGGGTGGAACGTGATCGCGTAGTGCACGCTGCCATCCTCGGGCAGGAGCAGTTCCGGCTCGAACGAGTCGGGCGCGTCGCGCATCCGCAGCACCCTCGACGGCTGGTAGGACCACGGCTCGGTCACGTAGAGCAGCCGATCGCTGCCGGGCTGGTGGGCGACGGCGATCGGGCACGGCAGCTTCGCCAGCGGCAACACCCGCGCGACGGTGTAGGGCAGGGGCGGCTCCGGCGAACCCACGACCTTCGACGTCGACACCGGCACGATCTTTGGAATGCCGTAGGGCTTCGAAGCGGTGACCGCCGGGCCGATGAACCGCAGCGGCGCGTAGTCTTCGTGGCGGTGGAAGCTCAGCTGGGAGAGCGGGGCCGACGTGGAAAGCTCCGGCTGCTCGCGGCGCACGTCGTGGTCGTAGCGGCAGAGAGCGAACCGCCATTCGGCTCCCGGCTCGGGCCGCCCGCCGGTGTGCATGAAGCTCGACCACGGGATCCGCATCTCGACCGACCAGCCCTTGTCGGTGTCGGTCCAGTTGTCGAGCGTGCCGCGGAGGGAGACGGCCGAATCGATGCCGAACTCGTGCAACTTTTTGAAGCGGCCCACGCTGCCACGCCGTGGGATGAAGCAGTCGAACTGTGTGTTCTTGGCGTTGACCTGAAACTCGTAATAAGACGGCTTCTCGGTGGAAGGCTTGAGGAAGACCTCGAAGACGTCGTTGTCCCAGATCTGGCCGTCGTGTTCGGTGACGTCGGCGAAGAGGTCGGCGTCATCGAGGTCGGCGCTTATATAAAGGTTCTCGCGATCCCAGAGGATCTTGGCGCGGGTGGCCTTCGTGGCGGGCTTGTTGTTCTTGCCGAGCCAGGGCATGGAGAAGTTTTCGATCGTCGTGGCTTGCTCCCAGGCGTCGTCGTCGGGTGAGCCGTCGACGGCGATCGGGGCCTCGGTGAACCTGCATTCGTAAGGCGGGATGGAGACGGGCGGCGTTAAAGACTCAGCGGAAGTGGCGGCCGTGGCCTGCGAGACAGGCCGCGTGGCGGCGGCCGAGCAGCCGCCGAGCGTGGCGAGCACGACCATCACGAGGCTGGCGACCAGCAGCTGGCGGATGTGGCCGTCGCAGGGAAGTCGGGAGGCGGTGGGGCCAGGAGTGGAAATGGTGGTCACTGGGGCGGTCTCGAAGGGTGGGCTAGGGCAGTGTCACTGCCCCAAGTATTTCAGGGGGATGATAGTCGCCCTAGGGCATTCCGGCGAGGCCGCCGGAACCACTTCTAGACTATGTCGAAAAGACAGGGATTGTTATCCCGGGCCGCGATTTTTATGGTTTTTTGCTCGGGGTAACCTCGGGCAGGGAGCTGCTATCCCCGGAACGAGCAAAAGGGGACGCAGCTCTTTTCATGCACCCTCTTCATCCAAGCCCGCGGCGCAAGCAAGGGAATACGCGCCGCCTGCCCATCCATTCCGAACACTACGAGCGCGCAGGCCTTTTCCGTTCTAAACGTGGTGACTCGGCGGGGTGCCCTGCAGTACCGCAGTCAGCCGCTCGGCCGTGCCATGCTGCTGGCACCACCCGCGGATAGAGTCCGTGTCGAGCGACTCCGGCCCCTGCGCGGCCAGCACGTCATCCCCTTTTGGGTGCCGGCGATTTCAGCGGCCGATAAGCCCGCCTTCGGGCCGGGATTTCGCGGGACAAAAATTTTTTCGTGGGTTTTCGTGGGACTGCGCTAAACGACGACAGGAAGGGAGAGTCCGGACATTGCGCCTGCATGGTCCGGCTCGGGTCACGCGAGTTCCCATGCAAGCCCGAATCGCAAGCGAGGGAATGCGCGAGGCGGCCGGAACCGGTTACGAGAAATCGAAAGACTTACGCACAGCCAGTCCCGTTCGGCACGATACCTGCGACTCTCCCGTGGGGGCAAGTTTTCAACTTGCCCGGAGTTATGCGTTGGTGTTGCGTGCTGACGCCAGCCGCCGGTTGCGGCATGCTCATAGCCGGCGCACAAGCGAGCTGCGACACCGTCTGGCACGCAGGAGGATGCCGCTGCTCACGTGGCACATTTCCGCCGACAAAGAGCCGTTCGCCATGGGATCGGCGGGGCTTGCGCTAATAATCAGCGGTGGAGAGAAGCCATGACCGTGTCCGCACAATTCGTCACCGAGATCACCCGCTGTCAGCGGCAACTCCACGCCTTCGTGCTCTCGATGATCTGGCAGCCGGCCGAAGCCGACGACGTGCTCCAGGAGACCAACCTCGTGCTCTGGCAGAAGGCCGTCGAATTCGACGACTCACGGCCCTTCCTGCCGTGGGCGATGCGGTTCGCCCAGGTGCAGGCGATGGCCCACCTCAGCCGGCGGCGGCGGCAGGAAGACAGGCTCATCGTTGACGACGCGCTCGCCAAGATCATGGCCGACGAGGCCGCCTACGAAGAGCCCCTCTTCGAGGCCCGTCGGCGGGCACTGGCCGATTGCCTCCAGAAGCTCCCGGCCCGCCACCGGGAACTCGTCTCGCAGCGATACGAGCCCGATGCCAACGTGAACGCCATGGCCGGGGCGGCGAAGATCGCCCCCAAGGCCCTCTCCGAGCGGCTGCGGCGAATTCGCCACGCGCTCCTCGAATGCATCCGCAAGACACTCGCCGAGGAGGCGATTGCATGACCAGCCGCGACCCACGCCACCTCGCCACGTTCCAGACCGGCCCGTTCGAGCCGGCTTGGGAAGACCTCTTCAACCGGTTCGCCGACGGACTGGCCACAGCCGACGATGTGCAGCAGCTCCGCGACCTGCTTGCGACGAGCGCCGACGCGCGGAGGGCGTATCGTGAATTCACGACGCTCCACTCGGCTCTCTATTGGGACTACGCGGCTGTTGCCAACCACGGCATGCCGTCGGCTGACGACAGTGGCTCGGAATCCCGACCGAAATCGGGGGCGACACAGGCACGCGCCCGTTGGATCGCGACATTCCTCGCCGGCGCGATCCTCTCGGGCGCCGCCGCCGCGGTGGCGGTCGCAGTCTTCCGACCCGACTCCGCGCCGCGGATGCATCAGGCCACTCCTGGAGGCTCACCGCTTGCAACCAGCGATGCAGAAGTGCCGCCTGCGGGCCCCAAGGCCCTTGCCAGAGTGACGAACTGCCGGTTTGCGGTCTCGACGGATCCCGCCCGTCCGCTCTCGCCGGGAATGTCCCTAGGTGCCGGTCGATTCGGCATCTCCGGTGGTGGCCTCGAACTCACCCTATGCAACGGCGTGGAGATCCTGCTCGAAGGCCCTGGCGAACTCGAACTGATCGACGAACTCAGGGCATTTCTGCACGGCGGCTCGGCTGTGGTGCGGATGCCAAAGGGAATGAACGGATTTCGGCTCTGTACGCCCTCGACCGAGGTGCTCGATCTCGGCACGGAGTTCGCCGTGAAGGTGGGGCAGGACCTCGTGACCGACGTCCAAGTCTACGACGGCGCGGTGATCGCGGCGGTGTTGTCTGGCAACGGAGCCGGCCGGTTTCCCAAGCGGCTCGAGGCCGGGCAGGCGGCGCGGTTTTCATCGCGGTCACCCGACCAGGCGGCGATGCTCGCCTACCGCGAGGACCGGTTCGTGCGGCGACTGCCGACCGACGCAGGCATCGAGCATCACATGGGTGTCAGACACGTCGAGCATCGCGTGGCTGTCGGCAGCCCCAAGGCAATCGCCGCCGACGATTTCCTGGAGTTCGGCCGGCCGCAGGCCCGATCGATCGTCGTAACCCGCCTGACGGGGCCCATCACGATCGATGGCCGGCTCGACGAGTGGGATTCGGCGCCCGGCGTGACGGCCTCGCTCGACCGTGATCCTTCCGCCGCGGAATGGATGGACGGCCGGATGATGTACGACGACTCGCACCTCTACATCGCCGCCCGCGTGGGCGATCCGCATCCGCTCTCGAGCACGATCGATCCCTCGCTCGACGCCGACCTCGGCTGGCGGGGTGGGGCGGTGCAGGTGCGGCTCTCGACCGACCGCATGCTCGGCTGGCCGGTGAACGCAAGCGCTCCCAACTACTACCGACTGCGGCGGGTCGAACCCACGGCCGAGCAGAAAGAGGCTGCACTCAACCCGCGACTCGCCCACCTGACGATGTGGTTTCAGGCGGCCACCGCCATGCCCTGCCTGACCATTGGATACGGCATGCTGACCGGGGATCTGCAGGTGAATCCCAGCGGATTCCGCGGCGGCTACGCCCGCGCGGCCGACGGCCGGGGCTACACGATGGAGTATGCAATCCCCTGGCGCTTGCTCAATTGCGAAGACGACCCGCCGCAGCCCGGCGACGACCTCGCGGCCTCATGGCAGGTGTTCTTCAGCGACGAGGGCGGCCGGCTGTGGCGGACGCAGATCCTCGAGGTCCGCAATCCTGATGAGCCGCCGCGGATTTATACGTGGGAACGAGCCTCCACGTGGGGCCGTGCGGAATACCGATGATGCCATCATCGAGAATCTCAATCTCCAGGAGAAATGTCATGCCAGCCGCCTCGTCCGAACGCGAACTCCGAACGATCGACGACTGTCTGCGGCGGGATCGGCGAGGCACCGAAGTCGCGGCCTGGCTCTTCGCGATCGCCATCCTCGTGACGGCGGGTGTGTGGCCTCGCTCGGCGCAAGCGGCCGAGGCTGCCCGGCCGGCGATTCCGATCCGCTTCACGCTCGACAAGCCCGGCCATGTGACGCTCGTGGTGGATGACGCGCAGGGCAACCGGGTGCGGAACCTGATCGCTGAGACGCCGTTCGCGGCGGGCGAGCATGTGGTCGAGTGGGACGGCCTCGACGACCACGTGCCGGTGCAGGTGGATGCCCAGCCGGTGTTTCGCTTTGAGGGCGAGCCTGCGCCGCCGGGCCGCTACGCGGTCCGCGGCCTTGTCCGCGACCCGGTGCAGCTGCGGTATGAAATGCCTTTCTACACGGCGGGAAATCCGCCCTGGGACACGGTCGACGGCCGCGGTGGCTGGCTCAATGACTTCGGGCCGGCCTTGGCCCTGGCGAGCCTGCCTGCCAAGAAGCCCGGAGAGAAGAAGCCCGGCGAGAAGCCCGATGAAACGGTAGCAGAGACACCTGCGATGCTCGTGGGCTCGGGCGTCGGCGAGGCCTTTGGCTTGGTCTGGACCGACCTGGATGGCCAACGGCTCGCGGGGGTGCGGGGCATCGCGGCCGGCGGCGGATGGTGCGGCGCCGAACTGCTCGCCCGCGACGGCGGGCCGGGTGCCGACGCCGCGGCGACAGCCTACGCGGGCAACAACTGGCAGGAGTCATTCGAGATCGAGGCGGTCACGCAGCAACCGCCGGTCGGGGCCTATCACGGCGCGGTGCGGACGATGTCGATGTGTCTGTGGGCGGCGGGCCGCAGGGTGTATCGGGGCGAAGCCGGCCAGAGCCTCGGCGGCCTGGCGGTTTACGACCGCGTCGTGGTCGCGGCCGTCACCAGCCAGAACAAGCTGCTCGTCATTCGCGACGAGCCACACCAGGCCGGCCCCAAGCACGGGTTCGGGCTTCGTCACGCCGATCCGACGGTGCCTGATCACCGTTCCGGCGTGAAGGCCGCCGAGGTGCCGCTCGATTCGCCGCGTGGCATGGTCGTGACGGCCGACGGCCGGCATCTGCTGGCGATCAGCGGCCAGCGGGTCGTGCGGTTTTCCTTTCCGCCGCAGGGTGAGCCGACCGTGCTGGTCGGCGAGGGGCTCGAGAAGCCGCAGCATCTGGCCCTCGACGGCGACGGCAACCTCTATGTCAGCGACCAGGGCCCGCATCAGGTGCTGGTGTTTGATCGGGAGGGCAGGCGACTGCGGGCCATCGGCGTGCCCGGCGGGCCGCAGGTCGGCCCGTATGACGAACGGCGGATGGCGAATCCGCGGGGTATCGCGATTTCTGCGGACGGCAGATTGTGGGTGGCCGAGGCTTCCGAGTTTCCACGGCGCATCAGCGTCTGGGAACGCGACGGCACGTTCGTCAAGGCGATGTATGGCAACAACAATTACGGCGGCGGCGGGATGGTGGATGCCGGCGACCGCACGCGGGCGTACGTCACGCAAGGCGGCGGCGCGTTGCAACTGCGGCTTGACTGGGAAAAAGGCACAAGCGCCATCGAGAAGATTCTCTGGCTGCCGGACGAACGCCGGTCATTGCCGGGCGTTGACTATCATGTCGGCTATGCACGGGTGATGGGGCATGCCGTCTACCACCAAGGGCGGCGGTATCTCTCCAACGCCTACTGCACCGCGTCCGGCGGCGGCAACCACAGCGACAACACGATCATGCTGTGGACGATCAATGACCGGAGTGTGGCCGTGCCTGTTGCAGCCGTGGGCGCGGCACAGAGTTGGAGTCTGCTCAAGCAGCCGGAGTTTGCGACGCGGTGGCCGGCGGGGGTCGATCCCAAGGGGGAGCCGCGGGCAAACTTTGCCCTCTATGCCTGGTCCGACCTGAATGGCAACGGCGCGCCGGATCCCGACGAGGTGCAGATGGTGTCGAAGCCCGAGTGGAAAACCCGTGGCAACCCAGGCACCGTGACCCTGGGCGAAGACCTGGCGATCGTCGACTGCCTGGGCAACCGCTACCGGCCGGTGCAGTTCACCAAGGCTGGCGCGCCGCAGTATGACCTCACGAAGAGCGACAGCATCTTCCCCACCGCGCAGGCCTCGCCGACCACCGGCGGCGGCCAGGTGATCGACGGCGGCAATGGCTGGGCGGTCACGACCTGGTCGCCGGAGGGGATTTCCGGCGGCTACGTGGCGGGCGCCAAAGACGGCGTGGTCCGCTGGCGGTATCCGGCCATCTCGATCGGCAACCATGCGGGCTACGTCTCGCCGGCCCCATCGCAGCCGGGGCAGTTGATCGCGCTTTCGAGCCTGGCCGGCCCGCCGTTCACGCCGCGGGGCACGACCGAACGCCTGTGGGCGACCGTGGGCCTGAAGGGCAATCTCCATGTCATGACGACCGACGGCCTGTTCGTGGCCACGCTCTTCAAGGATTACCGGCAGGGAAAGCCGGGCCCGGAAAAGGCCGACCGCGGAGCGATCCTCAACGACATGAGCCTCGGCGATGACGCCTGGAGCACCACCCTGACGCAGTCGAGCGACGGCACGATCTCGATCGTTGGCGGTCACGACTCGAACTGGGTCGCCCGGGTGGACGGCTTGGAGAGCATCCGCCGGCTGCCGGAGAGCGAGGTGACCATCGTGGAGCCGCCCGCCCAGTGGCTGGAGGGATACACCGCAGGCGGGTTCCGCCGAAAACTCACCCTCGAGAAGACATCGCGCTCGGACCGTTCCCTGACCGACGTGCCTGTGCTTGTGAAACTCACGCCGGAGCGATTCGACTTCGCCAACTCGACCCCCGCCGGCACCGACATCCGCTTCACTGCGGCCGACGGCGTCACGCTGCTGAACTTCGAGCGGGTGCAGCACGACGCGCAGGACGGTGAGGCTTCCTACTGGGTGCGGGTGCCGCGGATCTGGCCGCACGGCGTCAACTGCTACGTCTACTACCGTCCGACCCCCAATGCCGACCTCGCCGACGGCGCGAAGATGTGGGCCGCCAAGAGCTATCGCGCCGTTCTGCACATGGACGAAACCGAGGGCGACAGGCTCATCGACGCGACATCCCACGAGCGGCATCTCGCACGCGGCAACCGCCCGCTCAACGCTGAAGGCAAGGTCGGCGCGGGAATTGGTCCGGGAACCACGGGCGACCGCACCGACGGCATGCTGGACGGCAGTTTCACGCTTTCGATGTGGATCCGGCCGACGGCCCACAACACCACGCTGGCGGCTGCCGACATCCCGGGCACTTCGGCGACCTACGCGTTCTCGCTCACCCCCGACGGCATGCTCAAGACCTGGGTGCACAATAGCAACAGCATCGAGGAGATGGTCGGTACGACGGTCGTGCCGCTGAACGAGTGGACGCATGTGGCGCATGCGTATGGAGCAGGAGGGGGGCAACAAACGCTGTATGTCAACGGCGTGCCGGAAACGTCACGATACGCCGCTCGCGTCTGGGGCGGAGGCGGTCGCTTCTTTTTCGGCAACTTCAACGGCGTGACGGACGAAGTGCGTCTGGCCGAGGGCTCCCTTACCGCCCAGCGGATCAAGACGGAGCATCTGAGCGAGCGGGACGGGCTCGTGCGCTACGGCGATCGGGAAGCCTTCCCCGCCGCCCCCTGAGCGAAAGCAAAACGCCGGTCAGCTCGTGGCTGGCGGGAAATATCGCTCCCGTCCCCGATTCCCCCCGGGCTCCTTCGGGTAGAATAGGGCCATGATTCGAAATCCGAAGGACTACCAGCGACAGGCGGAGCAGGAACGCTGGGAGGCGCTGCGTCGGATGACCGTCGATGAGTCGATCGCCATCGGCGAGGCGTTGCTGACCTCCGAAATCATGCGGCTCGCCGAATTTCCGGCTGATGATCATCCCCGGAGTCTCGCTCTCGCCTTGGGCATCCCGCCGATCCCCGCGGGCGTCCGCGACGAGTCGCAGTGAGGCGAGTCGTGTCAACAAGCAGCTTCGATGCCTTCTGCCGGTTCGCCTTCACGTTTCTCGAGGAGCAGGGTGTTCGCTATCTCGTCATCGGCGGGCTTGCGGTCGTCGCCGTCGGTGAGCCCCGTACGACTGCCGATGCCGATGCGATTGTTTTCCTCTCCCCGTCCGAGGCGGAAGCACTGATCGGGCTGGCGGCTGGTGCCGGTTTCGAACTGCAGCCGGCGGTCGAGCGAGAGAGACTCGCGACGACGGGAACGTTGCGTTTCCGCAGGGGCAGGTTTCAGATCGACCTGATCACGGCGTCGCTCCCATTTGAAGAGGCTGCCTTCCGGCGAGCCAGTCGCCACGAACTCTTCGGTGTCCTTCTGCCGTTTCCAAGCCCCGAAGATCTCATTCTGTTCAAGGTTCTGGCCGGTCGCGACAAGGACATGCTCGACGCCGTCGGAGTTGCCCGCCGGCATCGCGATCATCTCGACATCAAGTACCTGGAAACGATGCTCCAGCCGATCTGCGAACTGGCGGAAGACCAGTCCCCCTGGCGGCGGTTGCAGCGCGTGATTGCGGACGGGCGTTGAGGCAAGGTCGCCGCGACTGGTGCCGGCCAAGGGCCGGGTAACTCGCTCCCGGCCCAGTCCTGTCGGGCATTGGTGGGCGGGTTGGAGGCTGTCTCGGCTTGAAGGACGAAACCGAAGGAGTTCGACCCGTGGCCACGAGTTTTTAACTTGTGGAATCCGCGCGGGGACACGGACAAGTTAAAAACTTGCCGCCACGGGGGGCAGCACATCCCGTGCCGAACACTACTGCTCCCGTCCCCGATTTCCCACTGGCTTTTCGGCCGAGGGTAACCTCGGGCTGGGAGCTGCTATGCCCGTGAGGAGGAAGTCATGCCCGCCCGTGCGTCCGAACGCGAACTCCGAGAGATCGACGACTGCCTGCGGCGGGTGCGGGCCGGGGAGACGGCTGCGTTCGAGCCGGTCGTGCGGCGGTTTCAGCGGCCGCTGCGGGCCTGGCTGGCGATGCGGGCTCCCCCCGGCGTCGATGCCGACGACGTCGCCCAGCAGGCCCTCGTGCTGGCCTTCACGCGGCTGAATGAATTTCAGCTGGGCACCGACTTCGCGGCGTGGCTGTTCACGATCGCCGCCTTCCAGCTCCGCGGGGAAACCACCCGACTGCGGCGGGTAGCCGACTACCACTCCCGCTACGCGCCGGAGATTTTTGCGCAGGCGCTCGACCGCCGTGCCGCTGAAACGCCCGCTCTTGCGGAGGCGCGGCTCGACAGTCTGCGGGAGTGCGTGCAGTCGCTCACCGAGCCGCTCCGCCGGTATCTCGCCTGGCGGTATGACGAGGGGATTCCGCTCGAGGAGATGGCCGTCCGCTCGGGCCGTTCGGTGGCGGCGGTAAAGAAGCAACTCTGGTCGCTGCGGCAGTCGCTCAAGCTCTGCGTCGAACGCCGAATGACGGTGGCAGAAGGGAGCGGCGGATGACCGACGACGATCGTTTCGAAGAACTCTGGGCCGACTATCTCGAAGGCGACCTCGACGAGGCCGGTCGCGGCGAACTGCAGCGGCTGCTCGCCGCCGAGCCGCGGATGCAGCGGGCGGTGGATGCCTACGAGATCCATCGGCTGCTCGGGATGCTGGCAGGCGAGGCGGAGCTGCATGCAGACTCGGCGCAGCCGCAGGCAGACGCGGGGCCTGCGGCAGCAGACGCCTTCGTCGCCGACACGATGGCGAAGTTGCCGGCCGACGACGATGCGTTTGCCGGCGATGTGATGAGCCGGATCGGTGGCGTGCGGCCGTCGGGCTCTTGGCATGAAGCGCAATCGCAGAGAGCCCGCTGGATGCAGGCGGCCGCAGCGGCGGTGATCCTCGGCAGCCTGGCAGCCGTCGCGGTGTTTTTCATCCGGCAGCGCGATGGCGGCGTTGGCCCCGTGGGCCCGGCCCCGCAGGTGGCGGGCGCTCCGGGCTCACGTGATCGTGATGGTGTTGATCGCGTTGATCGCGCGAGTCTGCAAAAACCGCTGGCCACGATCACCCAACAAAAATTCCTGCTGCCGTTCGATCCCGAGCGTCCGCTCTCCGTCGGGCAGTTGCTCGAGCCGGGCCACGTAAAAATTCTCGGCGGTGCGATCGAGATGACGCTTCGCAACGGCGTCGCGATCGTGCTTGAGGGGCCGGGCGACCTGGAACTGCGTGGCGAACTGGAGGCCTTTCTGCATGCGGGCCGGGTGGTGGTTCGCATGCCCGAGGGGATGAGCGGCTTCCGGCTCGACACGGCGACCACCGACGTGCTCGATCTGGGCACCGAGTTTGCGGTGAAGACCGGGGCGGGGTTCGTCACCGACGTGCAGGTCTACGAGGGCGCGGTGATCGCCTCGGGCCGATCGCCCGAGGCGGCGGGCCGGTTTCCCAAGCGGCTCGAGGCGGGGCAGGCGGCGAGGTTTTCACCGCAGGCCGCTGTTGAGCCGGAAACTCTTCCCTTCGCGGAGAGCAGGTTTATCCGCAGACTGTTGCCTGATGTGGGGATTCCGCACCGGGCCCCCGACATTCGCAACGCCACTGCCCACGCCGACGACCTCCGCCAGTGGGGCCGCGCGGAGCAGGCGGCGATGATCGTGACCCGTGCCATCGAGCCCGTCAGCATCGACGGCCGGCTCGACGACTGGCAGGCGGCCGCCGGCTTCACGGCCAGCCGCGATGGGTCGGCCGACTGCCCCGAGTGGGCGGATGGCCGGATGATGTACGACGACGAGCATCTTTATATAGCCGCCCATGTGGGCGATCCGGCCCCGATGCAGAGCACGATCGATCCGTCGCTCGATGCCGACGATGGCTGGCGGGGTGGCGGGGTGCAGGTGCGGGTCTCGACCGATCGCGGCATGGGCTGGCCGGTGAATGGCAACGCGCCGAACTATTTCGCGATGCGCGGCATCGCCCCGACCGCGGAGCAGAAGGCGGCGGCGACTAACCCGCGGCTCGCGCATCTGACCATGTGGTTTCACGCCCCAAGCCAAAAGGCCTGCCTGACGATCGCCTACGGCATGCTGGTGGACGGTCTCGCGGCGAATCCGAGCGGCTATCGCGGCGGCTTCGTGCGCGACGCCGATGGCAAGGGCTACGTCCTCGAATACGCGATCCCGTGGCGGCTGCTCAACTGCGAAGCCGACCCGCCTCGGGCCGGCGACACGCTGGCCACGGCATGGCAGGTGCACTGGAGCGATGCGGGTGGTCGCCTCTGGCGGGATCAGCTGATCGAGGTCCGCAATCCAGACGAGCCGCGGCGGATCATGGTCTGGGAACGCGCTGCCACCTGGGGCCGGGCGGAGTATCGGTAAGGGAGTGCCGCCGACGGCGCTCGGGAGCAGTCCGATGGCAACGATCATGGATGAACGAACGGCACGGAAGCAGCAGGGCACGATCAGCCGCGTGAGGCGGAGCGATGCCGCTGCGCCCACGGCAGCACGAGCTGCAGGCAAGGTCGCACTCTTTCTCGACGGCCACAATCCGGTCACCCGGCAGGTGGCCCGGGGCGTGATGGAATTCGTGCGAAACGGCCACGGCAGGCCTCAGGCCAGCTCGGTCGCGCACCTGCCCCGGTGGAGCATCGTGCTGGGGGATGACGTGCGTGACACGGTGCCGTCGGCGCGGGCCGGGTTCGTCGGCGTGATCGGCTGCCTGGGAGACGCCCGGCTGGCCGCGGCGGTGAAGGCGGGAAATCTGCCGGTGGTGGGCGTGGCCTGCTGCTGCGAGCCGCAGCCGATCCGGAGCCTTGGCCTCTCGGCGCAGGTCGTACTCGACGAGGAGCGGATCGCCGAACTGGCGGCGGAGCATCTCATCGCCTGCGGGCTCATGTCGCTGGCGTATGTGACCACCGGCGAGAGTCGCGAGGCCCGCGGCCAGGCCTTCGAGCGGCATGCGAAGGCGGCGCAGCGGTCGTGCCACGTGGAGCGGCTGGCCGAGCCTGCGGGCAAGGCGGCCAAGGGCGGCGGCGCGGCGACAATAGCATCAGACAAAACAAACGAATCAAAAATCGAGCAGCTCTGTCGCTGGCTTGAATCGCAGTCGATGCCGGTGGGGGTGTTGGCCTGCGACGATGCCCACGCGCGGCTCGTGATCGATGCCTGCCGGCGGGTGGGCCGGCGGGTGCCGGAGGAGGTGGCGGTGATCGGCGTCGGCAACGACGACCTTCTCTGCGAGGCCGCGGTGCCGCCGCTGTCGAGCATCGATCCGGGATTTTTTCAGCTCGGGTCGGCGGCGGCGGCGACGCTCGATGCGGTCCTGCGGCCGCGGCGTGGCCGAGCGGTGCAGACGCGGGTGGAGGTGGCGGCCATCGGGCCGGTGAGCAGGCGGTCGACCGACATGCTGGCGATCGACGACGAACTGGTGGCGGAGGCGGTGCGGATCGTGCGGGGCCGGCCGGCGGCGGACATCACGGTGGAGACGCTCGCCCTCGAGGTTGGCCTGTCGCGATCGACGCTCGAGCAGCGGTTCCGGCGGTCGATCGGCTGCTCGGTGCACGACGAGATCGTGCGGGCGAGGCTGGCGGAGGTGCGACGGATCATCGGCAATCCGCAGCTGCCGATGAAGCAGGTGGCCCAGGCCTGCGGCTTCGGCTCGGTGTCGTACATGACGACGTTCCTGAAGAAGCATCTCGGCGTGACGCCGGGCCAGCTCCGCGGCGGCCGGAGCTGATGACCAATGTGTGCGATCCGGTTACGAAAAATCGAAAGACTTACGCAAAATCGAAAGAAATAGTTGTGGGCTGACTAGTGGACGGAAGCTAGATTTGCGTTCGTTGAATGCTGGGGCGGTCGATCCCATAAATTCCAACAAAAGAAGACGCCGAGGCGAGAACCATGCGGTCCCATCTCAGCAACGACTCTTGTAAGCGAAGCGAGCCGCCGCGGGCTTTCACGCTGGTCGAACTGCTTGTCGTGATCGCGATCATCGGCACGCTCGTCGGCCTCTTGCTGCCAGCGGTGCAGGCAGCCCGCGAGGCGGCGCGGCGGAGCACCTGTGGCAACAACCTCAAGCAGCTCGGCCTCGCCTGCCACACCTTCCTCGAGCAGCGCCGGACGTTCCCGCCGGGAGCCGTGGGCGCTTATTACGACTACTCGTGGATCGTCATGATCCTGCCCGGCATCGAGGAACAGCGGGTCTACGACAGCACGAGGATTCCCCAATGGAGCACCTATCTCACCGGCACGTCGGGATGGACTCAATTGGGAAGACAAGCAAGCGCCAGCGCGGCGATGAAAAGCATGCGATCGGCGGTGCTCGTCTGTCCGTCGAACCCTATGCCAAGTCAAACGGATGAATACGGTGTCAAGGTGCTCTCCCCGAGTTATGCCGCGGTGGCCGGGGCGAGCGATACGGTATTTCGCACGAGCCCTGACCGCTGTCCCGACAACGCAGGTTACGCTGGGAATTGCAACAACGGCGTCCTGCATCCGCCGCAAACCACACTTTTTTACTATGGAAATGGGGCCGCAAGTTGGTCATACAACGATTGCAAGCTGGAGGGCTGCGATCCCAAGAGAATCACCGACGGCCTGTCGAAGACGTTGATGATCGGCGAGCAATCGGCCTGGGGATTCGACGGCACCCAGCAAAACCAGTGCCGCGCCGCCTCGGCCCTCGGGTGGTATGCCGGGGGCTACACGTATATGAGCCCTCCGTATTTTACCAATATGGCGAGGATCCGGCAGACCAGGCACGTTGGCTCGACGAGATGCGACATGCCCTTTACGAGCTGGACTGCCAACGGGCCGACGAGCGACGATAACTCGACCCCGTTCCGCTCCGCCCACGCCGTAGGCGCCCAGTTCGTCTATGCCGACGGGGCTGTGCGGTGGGTCGATGGCTCGATTGACAACACGCTCTACCGTCTGCTGGCGATTCGCGACTCCGGCCAGACGAAGACGGTGGATCCATGATCGCACTGCATCGCACGCAGGAATTTTCGCTGGCCGCCGCCGGCCTCATAGTGCTGGGGGTGATCGGTTGTGGCCCCGCCACGATGGCGAAGGTGTCGGGCACGGTGACGTGGCAGGGTGAGCCGGTGCCCGACGCGATGGTGGCGTTCGTCGCGCAAAAAAGCCCCGGGGCGGTGGGCCGCACCGATGCGGCGGGCCGATTCTCGCTGACCACGCTGAAGCCCGGCGACGGCGCCTATTTCGGATCGTTTCGGGTCGCGATCGAGCCGTTCAAGCCCGGCCTCGGACCGGGCGCGGCCCCCCCAGCGCCGCTCGCGCGGCCGAAGCCCGCACCTGAGCGGATAGACATCCCCGAGGTCTACCGGTCGCCCGACACCAGCCCGCTCACGGCCGAGGTGAAGCGCGGGGTGAAGAACACGTTTGATTTCGAGCTTTCGACCGCGAAGGGTGGAGCGAAGTAGGCCAGCGCCATCCCCTCGCTTCCGCGAGGGGCTTCGGGACGATGGTGCACACCGCGCAGGTAATTCGGGACGGGAGCGGTGCGGAAAATCGGGACGGGAGCGAATTCAAGCCCGCGGCCGACAACCGCGCGCGGCGAAAATCGCTCCCGTCCCTATTTGTCGGCGCTCAAAGCGAGGCGAGGAACCGATCGTACTCGGCATGGGTGCCGATGAAAAACCAGACGATCGTGTCGGGGGCGGTTCGGAAGCCCAATGCCCGGTACGAGGCTGTGATTCGTACCGACCACAACGGCAGCGTCGGGTGTACGTGTTTGAACTACAGGCCCGGATGATTCGGATCCAGAACGAACTGTTGATAGGCCGCCTTCGCCCGGCCTTGCACTGACCTCGGAAGCTTCGTGTAGTGTCGCCAAAACGACTTGCGCGTACGCGAATTCACAGGTCGTTCACATCGAGATCGAGGCACTCCCCGCGGGCTTCTTCTGCCGTGACGTCCGCGAACAGTTGTTCAAGGGACGCCCCATGGGCCTCACTCAAACGGCGCCAGGCGTCGTCCTCGTCGAGTTCGTGGAGCACGAATCTCGCCAAGAGTGCCTGCTCGTCTTCCGGGAGTTGGCGAATGCGGGCGATAGCGTCTTCTAGCGGTTTGATCATGCGTCACCTCGAGTGCCCCGGCCAGCACGACCGGGCGGCCACTCTTTCTAAGCATATCGAAAGTCTCAACCTAGGGAAGAAAAGGGGACGGGGAAGAAAAGGGGACGCAGCTCTTTTCGCATGCTTTTCGCGCGTGATGTATAATCGACGCCGATGTCGTCTTCACCACACGAATCTTCTGGGCAGGATCGCACCGGCGAAACGGCACGTGCAGCGACCGCCGCCGAGTGGGTCGGCAGCCGAGGCGACAAGGAGCCCGATGCCTGCGCGGCAATGACACCGGCCGAACGCATCGAGATGGTGTGGCCGATCACCGTCACCGCCTGGGCCTTTAGCGGAAAGCCTTGGGATGAATCGCGACTTCGCCGAGATGTTGAAAGCCTTGGCCGCAGAGAGCGTTGAGTTTCTCGTTGTCGGCGCGTATGCGGTCGCCGGTCACGGAATTCCTCGGGCCACTGGCGACATCGATCTGTGGGTTCGGCCGACCCCCGGCAACGCCGCCCGGTTGTGGCGTGCCTTGGAAAGATTCGGGGCACCGAGGAGCCGCGTCTCTCCAGAGTCTTTCACGCAGCCCGACGTCGTCTACCAAATCGGTCTGCCACCTAACCGGATCGATTTCTTGACCACGATCGACGGCGTGTCGTTCGATGATGCGTGGGCAGAAAAAGTGCCGTGCGTGGTGAGCGGCATCGCCTTCAACATGCTTTCGCTGCGGCATCTCGTTGCGAACAAACGCGCGACCGGCCGCCCCCAGGATCTGGCCGACGTGGCCAGGCTTCAGTCGCTGGGGTGACGAATCGGGCTGAGTCGGGGGCGGCTGCCGGGGAGCCGCCGCTTTCGGGCCTTTTTGCCCGAAAAAAACCGGCCGTAAGATTTTCCGGGGAGCGGCGACTATAGCTGTGCCATGGCTTTTTCACGGGGGGCGTTCGACCCCCAGCCCATTATCGTGGCGATTCTGCGGGGGGAAACCGACCTGTTTCGGCTCCTCGTGCGGGAATATGGCCTGTTCGTGCGGGGGTTCCTCGCCGCCCGGCTGCACCACCTCGAAGACGTGGACGACGTGGCCCAGGAGGTGTTCCTGGTCGCCTTCGACCGGCTGAAAACCTGCGATCCCGCGCAGTTTCGGCCGTGGCTGATCGGCATCGCGAAAAACGAGCTCAAGCAGCACTGGCGGAAGCAGAGCCGCCGGGCGGCGGCGATGGAGCGGTTTCGGGAGGAGTTGGCCACGGTGGTGGAGGTGGAGGTGGATGCCAGCTTCCGCCTGCTGCGAGCGGAGCACATCGAGCGGCTGCTCGACTGCATCAGCCGGCTGCCCGACCGGGTTCGCCGGATCGTGCGGGCGGGGCTCGACGGCGGTCGTGCCGACGAACTGGCGGATGAACTGGGCATGAACCGCAATGCGATCTACCAGGCCCGGTTCCGGGGCTTTGCGGCGCTGCGGAAATGCATGGAAACCGGCGGCCTCGACATGCTCGACCTTTCCAACGCGGAGGCCGCCCGATGAACGACCGATCCTCGCGGGATGCCGCCCTGAACGATCCAGCATTTCTCGAGCTCATCGCCGCCTGGCACGACAACCTGGAGCTGTCGGCCGAACGGCAGGCAGAGCTGCTCGCGCGGCTGCGTGACGACCCCGCCCTGCGGCGGCATCTCGCCGAGCAGATCGGATTCGACGGGCTCGTGCGAGCCGTGCAGGCCCCCGAGGCCCGCTGGCTCAAGCTCGAAGACCGCCTCGGGCCCGCTGCGGATGACGACACCGCCATGGAAGACGCCGTGATGGCCGCCATCGCGGGGGAGCGATCGCTGGCCACGGATCAGCGTGCGGCCGAGCGCCGCTCGAGCCTGGCATGGCTGTGGTCGCCACGGTTGTTCGCCGCCGCTCTCGCCGTCGGTCTGGTCATCGCCGGTGGGATCGCGTTTGTGGCGAGTCAGCTTCGTGGGAAGACGGAGCCGCCTGTCGCCGCGGAACCCGTCGCCGAGCCGCAGCCGCAGAGCCATCTGGCGACGGTCACGAAGACCCGTTTCCTGCTTGCCGCAGATCCTGAAAGGTCGCTCATGGCGGGAGTGCCGCTCGACGCCGGTCGGATGGCGATTCTCGGTGGCGCGGTCGAACTCACCATCCGCAATGGTGTGGTGATCGTGCTCGAGGGGCCGGGCGACATCGAACTCAAGGATGACATGCGGGCGTTTCTCCACGCCGGGAGCGCCGTCGTCCGCGTGCCGAAGGGCATGAGCGGCTTCCGGCTCGACACCGCCTCGACCGACGTTCTCGATCTCGGCACCGAGTTTGCGGTGCGGGTGATGCCCGACCGCATGACCGACGTGCAGGTGTATGACGGGGCCGTGGTGGCGACGGGCAACCTGGGAGCGGCGGCCTCGCGGTTTCCGCAGCGGCTGGAGATGGGGCAGGCCGCCCGGTTTTCGCCGTCGCCGGAGCAGCCGCCGCAGCAGATTGCGTATGCCGAGGAGCGGTTCGTCCGCCGGATCGAATCCGATCCCGGCGTCGAGCTCGGCTACGGGCTACCCCCTGCGGGCGCGGCCCAGGAAGCCCGCGACCTACGGCGGCTCTTCGGCGATCCCCGCCACGAATCGATCGCGGTGTCGCGACCAGCGCGGCCCGTCGTGATCGACGGCCGGCTCGATGATTGGCAGTCGGCCAAAGGCTTCGCAAGCACGCTCGACGGCAGCGACGACGCTGCCGAGTGGGTCGATGGCCGGATGATGTATGACGACGAGTGTCTCTACATCGCCGCGTCGGTCGGCGATCCCGCGCCGCTGCGAAACACGTTCGATCCGGCGATCGACGCCTTCGCGGCCTGGCGTGGTGGAGGCCTGCAGGTGCGGGTCTCGACCGACCGGGAGCAGGGCTGGCCGGTGGTCGCGAACAGCCCCAATTATTTCGGGATGCGGCAGCTCGTGCCGACGCCCGAGCAGAAGGCGGCCGCCGAGAATCCGCGGCTCGCGCACCTGACGATGTGGTTTCACGCCCCGAGTAAAACGCCCTGCCTCTCGATCGCGCACGGCATGCTCGTCGAGCAGATCGCCGTCAATCCGAGCGGCTTTCGTGGCGGGTTTGCCCCGAGCCCGGGCGGTCGGGGCTACACGCTCGAATACGCGATCCCGTGGCGGCTGCTCAACTGCGACCGCGATCCGCCGCGGCCGGGCGACACGCTCGCCGCCGCCTGGCAGGTGTCGTTCAGCGACGAGGGTGGGCGGCTCTGGCGCGACCAGATCGTCGAGCTTCGCAACGCAGCGGAGCCGCCGCGGATCTTCGTGTGGGAGCGGGCAGCCACCTGGGGCCGTGCGGAGTATCAACCATGAAAAGGCGACTGGCTCGCGGTTTTTCCGATTCCATACAAGCCCGAAGCGCAAGCAAGGGACAACGTTCAGGGATCTCTTAATCAAAACGTTCTTTTTTCTTCACTCATCTTTTCCCGTCGGTTTTCTTCTCTTCTGGAGGTGTGTCATGACCAGGAAGGTATTCGTCAGCCGCGATCGATCGCGGCATGTCCGGCCGGGTCGAACCGGCGGTTTCACACTGGTCGAGCTGTTGGTGGTGATCGCCATCATCGGCACGCTCGTCGGCCTGCTTCTGCCAGCCGTGCAGGCGGCCCGCGAGGCGGCACGGCGGAGCACCTGCAGCTACAACCTCAAGCAGGTCGGCCTCGCCCTGCACGGTTTTGCGGATGCCCACAAATGCTTTCCGCCGGGCAATTACGTTGGCACCCAGAACTGGCCATTCAGTTGGATCGCAGGCGTTCTCCCCTGGATCGAGGAGAGTTCCACCTACTCGCAGCTGGGGTGGAGCAATCTCTGGACCTCCGGCTTGGATGTCGGACTTGGCGGCGACTCCGCTACCGCTTTGGCCGCGGTGACAAAATTTCGTTCCTCGATTCTCTCGTGCCCATCGTGTCCCATGCCGAGGATGGTGCCACAGACCGCCACATATCGTCGAGGCTGGTTCATCCCGTCGTACGCGGGCGTAATGGGGGCCAGTGACACCGGGTTTTCGACCAGGGCGAACCGTTGCCCGGACGCCGGGTCTCATGGATTGTCAGACTCGAACTGCACCAATCAGTGTTTCAACGGCGTGCTCGCCAGCACGATGAATCGCAACTCACCGGTCGGATGGGGCCCCGGGGCACTCCAGTCAAATGGGGCCAATACGGGTCGGGTGCACAATTATGGCGTCAAGCTGAACCTCATCACCGACGGCCTGTCGAAGACCATCGCCATCGGTGAGCAGTCGGGCTGGGGGATGGATTTAAGCGGCAATCAAAATCAGTGCCGCTCCGCTTCGGATGGCCGATGGGCGGGCAGTGGCTATGAAGGCCGTATATCCAACATCACGCGGCTCGCCCGGCCGCTCGGCTCGAAGGTCTGTGCCAGGACCGGGAGCGGCGTTTCGGATGTCGATTCGAAAATCGGCTTCCGATCCGCCCACGGTCCCGGTGCCCAAGTGACGTTCGCGGACGGCGCGGTGCAATGGCTGGATGAGTCAATCGACGACACGGTGTATCGGTCTCTCGCGATTCGCGACACGGGCAGCTACGGCGGCTACCTGAAGGTGATGCCATGAGCACGCATGAACTGATGGCAGACGAGGCTCTCCCTGCCGGCCCACCAAGCCCGCGACGGTATGTCGTCGCCCTGATCGCGATGATGGTGATCGCAGCGACTGTCGGCTGCGGCCGAGCCGACATGGGCCGGGTCTCCGGGCTGGTCACGTTTGGGGGCAAGCCGGTGGCCGACGCGGTCGTGAGTTTCAGGCCGAAGAACCGGCCGATGGCGGCTGGCCGCACCGATGCAGCGGGCCGATTCACGCTCAACACCTACTCCAAGGGCGACGGCGTTGTGAAGGGCGTGAATCGCGTCAGCATCGAGCCCTGGACTCCGGCGCCCGAAGCGGTTCCGGAGCCGGGACAGGATCCGCGGCCCTGGAAGGATCTCGAACGCGCCGACATCCCGAAGAAGTTCCGCCAAGAGGAGACCTCCGGGCTCACGGTGGAGGTCATCGCCGGTAAACGCAACGAGTTCAACTTCGAACTCGCCGAGTGACGCAAAGGGGATGCAGCCACTCCTGTTTGGCACGATACGTGCTCTGCACCGTGGCGGCAAGTTTTCAACTTGTCCGTGTCCTCTGTCCCCCGTGGCGGCAAGTTTTCAACTTGTCCGTGTCCTCTGTCCCCCGTGGCGGCAAGTTTTCAACTTGTCCGTTGCCCAGACGCGTATTCCACAAGTTCAAAACTCGTGGCCACAGGTCGAACTCCTTCAGTCTCGTTCTTGATGGCGGAAACGCCGCCGACGCACAAGCGAGCTGCGACACCTCTCGCCGCGCACGAGGATCACGCCGGCTTGGGGAGTGCCTCGATATGCCACTCCATTCCGTCCGCGCTCGCCCAGCCCGAGAGATAGAAGCAGACCATCTCGAAGGTGCGCCTGGTGGGCTTGCGGCCTGTGTACAGCATGATCAACAGGCACGTCCGACGCCGAAGCTCTTTTGCACCTTGTCGCGGGTGCCGGGATGCTTGAGTCCACGCAGGCTGTCGACGATGGGACTGAAGAACCAGAGAAGAATGAGCCAACAATACTGATCCCAACACTCATGTCAGCGCAGGTTGCGATTGCCTGCCTTGTCACGCTGCGTCCCCACGCAGAGCAGCCGTTCAGTCAACCCCTGAAACGCCCTGAAAGACTTCAAGCCGTGGATGTCTTCAGGGCGTATCTTGCGGCGAGCTGCTGCCATGGCTCACACTATGCCAACTTCGAGCTCAGGGCGCAACTCCGCCTATTCTTTGTCGGAATCGCTTGATTCGCTGGCGCAAAATTCGTGCCGAACAGGATTGGCTGCGTCCCCTTTTGGTGAACGGGCAAGTACAATCGCATCAAAGGCCAACTCATGGACCCTCACCGCGACATCCGCTGGCAGCAGCGCTTCGAGAACTTTGATCGGGCACTGTCGCTCTTGCGCGAGGCTCTGGCACGCGGCCCCTCCGCGCTCAACCAGCTGGAAAAGGAGGGGTGCATCCAGCGGTTTGAATACACGTTGGAACTGGCGTGGAAAACGATCAAAGATTATCTCGAGCAGAGCGGGATGATGCTCGCCGCGGTGACGCCACGGCAGGTGATCAAGGAAGCCTTTGCAGCACGGGTTATCACCGATGGGCAGACCTGGATCGACATGATCAATCACCGGAACCTGCTCTCCCACACCTACGATCCTGCAAACTTCGAGGAAGCCGTGGAAGCCATTCACGACCGATACCTCGCCGCCTTCGGGCAGGTGCGTGACTTTCTCGCCGGCAGGAGGGCGGAATGAACCGACCCCAGCTCACGGAGGCCGAACTCGCCCTCGTCTGCGATGTCTTTCGCCACCACCCAGAGGTTGCGTCGGTCATGCTTTTCGGGTCGCGGGCCAAGGGCACGTCGCACGATCATTCGGACGTCGATCTCGCCATCGGGGGTGATGTCACGCCGCTGCAGGCGGAGGCGATCGCCGGGGAGCTGGACGATCTTCCGCTGCCCTACCGCTTCGACGTTCAGCCCCTCGCCCGCATCCGACACCAGCCCTTGCGGGATCACATCGACCGCGTCGGCATCTGCATCTATCGCGCAGCGTGAGTCCCACGCGCCTACCCCGCCGCCCCGCTAGCCGGGAAAGAGCTGCGCCCCAGTCCTGTTCGGCACGGGGATGCAAAAGGGGACGCAGCTCTTTTCGCCGACGCACACATTGACAGAACGTATGCACGCACGTACACAATGCGACCCGCATTCCTTTCATGGCGATTCGGGTAAGATTCAATGCCAACGGTGCTTCGGTCGGGGCCCTACCGGTTCTTTTTCTTCGCCGGCGAACCGCCGCACGTTCATGTTCAACGGGATGATGCTGACTGCAAGTTTTGGCTGACGCCGTGCCGCCTCGCGACCAGCAGCGGTTTTCAGGCTGCGGAATTGCGGGCGGTGGGCCGATTGGTGGAGGATCATTCGGCGGATTTCTTGGAGCGATGGCATGAGTTTTTCGACGGCGACGAACATGGCACTGATTCAGCGGGTTGAGGTCACCGGCAACGAAATCGCCGTGTTCCTGTCTGACGGCAAGTCGGTGCATGTGCCACTTGCCTGGTATCCGCGACTGGCGCACGGCCTTCCGGCGGATCGACAGGTGCATCAACTCATCGGCCACGGCCTGGGTATTCACTGGCCGGAGCTCGACGAAGACATCAGCCTGGAAAACACCCTGCAGGGCCAAGCTTCTGGCGAAAGCGAACAGTCGTTCGCGCGTTGGACGGATTGGTATGCCCGAAGAAGAGCAGGTCAGACCGCGCCCTAGGCCTTAAACAAGCGCGCGAAAAAGGGGACGCAGCTCTTTTCGCAAACCAAATGGTGCCTGTCCCCTTTTCCAGTGGCTTGTACAATCCCTGTATGCATTCCATCGCCTGTATTCTCGACGAGCCCGAAATCCGTGGGGCCGCTTTGCCGCTCACTGTTGAGCAGTATCACCGGCTATCGGCCGAGGGCATCGTGCCAGAGCGGACGGAACTTCTTCAGGGGGTGATCATCGAGCAAATGACCAAATCGCCCCTTCATACGTTTCTTGTGCAGCGTCTTGCCCGCTGGATCGAGCCGGCTGCAGCGGCAGGATGGTTCGTCCGGAAGGAGGAGCCATTGACGCTCGCAGGCTCCGAACCGGAGCCCGACATTACCGTGGTGGCTGGCTGCCCCGAGGATTACAGGACGGCCCACCCCTCGACCGCAACGCTCGTCGTGGAGGTCGCGATCGCGACCCTGGGCATCGATCGGGCGAAGGCAGATGTCTATGCCGCCGCGGGCATCCCGGAATATTGGATCGTGATTCCGGAGACGCGAGCGGTGGAAATCCACCGCCGTCCCGGCCCCGCGGGCTACAGCGAGCGGCTGACGGTTTCGGCGGCCGACGCCAATCTGCAGCCCGAAGGGCTGAAAGCCGCGCCCCTTTCGATCGAGCAATTGTTCGGTTGAAGACCGAGAAATCGGGGACGAGTGCAGTAGTTTTCGGCACGAAGGAAGAGACCGAAGGAGTTCGACCCGTGGCCACGAGTTTTGAACTTGTGGAATCCGTGCAGGGGATACGGACAAGTTGAAAACTTGCCGCCACGGGGGGCGGTACATCCCGTGCCGAACACTACTGGCTGCGTGCCCTTTTGGGCCGCCCCTTTTGGGCGATTTTAGGGCGTAAGAATCGCGCCGGTCCGGCGACTTTATCGTGTCACCTTGTCGCCCGATGGACACGAAGCCGAGACCCATGAACACACTCATCGCCCACACCTGCCGCTGCCTGATTGTCGTCGTCGCCCTGACGGGCCTCGCCCACGCCGCCGACCCAGTCGTGCTGCCCACAGACCGCACCGCCTATTTTGTCGGCGAGCAGGTGCCGCTGGCGGTCTCGGGCGAAGGTGCGTGCAAGCTCGAAGCGGTAAGCGCCGGCGGCCGCACAACGCTCTACTCCGGGCCGGCCGGTGCCCTCTGGCTCGACACATCGAAACTCGCGCCCGGCGACTACGCGCTCGAACTCAACGGCGCAAAGGCCGTCGAGCGGTTCACGCTCTCAAGCCCCTTGCGGAAGTCGGCCGGCTCGCTGCAGGACGAGGTGATCCCGCCCCCGGCGATGAAACCCGACGACGCAGCGCGGATTCTCAAGGACTCCGGCCTCACCGCCTGCCTCAGTCTCGGCGCCTCCGACATGGGCCGCGCGCCAATGCTCGACGCGATGGCCCGCGCCGGCACGCTGATGCTCGTGAATCCCGAGACGCGGCCGACGAGTTTCTTCCCGCCGTTCAACAATTCCGAAGAGCTCGACGGCATGAGCCAGCGGATGATCCTCACGGCCCAAGCCAACGGCCGCTACCCAAACTTCGGCGGCTTCTGCTACGGCTGGGATACCACCGGCTTCGCGGTCGGCGGCCGCAAAGGGCTGATGACCTACTGGGGCTGGGCCGACAAGACGGAGGCGTTGCGGAAGTATCTCGCCCGCATGGACCAGCAGAAGATGGACGAGTTCACCCGCCGCACGGGGCTCAAGCCGGTCAGCGAGGCGGAGTATCTCTCCTATCTGCTCTCCATCGGCCGGCCGGAACTCGCGCCGGCGATCGACCTGCCCACCAAACTCTGGATCGAGGAGGTCGCCCGGCACACGAAGCCGATGCCCGACGCCGAGCGAGCCCAATTTGAAAAACGGCTCGACGCCTGGTCCGGCTATCTGATGAGCCTCTACAACGAGGTCTACGGTGCGATCGGGAAGAACCTGCGGGGCGTGGATCCGGCGCTCAAGAACACGAGCAGCGTGCAGTCGGATCATGCCGCCGTGCGGCATGGCCAGTATTTTCCGTCGGCCTACGCGCCGCTCGACTTCCAGTATCAGAGCACCTGG
>CAZOMJ010000099.1:0-35882 GCA_964581055.1 uncultured Candidatus Kuenenia sp.
CTTCGGCGCGTTCGTCGACCTGGGCGGCATCGACGGCCTGCTGCACATCACCGACATGAGCTGGGGCCGTATCGGCCATCCGAGCGAGATGGTGCAGATCGACCAGGAGGTCGAGGTGCAGGTGCTCCACATCGATCGCGAGCGGGAGAAGATCGCGCTCGGCATGAAGCAGCGAACCGCCAGCCCGTGGGCGAAGGTGGCCGACAAGTATCCGGTCGGCACCGTCTGCAAGGGCACGGTCGTCAACGTGATGAGCTACGGCGCCTTCGTCAAACTCGAGGACGGTGTCGAGGGGCTCGTGCACATCAGCGAGATGAGCTGGACCAAGCGGGTCAGCCATCCGAGCGAACTGGTCAAGCCGGGCGACGAGGTCGAGGTGGTGGTGCTCGCCATCAACAAGGAAAAGCAGGAAATCTCGCTGGGCATGAAGCAGACCCAGCAGAATCCCTGGGAAAAGGTGGCCGCCGACTACCCGCCGGGCGCGATCGTCAAGGGCGTGGTGCGGAACCTCACCAACTACGGCGCCTTCATCGAGATCGACGACGGGATCGACGGCCTGCTCCACGTGACCGACATGTCGTGGACCCGGAAGGTGACGCATCCCAGCGAAATGCTGGAGAAGGGCCAGGAGGTCGAGTGCAAGGTGCTCTCGGTCGACCAGCAGCGGCGGCGGATCGCACTGGGCCTCAAGCAGATGGCCGACGACCCGTGGTCGACGGACATCCCGCAGCGGTACAAGACGGGCGACGTCGTGAAGGGCACCGTCACGAAGATCACCAACTTCGGCGTGTTCGTGGGACTGGAGGACGGCCTCGAGGGTCTCCTGCACATCTCCGAACTTTCGGAGGACAAGATCGAGAACGCCGAAGACGTCGTGAAGGTTGGCGATCCGCTCGAGGTGAAGATCCTCCGCGTCGATACCGACGAACGGAAGATCGGCCTCTCCAAGAAGCGGGTTGGCTGGTCAAGCGACCGTGAGGCCCAGGAAGTCGCCGAAGAAGCCTGATCGGGTGGCCCCCGGGGCCGCCCAGCAGGCCGATCACGACGCGTCGCCGCCGAGGCTCTCCCGCGGGAGCCAGCGGTTCTCCATGACATACTCGTGCAGCGGACGGGGCTGCGCCCAGTCCTCGATCTGCAGCATCGGTGCGGGATAAAATCCCTCGACCTGTCCGAGGCAAAGGATTGCCACCGGTTCGCTGTCGTCGGGCATTTGCAGCAACCCACGCAACGGTCCGGGCTCGAACAGCGATACCCAGCCCATGCCGATGCCTTCGGCACGCGCGGCCAGCCACATGTTCTGCAGGGCGCAGGCCACCGACGCCAGGTCCATGTGAGGCAGCGTGCGCCGGCCGAACACGTGGTGCTCACGCTTGTCCATCAATGCCGCGACCAGGAGTTCGCCGCAGTCGAGAATTCCCTCGACCTTGAGCTGCATGAACTCATCACCGCGTTGCCCGAGTGCCTGCGCAGTGGCCAGACGCTCGGCCTCGACGATCGCGTGGATCTGGCTTCGCAGCACGGCGTCGGACACGCGGATGAATCGCCACGGCTGCATCAGCCCGACGCTGGGGGCGGCATGGGCGGCCTGAAGCAGGCGCAGCAAAACTGCAGGATCGACGGGCCCCGGGAGAAAGTGCCGCATGTCGCGCCGTTCGGCGATGGCGCGATACACGGCCGCCCGCTCGGTCTTGCTGAATGCATGCTTGCTCACGAACGGCCTTCCCTCGCTCTCGGGCCGGCGAAGTCGCCCTCGCTCGGTGCCCGCAGTTTACACGGCCCGCCGTGCCTGCAGGCTCCGGGGGCGGAATGGCCTCGCGATCATCGCCCCTGTGCATCGACCGCCAAGACCGTGCCGATCAACTCCTCGCCTCCGAGACCGTTGACGCCGTGGAGCGGCGCGAGCCGGAGCATGGTGCCCTTGGAAATCCGACCGGTGGCGTCCCGCGTGATCACGACGCGACGCGGAGCCGCATGAACGGTCGTGCCATTGCTGCCGTGGGTCATGGCCGCATGGCGATGCTCGAGCGCTTCGCCGGTATTCGGGTCGATGAGATCCAACGCGATCAGGTCCATCGACCTGGAACGGCCCGTGGCGCCAGGCCGCCTCACCCAGACGAGCACACGGCTGCCTGCCGGCACGTGACGGAGATCGATGCCATCTGGGCCGTTGGACGGCGGCGTCGGGACCGCGACGGCCCGCCCGACCGGCGCGTCGAGGAGTGGGACACTGGGTGCCGGTGCCGGGGCCGGGGCCGCCGGGGCCGCCGGTGCCGCCGGCAGTGTTGCCGTGGTCGTCTGGCCCGATCGCGGCGGTGGCACGGCCGGTGTGCGGGCATCGGCAGGCGGGGACTCGGCGGACCGGGCAGGGCCATCGTCCACGTCCGCGGGCTCCGCAGGCGTCTCCGACGGCACGGTGCGGGCATCCAGGAGCCGCTGTCCGCGCTCGGCGAGCCGCCCCACGTCGCCGGTGAGCGTGAAACCGCCCGCGACGATGCCCAGAGCGGCACATTTGGCGAGGAAAGACTGCATGGTGCTCCTTGTTCACGGCTGCTGGTTCCAGCCCGCAAGTATGCACCGCCCTGGTCAGCGGGCCGCCGTTATGCGTTGGCCGACGCACGGTCCGGCGGCCCGCCCCGAGGGGTGGTATCGGTTATGCCTTCCGGACCGGCGGCAAGGCGTCCAGAGCCGCCAGCACCTGCGCATCATGGCCGTCCGCCTTCACGGCCTTGAACACCTTGGCCACCGTACCGGTGGCGTCGATGATGAAGGTGCTCCGTGCGATGCCCATCGACTTCTTGCCATACATGTTCTTCTCCCGCCAGGCACCGTACTTCTCGGCGACCTTGTGGTCGACGTCAGCCAGAAGGGTGAACGGCAGCTTGTATTTCTGGCGGAAGTGCTCGTGGCTCTCGGGGCCATCAGGGCTCACGCCCAGAACGACGGCTTTGTGCTTCGCAAGCGCGGCCTTCGCGTCTCGGAAGCCGCAGGCTTCCTTCGTGCAGCCGGGAGTGTCGTCCTTGGGGTAGAAATAGAGCACCACGGGCGTGCCTTTGAGGCTCGACAGTTTCAGCTTCGTGCCGTCGTGCGTGGGCAATGTAAAGTCGGGCGCCTTCGAACCTTCCTCGATCCAGTCGGCCATGGCTAACAACTCCGTGAACGGGTGGCAGGACGATCATGTCATGCAAGGTTCTAGCCATCACGGCGACGGCCGGCCAGTGGGCGGCGATGCCGTGAGGGTGGCATTGCTCACACCCGTTGGCCGCGGTGCCCTGGCGGTGGTGGGCGCGGCGGGACCGGGGGTTGAACAGCTCGTCGCGCGGCTGTTTTCGCCACGCGGCGGTCCACTGGAAGGCCGGACCGACGGTGCGATCGTATTCGGCTGCTGGACCGGCGGACCGGACGGTCCGGGCGAAGAACTGGTCGTCATCCGCCGCGGTGCGCACGACTTCGAGATCCATTGCCACGGCGGGCTTGCAGCATCCGAGGCGGTGATTGCGAGTCTTGTCCGACTCGGGGCCGTGCGGCAGGCGTGGCCGCAGTGGCTGCGGGCAGGCGGCATGGCGGAGATCGAGGTGGAGGCCCGCGAGGCGCTCGCCACCGCCGGCGGACCGAAGGCGGCACGGATCCTGTCGCGGCAGCTGGCCGGCGCGCTGCAGGCCGAGCTCGTGCGGGTGGAAGGGCTCGTTGCCGGTGGCCGCGTGCCGGAAGCGCGGGCCGCCCTCGACCGACTCGTGCGGGCGTCGCGTGTCGGACTGCAGCATGCGCGGCCGTGGAGGATCGTGTTGGCGGGAAGCGTCAACGCCGGCAAGAGCAGCCTGGTCAACGCGCTGGCGGGTCACGCCCGGAGCATCGTGTCGCCCGAGCCGGGCACCACCCGCGACCTGCTGGAAACGCGTGTCGTGCTCGACGGCTGGGAGGTGGATCTGGTCGACACGGCCGGACTACGGGACGCCGGTGCCGCCGGCGTCGGGATGAGCGGCGTCGAACGGGCGGGCATCGCCCGGGCGATCGCCGCCCGCGAAGGAGCCGATCTCGTGCTTCGCGTGGTTGCCGCCGGCGAACCGGTGGCGTGCGACGCGGCAGCGCAGCCAGACCGCGAACTGCTCGTGCGATCGAAGGCCGATCTTGCGGGCGTGCATGCCGCGGACGCGGCCTCAGAGGGCGTCTGGACGAGTGCCGTCACGGGCGAGGGGATCGCGGCACTCGCGGCGGAGATCGTGCGGAGGCTCGTGCCGGAGGAGGCCGGGGAGCCGGATCTTCTCGCTGGGGCCGTGCCCTTCACGGAGCGACAGGTGGCGCTGGTGGAGGACGCGTGGCAGCGGGTTTGTGACATGCTGAATCCGGCGACCAGCAATGACAAGATGCAATCTTGTCGCCACGGGGAAGGACCAGCAATGACAAGATAAAATCTTGTCGCCACGGGGAAGGACCAGCAATGACAAGATAAAATCTTGTCGCCACGGGAAGGACCAGCAATGACAAGATGCAATCTTGTCGCCACGGGGATGCTACGCCGGCCTACTCGTCTTTTGATTCCGTGGTGCGGCCGCGGACGTAGAGTCGGATCGGCACCTCGCGGAAGGGCGTCGTCTTGCGGAGGGCGCCCACGAGATACCGTTTGTAGCCCTCCGACACGCTCTTCGGCGCGCTTGTCGAGAGCACGATCGTCGGCGGGGCGGTTTCCACCTGCGTGGCATAGTAGATCCGCACCGGCCGGCCCCGGGGATCGGCCGGCGGATGGTTGGCATCGATCGCCTCCCGCACGATCGTGTTGAGCTTCGCCGTCGGCACCCGCTCGTGGCTCTGGCGGTAGAGCCGCTGCGCCGTGTCGACCACCGCCTTCACGTTGCGGCCGCTCGTCGCCGTCACGAACGCCACCGGCGCCCATGGCATCGTGCGGAACGTGTCCCGCAGGTAGTCGGCCCATTCGCCGCGTTCGACATCACCGGCGTAGAGGTCCCACTTGTTGACGACGAACACCACCGGCTTCGCCTCCTCCATGATCGTGTCGGCAAGCTGCTTGTCGACGCGGCCGACCGGCTCCGAGGCGTCGAAGAAGAGCAGCACGACATCGGCCCGGCGGATGCTCCGCTGCGCGCGATGGGTCGAGTAGAAGTCGATGTCGGTCTTGCGGCTCTTCGTCCGCCGCAGGCCGGGGGTGTCGATGGCGAGGAATGTATGGCCGTCCACGTCGAAGCGCACGTCGACCGAGTCGCGGGTGGTGCCCGCCACGGGACTGGTGATCACCCGCTCCTCCTGTGCCAGACTATTGACGAACGTGCTCTTGCCCACGTTCCTCCGGCCCACCATCGCGAGCTTCATCTCCGGCAGTTCGGGGGACGGCTCGTCGGCGTCGGCGTCGCCCTCCGGGAGCCGGGCCAGGATCGACTCGACGAGCGGTTCGCGGTTGCGGTGCTGGCGGGCGCTCACGATCAGTGGCTCGCCGAAGCCCAGGGCTGCAAACTCGTGGGCGTGGTTGTCGAGCTTGGCGTCGTCGGCCTTGTTGGCGACGAGCAGCACCGGCACGCCGATCTTGCGGACGCGGGCAGCCACCTCGTGGTCCGCCGGCACGAGGCCCGAACGGACGTCGACGACGAAAAGGATGACCGCCGCCTCCGTGAGCCCGGCCTGGATCTGCGAGTCGATCCGGGCGGTGAGGCCGTCGGGGTCGTCGAACCCCATGCCTCCGGTGTCGACCAGATCGATCGTGCGGCCCTCCAGGGAGAGCCGTTGCACGAGCCGGTCGCGGGTCACGCCAGCCGTTGGATCCTCGATGGCGATCCGCTTTTCGACGAGCCAGTTGAAGAGGGTCGACTTGCCGACGTTCGGCCGGCCAACGATCGCGATCTTGGGAATCATGGGAGCATCTCGGGCTTGTGGTGCGTTGACCGGTCTCGCCCGATCGACCGGCGTGATCGGCACGCCGAGACTACCCAGCTTACCCGAACGGCCGACAGATGGTGGCTGGCACCAGGTGCTCCTGAGTCTACCTCAGCATCGCGAGCACGCTCTCCCGGCTCACAGGCTGAATGACGCCCCGCTCGGTGATGATGGCGGTGATCAGCCTCGCGGGCGTGACATCGAAGGCGGGATTATAGGCCCGGGCGTGTTCAGGGGCGGCTTGCACGCCCAGCGGCCGCAGCACCTCGGCGGCGGCCCGCTCCTCGATCGGGATGTCGGTGCCGGTCTCGAGGGACAGGTCGAACGTGCTCGACGGCGCGGCCACGAAGAATGGCACCCCATGGGCCTCGGCCAGCACGGCCAGACCGTAGGTGCCGATCTTGTTGGCTGTGTCGCCGTTGGCCGTGATCCGGTCGGCGCCGACGATGCAGGCCCCCACCCTGCCGGTCCGCAGCAGCTGGGCTGCCGCCGAGTCGACGAGCACGGTCACGGGAATGCCGCGTTCGACCAGCTCCCAGGCGGTGAGCCGTGCGCCCTGGAAGAGCGGACGGGTCTCGTCGGCAAACACGTCGAACCGACGACCCTGTTCCCATGCCGTGGTGATCACCGCCAGCGCCGTGCCGTCTCCGCCGGTGGCGAGCGCGCCGGTGTTGCAATGCGTGAGGACGCCGCCCTCGGGCAGGATCGCCGCGCCGTGCCGACCGATGGCGGCGCAGAGTCGCCGGTCTTCTTCGTGGATGCTCCTGGCCTCGTCGAGAGCCGCCGCCGCCAGTGCCGTCGCGGGTGTGTTCTCCGGCAGGCCGGCCAGCACGCCGACGGCCCGTTCCACCGCCCAACGGAGGTTGACGGCAGTCGGTCGGGCGCAGGCGAGCAGTTCGGCACGGGCCAGCACATGGGCCCGCGCCGCCTCCGGGGCCATCCCGTCGCGAACGGCCTCACCCGCCGCCACCGCCAAGCCGTAGGCTCCAGCGATGCCGATCGCAGGAGCGCCGCGGACCCGCAGCGATTGGATCGCCTCCACGAGCGTGTCGACGTCGCGGCAGGCGATCCACTCGAGCCTCGTGGGCAGGAGGGTCTGGTCGACGAGTTCGAGGTGGCCGGCGTCTGGCTGGCCGGCGGCCTGGCCATGCCACCGAAGGGAAGCGGGCATCATGATCGGGTTAAACTCGCCTTATTTCGTGAAGCGTGCCGGCTCGCAGGGCAGGCCGAAAGCGTCTGCCACGGCCCGGTGCACGAGATCGCCGCGGTAGACGTTGACGGCCGAGAGGATGGCGGGGCTGGCGGCCGCCGCCGCTTCCACCCCCTGCGACGCCAGTTGCAGCACATAGGGCAGCGTGGCATTGCAGAGGGCATACGTGCTCGTCCGGCCCACGGCGCCCGGCATGTTGGTCACGCAGTAGTGGACCACATCATCCACGACGAAGGTCGGATTGGCATGCGTCGTCGGCCGGCTCGTGGCCACACAGCCCCCTTGGTCGATCGCCACGTCGATGATCACGGCGCCGGGTTTCATGAGCTTGAGGTCCTCTCGCTCGATCAGATGCGGCGCTCTGGCGCCGGGGATCAGCACGCTGCCAATCACGAGATCGGCGCGGGCGATCTGTTCGCGGATCGTGTGGCGGTCGGAATAGAGGCAGTCGATATTTGGCGGGGTGACGTCGTCGAGATACCGCAGGCGTTCGAGGCTGGTGTCGAGCAGGCCCACGCTCGCGCCGAAGCCCGCGGCCACCTTGGCGGCATTGGCCCCGACGCTGCCCGCCCCGAGCACCGCGACGTGCGCCGGCGCCACGCCCGGCACGCCGCCGAGCAGGATGCCGCGACCCATCTGCGGCTTCTCGAGATACTTGGCCCCCTCCTGGATGCTCATCCGCCCGGCCACCTCGCTCATCGGGATGAGCAGCGGCAGCCGGCCACGGTCGTCGCGGAGCGTCTCGTAGGCCACCGCGGTGGCGCCGGTGGCGAGGAAACCCTCGGTGAGCCCACGGTCGGCGGCGAAGTGAAAGTAGGTGAAGACCGTCTGCCCGGAGCGGATCAGCTTCAACTCCGGAGGTTGCGGCTCCTTCACCTTCACGATCATGTCGGCCCGGGCGAACACCTCCTCGGCCGTGTCGACGAGTTCAGCCCCGCAGGTGGCGTAGGCCTCGTCGGTGAGACCCGAGCCGGCACCGGCCGCCCTCTGGACGAGCACGCGATGGCCGGCACGGCCCAGTTCTTCAACGCCCACCGGGAGCATCGACACCCGATATTCGTCCTTCTTCGTCTCCTTCGGGATGCCGACGATCATGGGGTGCTCTTCCTTGAATACGAGCCTTCCTGGTCAGGCGATCTTGTAGCTGGCCGGCATCGGGAGCGGGTAGTTGCCGTCCTTGTCGGGCACGACCGGCGGCGTGGACTCCCACGTGAGATTCTCCGGCATGGTGCGGAAGTTGGTCTTCAGCAGGTCGTTGTAGCCGACCTGCTTGCCCGTATAGGTGGCCGTCCGGCCCAGCACCGAAGAGAAGCTCGACGTCGTGCCGTAATAGGCATTGTTGAGCGGCTTGTCGTTGCGGATCGCATCCTGCAGTTCGTCGTGCTCGACCTGGTAGGGGTTCGCGGCCTTGCCGTCGTACTTCCAGAGCACCTGGCCCGCATAGTCGGTGATCTCGCCGATCTTCACGAAGCCCTTCGTGCCCTGGAACTCCTCGTTCACGCGGCCGTCGCCCCCGGGAAACTGCCTGCACTGGCTGGCGATCCGCACGCCGCCCGGGTAGGTGAAGTTGACGGCGTGATGGTCGTAGATCTCGCTCGGCTGGCTGGCCACGCGGTTCTGCCGGCCGCCCACGCCGTAGGCCGTCTCGGGGAGCTTGTCGAGAAACCAGTTGGCGACGTCGATGTTGTGGACGTGCTGCTCGCAGATATGGTCTCCGCAGAGCCAGTTGAAGTGATACCAATTGTGGACCTGAAACTGCATCTCGGTCGTGTCTTTCTGCCGCGGGCGATACCAGATGCCGCCGCCATTCCAGTAGACCTGGCCGCCGATGATGTCGCCGGCCAACCCCTCGCGGACGCGGGCCAGCGTCTGGCGATACTTGTCGTCATAATGCCGCTGCAGGCCGACCACGACCTTCAGCTTCTTCTCGTCGGCGAGCTTTGCGGCCTGCAGGCAGATGTTGGCCCCGAAGGCATCGACGCAGACAGGCTTCTCCATGAAGACGTGCTTGCCCGCCTTGATCGCCTCTTCGAAGTGGAACGGTCGGAAGCCCGGCGGCGTGGCCAAAATCACCAGATCGCAGTGCTCCAGCACCTGCTTGTAGCCGTCGAGCCCCTTGAACTGCCTGTCCTCCGGCACCTCGACCTTGTCCTTCATCGACTCGACCGCCTTGAGGGCCCCCTTGATGCGGTCGTCAAAGGCGTCGGCGATCGCGGTCACCTTCACGTTCGAGCCGGGCACGGAGAGCGCCTGCTGCAGGGCGCCGGTGCCGCGGCCGCCAGCCCCGATGAGCCCGACGCGGATGACGTCCGCCGACGCGGATTGGGCATGCACGGCCTGCATGCCGGCAAGGGTGACGCCGGCGATGCCGGCGGTCTTGATGGCGTCGCGACGGGAGACGTGGCTCGCGGCGGAAGGCTCGCGGGAAGCGGACATGCTTGGCACTCCAGGATGGGGAACGGGTGGGGCGTCAGCCGGTGCGACTCGAGGTGCGGACGATAGGCGGAGTGACCGCCGGGCGGGTAGAGCATACTCTTTGATTTCTGCACCTGGAAATGCAGCCGTGCGACCGCCCCCGTCGATCAAGTACCATCACGGCCACGGTCCGTCCCCCGAGCTCCTGCCGCCATGCCAGCCATTCCCTGTGATCCCGCCGCGGCACGCGAGTTTGCCATGGTGGTGGTCGACCGCCTGCGGAAGGCCGGCCACGAGGCCCTCTGGGCAGGAGGCTGCGTCCGTGACGAACTGCTCGGCCGCACGCCTGCCGACTACGACGTGGCGACATCGGCCCGCCCCGATCAGGTGCGTGCGGTCTTCGGCAACCGCAACACCCTCGCCGTGGGGGCGGCCTTCGGCGTGATCACTGTGCTCGGCCCCCGCGGCGCGGGGCAGGTGGAGGTGGCCACGTTCCGGAGCGACGCCGCCTACACCGATGGCCGCCACCCCGCAGGCGTGACCTTCACCGACGCCCGCGAGGATGCCCTGCGGCGTGACTTCACGATCAACGGACTGTTCCTCGATCCCATCACCGGTGAGGTGCACGACTACGTCGACGGCCGGGCCGACCTCACCGCGGGGATCGTGCGGGCGATCGGCACCGCCGCGATGCGGTTTGGCGAGGATCACCTGCGGATGCTCCGCGCCGTGCGGTTCGCGGCCGTGTTCGGCTTTGCCCTGGAGGAGCACACGCAGGAAGCGATCGTCCGCATGGCACACCTCGTGACCACCGTCAGCCCTGAGCGGATCGCGGCCGAACTGAGGGCGATGGTCGCGAGGCCCGGCCGGCGGCGGGCGCTCGAATTGCTCCTCCAGACCGGACTGGCCCGCGAGGTGCTGCCCGAGGTGGCGCCGGTGGACGGGGCGGCCGTCCGCCACGCAGCCTGGCACGACTCGGCCCGTATCATCGACGCCCTCGACGAGCCGGAACTCCCGTCGGCGCTGGCGATCCTCACCGCGAGCCTGACAGCGGACGCGCCCCGCCAGATCGCGGCCCGGCTGCGGCTCTCCACTCGCGAATCGAAGACGGCCTGCTGGCTGCACGAGGCCATCGCCTTCGTGGACGGCCTCGGGGAAGGCGACCTCGATCAGCGTCCCTGGTCGCAACTGCAGCCGTGGCTGGCACACGACGCTGCGTTCCTGCTGGCCGATACGCTGCGGGCCCGCGCCACGTCAGGCCACGGCTCCGCAGCCGCCGCCAGCTGGATCACGGCGAAGCTGCAGTTGCCGCGCGAACAGCTCGATCCGCCGCCGCTGCTGACAGGCAACGACCTGCTCGCCGCCGGCGTGCCGGCAGGCCGCGCGGTGGGCCAGACGCTCTCGGTCCTCAGAGCCCTGCAACTCGACGGAGCGATCACGACCCGCGACGCGGCCATCGAGTGGCTGAAGACGCGAGTCAGCGCCGGACAGTAACCGAAGCAAGAGAGCTATCGGCAGGTTTTTCTCGTGGCAGCAAGACAAGATGCAATCTTGTCGCCACAGGACACTGACAAGATGCAATCTTGTCGCCACGGCGGCTGCGACTTATTTCGGCGGTTCGGTCGGCTCGGGGAGGTCGTCGATGCTCTCGAGCCGAAAGACTTCGAGAAACTTCCTCGTCGTACGATACGACGGCTCGGGCGGGGTGTCGTGGCCGTCGTGCGAGGCCGCGTCGTGGACGAGTTCCAAGAGGCCTCGCCGCACCAGCTGACGCCAGACCGATGGCCTGGCGTCGCAGCCCAACTCCACGATTCGGTCGCGTTTGACGGGCTGGTTCCACGCCACCAGCGCGAGCACGTCGAGGGCCTCGGCATCGAGCCGCACCGTGCGGGATCGGGCCTCGACCACGTTTCCAAACCGTGCAAACTCAGGACGCAGCCGCATCAGCCAGCCGGCATCCTTTGCCACCACCTCGTAGGGGCAGTTGTCGGCGCGATACCGCCGCCGCAGTTCGGCCGCCAGGTCGTCGATCTCCTGCGGCCGCACGCCCCGCATGAGACTGGCCACCTTGCGGCTGGTGATCACCTCGCCGTTGGGCAGTCCCACGAACAGGATCGCCTCCAGGATGCTCTCCGGACAGACGCGGAAGCTGGCGTCGTCCGACGACGAAGCGAACCCGTCGTCGTCATCGTCGAGCACGGGCGAGGCATCCACCTTCACGACATCCGCCTCGGCGGAAGGCTGCGCGTAGGGATCTCCCGTGCCCATCATCGCGGCGAAGGCCTGCGCAAGCTTGTCGATGGAAAGCCCGCCGTCGGCCGGAGCGGCCTGAAACCCGGCGGGCTGCGATGACGGCGCGTCGGCTTTCGGCGTCGGCTTGGGCGTGCGCTTGGCCATGATCGCTACCGCCACCGCTTGGCGACGTGGGCCTTCATGAAGGCGAGGGAGTCGGTCGCGAGCTGATCCTCGGACGGGAACATTTTCCGCCAGATCTTGGTGGCCGCCACGATATTCGGCAGCGCGAGCCCGAACGCCTCCACCACCATCCAGCCGTCGTAGCCCGCCTTGTGCAGGGCGTCGAAGGTCTCGTCCCAGTGCACGTGGCCGGTGCCGGGGATGCTGCGGTCGTTCTCGGAGATGTGCACGAGCATCGTCCACGGCGCCGCCGCCTTGATAGCCGCCGCGAGGTTTTTCTCCTCGATGTTTGCATGAAAGGTGTCGTACATCATCCGCACGTTCGGATGGTCGACCGCCTGCACGAACGTGACCGTCTGGGCGACGCTCGTGAGGAAATAGTTTTCGAAGCGGTTGAGGTATTCCGTGACGATCGTCACGCCGGCCGCGGCGGCATGCTCGGCGACCGTTCGCATCGTCTCGACCCCCCACTTGAACTCGTCGGGCGTCGGCCCCTTGCCGGTGAACTCGCCGATGGCGGAGTGGGTGGGGCCGACGAGCAGCTTCACGCCGGCGGCATGACAGCAGTCGATCGTCTTCTTCATGGCATCGACGGCGGCCGATCGGACGCTCGCCGACGGGCTGATCGGATTGTCGCCGGGACCGCGAACCGTGACGGCCGTCCGCTCCAGACCGATGGCGTCGAGCTTCTTCGACCAGTCCTTATAGAGGGGCTCGTCGAGTTCGAAGATCGGGATCTCGATGCCGTCGTAGCCGAGTTTCTTGATCCGCTCGACGACGGGCACCATCCCGTCGTGCATGCGGTCGGTCCAGAGGAGCAGGTTGAGGCCGTATTTCATGAAAGACTCCCGATGTCCAGAAGAGGGATGAATGGCCCTAGATTGAAGCAGGGCGAGGCGGGGGAGAACAAGGGCAACGCTTGGCCGGCTCGGATGTCAGCTCCCGCCGGGCGCCCCCCCGTTTCATGGCATGATGCCATGTTTCGCGTGAAGACAGCTACTTCGCGCGCGACGGGCGCTTCTTGCCGCGGCCCGCAAGCCGACGGCCGTCCTTCGTGGCCGGCACGCTCTTGAGCGGCTCGGCGGCGCCGTCGAGCGGGTCGCCTGCCGAGATGCCGCCGAGCCGAGCGCTGATCCTGTCGGCGTAGGCCTCCGACAGCTCCATGCCGAGAAACGATCTGCCCAGCTTCTTGGCAACTGCGAGCGTGGTGCCGCTGCCACCGAAGGGATCGAGCACCGTCTCCCCTTCACGGCTGGAGGCGCGGATGATCCTCCCCAGCAGTTGCTCCGGCATCTGGCAGCCGTGCCAGCCCGACCGCTCCTTGAAGGTCCCGCAGATCCGCGGGAAGTACCAGGTATCTTCCGACGCGCCGAAGCCCTCGGGCAGATCCTGCGGACGCAACACCCAGGTATCGTCGGGGAGCCGGCCCGTCGGATTGGCCCGCTTGTCGCCATAGACGAGTTCACGGGCCGACGGCACGCGGATCGCGTCGGTGTTGAACGTGAACGCCAACGGGTCGCGGACGAAATGAAACAGGTGGGCGTGCGAGCGGCTGAACTTCTGCTTGCAGTTGACGCCGAACGTGTAATACCAGACGACCCAACTGCGGCAGGTGAGGCCCAGCTCCCGCGTGGCGATCACCTTCAGCTCCGCTGCGTATTCGTCGCCGATCGCCAGCCAGAACGTGCCGTCGGGCCGCAGCACGCGGACGATCTCCCCCATCCACTTTCTCGACCAGTCGAGGAAGGCATCAGCCGACAGGCGGTCGTCGTAGGCGTCGTAGTCGTAGCCGATGTTGAACGGCGGGTCGGCGAACGCCAGATGCACGCTGCCCGCGGGCAGCGTCGCCATCAGATCGAGGCAGTCGCCCCGATGCACAGCATCGATCGCCAGAGGTTCGCGTTTCGTGCCCATGACAGGGAACTCCGTTTCGGCCGGCCGTAGACAGAGTCAAGGTAATGCCAGGGTCGCGCGTCGTCCAGATGCCATCACCTCACACCGTCGCCAGCCGGAGGGCGGCCGTGCAGGCGGCCTCGAAAGCGTCGAGGTCGAGCTGCTCCTTCGTCGTGTGGATCTCCATCTGGCCGCAGCCGAGCGTCACCGTGGGGATGCCGTTGGCCGCCATCCAGTTGGCGTCGAGGCCGCCGTTGGAGACGTCGAGCCGAGGCACACGGCCGATGCCGCGAACGGCCTCCTGCGCCGCCACCACGCAGGGCTCGTCGTCTGCCAGGCGAAACGCCTCGTAGTCGAGATGCCCATCGAATGTCACGCTCCCGGCCTTGCCATCGGCGGTCCGCACCTTCTTGACCGCGTCGGTGAAGGCTTTCTCGATCGCCTTGACGATCCTGCCGCGGAACGCCGGATCGTGGCTCCGGGCCTCGGCCCGCAGCGTGGCCGACTCGGCCACCACGTTGGTCGCTGAGCCGGAGTGGATCACGCCCACGTTGCTCGTGCCCCGTTTGCCATCCTTCATCACGAGGCCATGCCAGCCCTCCTCGACGAGCGACGCGATCGCCAGCGACGCAATCGCGATCGCCGACACGCCCTTCTCCGGCGCCACGCCCGCGTGGCTCGGGATTCCCGTGATGGCGATGTCCATGCGGTAGCCGCCCGTCGCGCCGACCGTGATCTTCTCGACGGCGCCGCCGTCAAAGTTGAAGGCGAGCTTCGGCCGGCCGAGGTCGGCGGCCTTGGCAAACCGTGCCCCGTAGAGGCCGACCTCCTCCTGGATCGCGAAGAAGAGGGTCAGCGGCGGATGCGGCAGCTTCTGCTTCAGGATCTCGATCGCCGTGGAGAGCACGACCGCGCAGCCGGAGCGGTCGTCGGCACCGAGGCCCGTGGCCGGATTGCCGCTCTTCACGAAGCGGCCCGCCACCACCGGCTTCGTGCCGATGCAGACCGGCACCGTGTCCATGTGGGCCATCAAAAGCCGTCGTGGGCCCGGCATGGTGCCCGGCAACTTGACGATGAGGTTGCCGACGTTGCCCTTGAGCGGCGTCTTCGTGTGCGCCGTGTCGAATGAAATCGCGTCGGCCGGGCAGCCCGCCTCCCGCAGCCTCTTGACGATGTGGTCGGCCACGTCCTTTTCGTTGCCCGACCCACCCGGAATGGCGAGCAGATCGAGCACCACGCGCCGGGCCGCTGCCAGGTCGGGTTTCTTCGCGGCGGACGCCGTCGATCCTTGACCATGGTTTTGTGCCTGAGTTTTTGCCGACGCAGGCCTTACACTGCCGGTTGCGGAACGGGCAGATTTCGGAGATTGTTTCACGGACGGTTTCAGGGAAGTTTTTTTCATGCGAATTTTTCTCGCTGGGATCATGCAGGGCTCGCACGTGGCGGCGCTGGTACATGATCAGATGTATCGGAACACGCTGCGCGACCTCGTGCAGTCGCACTGGCCGGAGGCCGAAGTCTACGACCCCTTCGCCAACCATGGCAATTCGATCGGCTACGACCGTCGCCGGGCGGGAGAGGTGTTCATGGGGCACATCGAGATGTGCCGCGAATTCGACCTGCTGGTGGCCTACGTGCCGGAGGCGTCGATGGGAACGGCCATCGAGATGTGGGAGGCGCACCAGCGCGGCCATACTGTCGTCACGATCACGCCACTGGTGCACAACTGGGTGGTGCAGCTGACGAGCCGGGCCGTCTATCGCGACTTCGACGCCTTCGCCCACGCCGTCACCACCGGCGAGATCGACCGGTTACTGACGCCCGCTTAGCCGCCGCGGCGCCGGGCGAGGGCAGTGCGGCAAATGGCGGCGATCTGGTCGGCGGATTCCGGGCCGAGCGGCCAGGCTTCAATGGCTGCGAGGTCGTCCGTGGCCACCCAGCCATCCCGTAAAGCCGCCGCCACGTCGGCGTCGGCGGCGATGATCGCCTCGCAGGAGCCGAGCACGCGGCCCACGAGCGTCCGCATCAGCGGCTTGCTGGCGGCGGCGGTGAGGTCGGTCTGCGCGACGTGCACCGCCACCGGGGCGCCCGTCTCCGCAGCGAGGTCGGCGAGAATCCCCGCATGCATCACGAAGATCACGTCGGGATCGGTCGCGTCCACCGCCTCGGCGATCAGCTGCCGAGCCGTTTCGCGGACCAGTCCCAACAGCCGCGGGCTGAGCATCGGCACGACGCCCAGCAGCGATTCCGCCGAGCCCTCCCGAACCGCCGCGAGAAACCGGTGCGATGCCGCCGCGATCGCATGGAGGTGAATGCCATACATGCCGTCATGCTGCTGCTCGAGCTGCGGGATCGACGAGGGGCCGCAGATGGCGGCGGCGATGCCCAACCGACCGAGGGCCGCGCGGCAGTGATGCACGCGGGTGTGGTCGTGGTCGCAGCTCCCGTGGTCGATCAGCAGCAAACGCATGATTTCGGCCGACGAGGGCCCTGTGCGGAGAGACCTTTTACAGCCAGCCCATCCAGCGGCCGACGGCGAGGCAGACGGCCACGTAGGCCGCCGCTCCCCAATCGTCCGCCATGATACCGAGCCCGGCAGGCAGGTGTTCGAGCCGCCGGCAGGGAAACGGTTTCGTGATGTCGAACAGCCGGTGCAGCACGAAGGTGGCCACCAGCACGGTCGGCGACCGGGCCGCGGCCGGCACCACCAGCGCCGCCAGCGGCACGCTCGCCGCCTCGTCGTAGACGATCGCCCCTGGATCCTTGCCCCGGCCGACCGCCCGCGCCGCCCGCGTGCAGATCGGGATGCCGACGAGGTTGATGGCCAGAAGCAGGACGACCTCGACCGCCGGCGGCAGTGCCAGCCGGGCGAAGGCCAGTGCGAGCAGCCCGCCCGCCGCCGCGCCGAACGTGCCGGGGGCGAAGCCGATCCGACCCAGGCCGCCGCAGGTGGCCACGAGCACCGCGGGATCGAACCACCGCGGGGCGGAAGGGCCGGAAGGCGTCGGGGCTGTTTCGGCGGGGGTCATACCTGCGAAATGTATCACGGCGGCGTATGATGCTGGGGACAGTCGCCGACGACCGACCGCCACTCCGTATCCTTTCCGACACCGCCCCCCTTCACCGCACAGGCCCATGGCAGAGAGTCCCCAGATTCCTGAGAGCACGATCGGCCCGCTCGCGCTCGTCGAATACCCCCATCCGGCGCTCCTGCGGCCCGCGAAACCGCTCGTGCGGATCGACGAGGCCGTCTGTGGGGCGGTCGAGCAGATGTTCGACATCATGTATGAGGCGGAAGGGATCGGCCTCGCCGCCAACCAGGTGGCGTTGCCCTACCGCATCTTCATCGTGAACACGACGGGGCGTCGGGGGCACGGCGAGGAACTCGTCTTCATCAACCCGGTGCTCAGCCGGCCACGCGGCACCGCAGTGCAGGAGGAGGGCTGCCTGAGCCTGCCCGGCCTGCGGATGGACGTGCGGCGGCCGGAGAAGATCGTCGTCGAGGCCTGGTCGCTGGAAGGCGAGCCGATCCGCCTCGACCTCGACGGATTGCTGTCGCGGGTCGTGCAGCACGAGTTCGATCATCTCGAAGGCAAGCTGTTTACCGACAGGCTGCCCGAGGCGGCGGCGATCGAGGCAAGACGGGCACTGGAGACGTTTCGCGAGGTCTTCACCGGGCAGCAGTCGCGTGGCGAACTGCCCCGCCATGACGAGCTCGTGTCCCGGCTCGACCGGCTCGAAGCGGACCGCTGCAAGGCATGAGCCCGCACTCCGACAAGCCATCGAAGCGTCCCTTGCAGATCGTGGTGATGGGGACGGGGCCGTTCGCCGTGCCCATGTTCCAGGCGCTCCTGCAATCGCCGCACGTGGTCGCGGCGGTCGTCACGCGGCCGGCACACGCGCCGGCGGGCCGCCGACCGCCACCGAATCCGATGCGCGATGCGGCAGAAGCCGCCGGCGTGCCGATCCTCGCTCCCGAGCGGATCAACGAGCCCGATGCGATCGCGGCGATCCACGCGATCGGCCCCGACCTGCTCGTGGTCTGCGACTACGGCCAGATTCTTTCGCCCGCGGCGCTGGCCGTCGCACCGTATGGCGGCATCAACCTCCACGGCTCGCTCCTGCCGCGGCATCGGGGGGCGGCGCCGGTGCAGTGGGCGATTCTCGCGGGGGATGCATCGACCGGCGCGAGCGTGATCCACATGACACCAGCACTCGACGCCGGGAACGTGATCGCGGCGAGGGAGACGCCGATCGGCGCCGCGGAAACGTCACCGGAGCTCGAGCATCGGCTGGCCGAGATGGGCGTGGACGCGGTCATCGAGGCAATCGACCTGCTCACCGCCGCCGGGCCTGACAGCACGCCGGGCGTGCCGCAGGATCCCGCCCGCGTCACCCGCGCGCCACGGCTCGCGAAGACGGACGGCATCGTGGATTGGTCGCTGCCAGCCGCCCGCATCGAGCGGATGCGGCGGGCGCTCGAGCCGTGGCCGCGCACGGCGACATTTCTGCGAGCCGGGGCCGACCGACCGCCGCTGCGGGTCGTGCTCGAGGACGTGGCGGTCGTCGACGAGTCGGTGTCTGATCGCCCGTCTGTTTCCCCGGCCGTCACCCCGGGCTCCATCCTCTCCGCGGATGATGACGGGCTCGTCGTGGCCTGTGGGGAGAACACGCGGCTTGTCATCCGGCGGCTCGTGCCCGAGGGAAAGCGGAGCATGTCGGCCGCCGAGTTCCTGCGGGGCAACGCCCTGTTCGGCGACGCGCGGTTCGGCTGACACCTTTTTTCAGTCAGCCCGCACCTGCCACGGTGGAGTTGCCGGAGAACGGTCCAGGAAACGATCTGAAAAGAGCGCGACCACCGTGTAGCGAGACAGGGCCACGATTGTCCAGCAGCACCAGAATGTCAGCACCGCGAGGTAGGTCGGATGGGCAACCCGGTGGTGGATGCCATACGCAATCGCCGCCACGGACGCGCCAATGATTGCCAGATGCGGCCAGAGGACCGCGGCCCGACGGAGGAAGGTCGTGCTCCGCACGACCTTCGGAGTGACCCGGTAGCCAGGTCTCGTGAGGGGATGCGTCAGTGCCGTGACGATGGCGGAGAGGTACACGGGCCAGAGCCCCACCTGCATCTGGAATGCCTTCATGTCATGTGACCGGTCCGTCATGAGCCAGGTCATCAGCCGCATGCACACCAGATACGGAATGCGGTAGCAGAGGAAGAGCCCGATCGGCGCAGTGATCACAAACTGCCCCGTGAACAGGCTCCAGATCGGGGTCAGAAAAAAGATCGGGTAGGCAATTCCATACATGATGTAGTGCCAGCCAAAATGGAAAAAGTTGAGCCGCTGCCGCATGTCGAGCCCCGCGGCGAACAGCGGAACTCGCCAGAACATGATCCGCAGGCCGTCGACCGCCCACTGCCAGCGCTGCTGCTGTTGGGCAAAGACGTCGGTCGGTGCGGTGCCTTCGGTGAGGGCATAGTCGTAATAGACACCGCGCCATCCCCGTTGCTCCAAGAGCATCGAGACGTAGAGGTCCTCCACCACGCTCCACGTCGGAAAGCCGCCCACGTCTTCCAGGGCCTTGCGGCGGTACATCACGCCGCTGCCGCAGGAGATCGCGGCGTTGGCGTCGTTTTTCCCGGGCTGCATGGCGTCGTAGAAGACCTTGTCGCGATTGCCCCAGGGATCGCCTGCAGGAACGTGAAAAGCCTGCCGGCTCGCCACAAATCCTATCTGCGGCACCTGGAAGAAGCCGATCAGCCGCGAGAGGATCTCCGGCCGTGGCACCTGATCCGCATCCAGCGTCATGACGAACGGCGCCGATGTGATCGCAAGCCCATGATTTAGATTGCCGCTCTTGGCGAACAGCCGCCGTTGCCTCGCGCTGTAGGCAAACCCGTGTGACTGGGCCAATGCCTTCACCTCCGACGCCCCCCCGTCATCGAGGATCGTGACGCGGAAGTGCGGATAGTCAATCTTGGCCACCGCCTCCACGGTGGGGCGGAGCACCTCCATCGGTTCATGGCAAACGGCGACGATCACGTCCACCGGCGGCGGATCACCCGACCACGGCAGTCCCTCCGACGGATGCTCCCGTCTCGTCATCAGCATCGCCCCCCAGAGGAGCACGCTCACGGCGCAGATGATCTCGGCGACGATAAAGGCGCCGCTGGACCAGGGGTGCGTCCAGTCGATGACCGTGAAGAGCCAACTGAGGTAGACGATCCCCGAGCCCAGAGCGGCGACGAAGAGCACCAGATTACGGTTGCCTGCACGGGTGAGTGCGGCGTCGTTGTACCGTCTCGCCCGGCCTTCAGTAACGGCGGTCATAGCTGAGGACGAAGTTGAGCGCATCGTACGACCCGGCAGCCTTGCTCTGCCGGGTGAGGCCGCGGTTCTGGGTGAAATAACGGGCGTCGAACCGCAGCACGCTCAAGGGGCTCCACAACTGCTGCTTCGCGAACAGGAAGATGCCCACGCCGAGCCCGCTGTTCTCGAGGATCTGGTAGAGATGCCCCTCGCCGCCGACGTCCAGACTTTCCCGTGGCTTGCCCGACATTTCCAAATTATAGGAAATGACATCGAGGGCAGCCGGCGAATAGTAGGCCCCGGTGACAGGGCCGCCCGGCGACTGCTGGTAAAGCGGCGCGTCTTCCGCGAGCGCGAGGAAGTAATAGGCGACTCCCGCGCGGGTGCGGATGGGACCGCCGGGCCGGAACTCATAGTTCGCCTCGCCGTAGTTGTCCTGGAACAGGTTGCCGTCGGAGAACGACGCCACACGCGATCGGCCGTAGAGCGTCCAGCCAGTCCAGGGGCGGAGCCGAACATGCAGGAAGCCCTGCGTGCTCGAGATCTTCTCCCCCACACCGCCGATCGTCGTGACGATGTCGTAGATGCCGACACCGAACGGCGGTTGGAAGTCGATGAGATTGAAGTATTCCGCGCCGCCGCCGATGTCGAGCCAGTGGGTGGGAAAGAATTCCGCCGAGAGTCCACCCACTGGACTCACCCAGTCGTTCGTGTAGCCGTTCACGCCCAGGCGGGCCGTGGTCGCCACCCAGTCCTCGGGCCGAGAATTCACGTCGACGAGCGCTCCCTGCCGGTCGATGCTCGAGAACCCGGCCTGCGTGAAGATGGAATTGACGAGCGCCGGTCGGACTTCCGTTTCGGGCGTGGGATGGAACCCGGCGTCCAGCCCGAAGTCGTGCTCGAAGTAGCCGAGCGAATTCGAGTAGGTCGCGTAGTCCGCCCCGATTGCAGGGTCGGTCAGCTCCGCGAAGAGATCCGTCCTCGACTTCCAATCGAGGCTTCGCTCCCTCGGCATCCACCTGCCGAGCAGGGCGTCGCTACTGCCCAGTTCACCGCGACGCATGCGGCACTCCGACAGACCGTGAGCCGCTTCCTCGAGGTGCGGGGCCAGTTTGAGCACGCAGGCATACACGTCGCGCGCTGGTCCGAACTGGCCGCGGTAATGCTCCGCCCGCGCCCGGGCCAGGATGGCCAGCGGCCGAGCCTGATCGCGGGGGAGCATCCGGTTTACGGCATCGAGCGCGGCCACACGGTTGATCAGCCTCGCCTCCACTCGCGACCGTTCGAGCAGGATCCGCAGGTCGCGCGGGCGGGCCTGTTCTGCTGCGATCAACATCGCGCGGGCGCGATCGAGCATGTCACGGCCAGCCGCGACCTGGCTGCGTTCCACGAGGAGCGCCGGGTTGCAGGGATGCTTTTCGAGCAGCCGCCCATACGCGGCGTCTGCCTCCACCGGCCGCTGCGCCCAGACGTAGGCCCGGGCGAGCCGCAGCTCCAGCGGACCGTTCGCGGGATCCGCGGCCAGTGCCTTTTCCAGACGCGGAATGCCCTCGGCGAATTCGCCGGCATCGACCAGCGCGCCGCCGAGTTGCTCATCGGTGCCGCTTCTGGCCTTGGCGATCTGGCCCTGGTCGAAGGCCCGCTTGGCGGTCTTTTCCTGCTGGTCGGCCACGCCCCTCAGGCCGAGTTCACGTTCGACGTGCCGCGCGGCCCGCTCCATGGCGGTGGGCTGTTGCGCCTTCGGTGCCGCACGCCGAAGCAGGAAGAGGCATTCCTCATCGTGGAAACCATTGAGGAATAAAAACCACGCCGTGTGCTCGGCGACTCCCGGCGCATCGGGAGTCTCCCGCATCGCCTGGCGAAAGAGATCGCGGGCCTCGTAGATCCGCAGTTGCTTTTCGGCCTTCTCGCCACGCGCAAAGGCTGTGTCTGCCGCCGGCGGCTGCTTGGGGGCAGGGAGTTCTTCCGGCTGCGCCGCAGCCGGTTTTTCGGGCGGGGCCTCCGGCGGTTTTTCTGCCAGTTTCTCGGGTGGAGCAGCAGCCATTTTTTCTGGTGGGGCCGGGGCCGCTTTCTGCTTGGCGGCTGCTGCCAGTTCGGCACGCTTTGCCTCCAGGCCTGCCCGCTCGCGGAGGATCCGCGGGTCTTCGGGCCGGGCCTTTTCGGCCGCGGCAAGGATCGCCTCGGCCCGCTCGATATTCCCCCGGCCCGCGGCCACCTGGCTGCTTTCAAGGAGCAGGGTGGGGTTGTCGGGATACTGTTCGATGAGTTTTCCGTAGACGGCATCCGCCTCCGGCAGCTGCTGCGCCCAGACGTAGGCTCTCGCCAGCCGGAGCGAGAGCGGGCCTTTCATGGGATCGGCGGCCTGCGCTTTTTCGAGGAGACGAATGCCCTTCTCGAAGTCGCCGGCATCGACCAGAGCCCCGCCCAGTTGCTCGTCGCTGCCCTGGGCCGCCCGCTCGATCATGAGGTCATGAAACGCCCTCGTCGCTTCCTGTTCCTCGTCGTCAGCCGGCCCCCGCTGGCCGAGTTTCCGCTCGATGAAGCGGGCTGCTCGCTCCATCGCCGCGGGCTCCTGTGATTGCGGCGCCGCCCGCCGCAGCAGGTCCCGGCACTCCTCGTCGTGAAATCCGTTTAGGAATAGAAACCAGGCCGTGTGCTCGGCGACTCCGGGCGCATTGGGAGTCTCCAGGAGCGCCTGACGGAAGAGATCGCGGGCTTCGTCGATGCGTAATTCGTTTTCGGCCTGTCGCCCGCGTTCGAAGGTCGTGGCCGCCTCCGCCGACGCGTCGACGAACATGAACGACATGATGCCAAGCCAGAGGATGGCGATCAGGCTGCGCGTCATGCGTGTGCCTTGTGCGGTGCGCGTGGCGGGAGAATGTCCGCGGGGGGCATGGGCATGCCGAGGAGTTCGCCCTGAAAGAGATCGATGCCGTCCTCGGCCAGCCGCTGCATCTGCTCGATCGTTCGCGTCCATTCCGCGACGGTGCGGATGCCGCGGGCGCGGCAGAGGTTGACCACCATGCGGACGAAATTCCGCTGGAGCGGATCGTCGGCGACATAGCAGGTGACGAGTTCGTCGAGCTTCACCATGGCGATCGGGTAGTCCGTCAGGTGCCGCAGGGAGCACACGCCGCTGCCGAAGTCGTCGATCGCCACCGCGATGCCGGCCTCGTCCAGATGCTGCAGTCGCATCCTGACCATGTCGGACGGCAGCGTCAGGCAGACCGGAGAAATCTCGAAGATCATCCGGCTGGGGTCGACCTGGGAGTCCCGTACGATCCCAATCGCCGAGTCCGGGAAGGATTTCGTCGAGAAGGTCTCGCGGGTCACGTTCACCGAGAGCCGCAGTTGCGGATATGTCTTCAGGACGTCGAGAGATCGCAGCAGCACCATCCGGTCGAAGCGTTCCAGCAGCCCTGTCAGCTGGCCGGTGGTGAAGAAATCGGGCCGGGTGATCTTGGGGTGCGGGGCAGTGCCGAATCGCGACAGCGCCTCGTAAAAATCCGGCATGCCGTCGGTGCCGCGGACCACGGGTTGGAGCCAGATCTCCCATGACTCGAGGTCCATGTTTGCCTGGAGGTCGCCCACCCGGGAACGGATCAGCGTGGCCGGTTCGGCGATCAGCACGCGATTACCACCCGCGACGCGGGCTTCGCGAACGGCGGCCTCCGCGAGCCGCACGGCGAGGTCGTAATCTCCCTCGGTCACGTTGGCGATGCCGATCGACAGGCCGAAACGTAGCTCGTTGAACACCCCCGCCCCACCGATGCGATTCACCAGTTGGATCAGTCGCATCGCCCGGGCGCTGATCCGCTCTGCAGACGTTTCGTTGAACAGCAGCAGAAAGGCACCGCCCGTGAGGCGGCTGGGCTGGATCGGCCAGGGAAACACCCGGGTGATCGCCGAGGCCACTCGATCGAAAACCTCGTCAACCTCTTGAAACGTCATCGCCGTGGCGATGGATTCGAAGGCGTCGAGCTTGGCGAACAACACGCACGCGGCCTTGCCGGACGCTTCCTGCTGTTCCATCCGACGCCACAGTTCCCAGCGGTCCATCAGTCCGGTGAGTGGATCGCGAGTGCCCCGACGGCGGCCCACGATCGGTGCGCAGTCGATCAGCGGTTGCAGGATCAGTTCGACGCGGCTGCCTCCGGCAAATCGCAGTCCAGCATGCATCGGGTGGGCTGCACCGGCGTGGTCCAGAACCCGCACGGGAAAGAAGGACAACGCGCCCTGCTCTGCCAGTTGCAAATGTCGGGCAAAGAGATCGCGGTCTTCCGGCTGCAGGAGCGGCAGGATCGACTCGCCGGGCCGGGGATAGGGGCCGGGGAAAAACCAGATGCCGCGCAGATCGAATGACGGCCCAACGACGCCCGTCCGATCGAGTTCGATCCGCATGGGCCCGAGGCGTCGTTCCGGTGTCTCCGCAGTTCGTACCGTTCGGCTCAAGGCGTCGGCCACCTGCCAGCAGATTTCCTGGAGGGGCAGGGTGGCAGATTTCTCGGCGATCTGCGTGCCGGCCGGCACGGCGCCCGGGGAGAGGTGGGCCGGCGAGTCGGCGTAGAGCAGGATCGGGACACCCGGAAACGTCTGAGCGGCCTCCGCTACCCGGCCAGGGGCATCCTGGGGGCAGACCAGCACCACCAGCAGTGGCGGTCGACTGGTGGCTGCCCGCTGAGCCTCGATAAGTCCCCGGACTTCCGACACCTCGACGGGATGAGCGGCGAGGGCGGCGACCAGATCGGTGCCGAGTCCCGGCCCGCGGGTCCAGACGACGACATGGGGGAGAGCGAGTTCCATCGAGAATGCCAGGCTCCCGGAGGGGCTCGAGTCACAAACGGTGCGGAACTCTACGGAAGCCCGACAGATGCCGGAAGACCGAATACTTACTGCGAGGGGGTCGCCGGCCCAGGCCGAGGGTGCCACGTGTCCGGTGTGTCTCGGACGAATCGGCCAGTGGGGCTCGGATTCGTACGCGGGCGAACCGCGCAATTTAGGCAGGACACGCCGTGGAAGCTGCGGTCTTGCCGGTGCCGTTGGCTGCGGCGGGGCTGTGGCGGACAGCCGCGATTTCCCCCCGGGCCGTCGGCGTGCCTAGGGTTCGCCATGTTCACGATGCACCTGCCCGCTGCCGCGATCGCACCGCAGGACTGGGCACGCTGGTGGCCGTTCGTGGCCATCGCGGCCGCGGCCTCAGCCGTGGCCGTACTCGTGTACGTGGCCTATCGCTATCAAATCGTCCGGCGGCACTGGCGGCAGGCAGCGGCGGCCTTGCATGCCGAACAGCGGCGTCTCGATGCCACGCTGCAGAGCGTGTTCGATCCGTATGTGCTAGCGGAGTTGGTGCGGGATCGAAGCGGCCACGTCGTGGACTTCAAGTACATCGACACCAACCCGGCGGCGTGCGCCTGGATCGGCCTCGACCGTGACCGTCTGATCGGGCGGCGCATGCTGGATGTGTTTCCATCCGTCGCGACCTCCGGACTGCTCCAGAGTTTCGTCGCCACGGCGGAGAGTGGCAACACCGCCGCCATCGACGCATTCCCCTTCCCGTTCGCCAACGGCGAGATACGTTGGTTGGACATCCGTGCCGTGCGCATCGACGGGCATGTCGGTTTCACCTGGCGCGACGTGACCGAGCGGCATGTCACGGCCGATAAATTGGCGGCCTCCGAGGAGCTGTTCCGGTTGCTGGCCGAGAACTCCTCGGATGTCGTCGTACGTGTCGATTGCGACGGCACGATCAAGTGGGTGTCGCCATCGGTCTCGCCTCTGCTCGGCTGGTCCCTGGCAGAGTGGCTCGGTCGCGACATCACCAGTTTTCTGAGTTCGACGAGCGAGCGGGCGGTGTTTCTCCACGAACAGGGGAAGGCGTTGACGGGCCAGGTGATCGCGATCCGCGTCCGCATGCTTTCCAAGGCCGGCGACGTCCATTGGGTCGAGATCCATGCCGGCCCGTTCCGAAGCGAAAAAGGGGCCATCGACGGGATGGTGGCGTCGTTCCGGATCGTCGACGCGGAGGTTGCAGCCCAACGTCTCCTCGAGCGCCGCGCCAGCACGGATGAACTGACGTCGCTCCTCAACCGCAAGGAGGTTCTCAAGCGGATCGAGATGCTCCCCAAGCGGGCCGGGCAACAGTTGGCCGCACTCTGGTGCGACATCGACCGGTTCAAGGTGGTCAACGACACCTACGGCCACGCCGCGGGCGATGCCGTGCTCAAGGTCTTGGCCGACAGGATCCGCGGGTGCCTGCGGTCGACCGACGACCTGGGGGCCCGCATCGGCGGGGACGAGTTGTTGATCCTCCTGCACGGTGTTCGCGGTCTGCAGGACGCGGTGGATGTCGCCGAGAAACTGCGCCGCAGTGCCGCGGAGCCGATTCCGACCGCTGCCGGCCCGATCACGATCACGCTCAGCATCGGCGTGACCCTCGCCGGCCCCGACGAGAACACCGACGCCCTCATCGCCCGCGCCGACGACGCAATGTATGAGGCCAAGAAGCAGGGCCGAAACCAGGTGGTGGCGTTCGAGAAGCCGGTCGCCACGGGGGGGCGACATGCCGCCGGGGGCTGAATTTGGGGGCTGCCGTGCTGGCACACCGGCCGGGATGGTGCAATAGTTGCCCAAAGAAGTCCCGGGAAGTCCTATGCACATCAAGCGCGCCCTCATCACAGCCGCAGGCAGGGAGCAGCAGCGGCTGCCACTCCAGCGGCTCGTGGATCGCGACGGTGGCCCGAAGACTGCCCTGGAGATCGTCGTCGAAGAGGCCGTCGCGGCGGGGGCCCACGAGGTGGGCATCGTCGTGCGGCCCGGCGAGGAGGCCGCCTTCCGCGCGGCCGCCGGGAGGACGGCCTCGCGGCTCGAACTGATCCCCCAGCCGGAGCCGCTCGGCTACGGCAACGCCGTCAGCGTCGCCCGTGACTTCATCGACGGCGAGCCGTTCCTGCATTTCGTGGGGGATCACCTCTACGTGAGCGATATCGACCGCCGCTGCGGTCAGCAGCTCGTGGCGGTCGCCGAGGCGGAACAGTGCAGCGTGTCGGCCGTGCAACCGACCCGCGAGAGCATGCTCCCCTACTTCGGCACGATCGGCGGCCGGCGGGTGCCGCAAACGAAGACCCTCTACGAGGTCGACACTGTCCTGGAAAAGCCAACGCCCACGCAGGCCGAGCAGGAACTGATCGTGCCGGGGCTCCGCGCCGGGCATTATCTCTGCTTCTTCGGCATGCACGTGCTCACGCCCGTCATCTTCGATTTGCTCGATGCGCTCGGCGACGCCGGACTGCGTCAGGTCTCCCCAGCCCTGGCCATGCTGGCCGGCCGCGAACGCTACCTGGCCTACGAGGTCGCAGGCAATCGCTACAACCTCGGCGTCACCTACGGCCTGCTCGTCGCACAGCTCGCCCTCGGCCTCTCCGGGAAGGATCGCGCCGACATCCTCAGCCAGCTCGTCGACCTGCTGGCCCGCCAGCCCCACGCCACATGAGCCGCCCCGTGGTCGCCAGTCGCTCGGTTGCCGGTCGTTTGGTCGCGATCATCGAGTCCGATGAGCCGGCGATCCGCGACCGGTCGCTGGAAAGCGTCTGCGATGCGGCGACGGCCGACGACCTGCTCGGCGAAGCGGCGGCGCTCGAGGCCTTTCGCCATGCGAGCACGAGCCTCTACCACCGCGTGCGGGCGCTGTTTTTCCTGGCCGGCATCCATCGCTTCCACCTCCCCGAGAGGCTCGCGGCAGGAGGCCGCGCGGCCGCCCTCATCCCCCATGCCGGCTACGAGCACCTGCTCCATCGGCGATTCGAGGAGGCGATTACCGAGTTCCTGGATCGCCAGCGGGGGCATGGTCCGTCCGATGCGATATCCAGCGCGCTCGCACTCGCCTACCGCGAACTCGGCCTGCAGACGCTCGCCAACCAGGTCCGCAAGAGCGTGCGGTCGCTGCGGGGCAACCAGTGGATGTTTCGCGTCGGTCATCCGGCCGACCACGCCCTCCGCATCCGTCCCGAACTGCTCGCCCGCAGCGAGGACGGCACGTTTCCGCTGCTCCGCGAATCGACGCCCGTGCGGATGGACCTTTCGCACTCCTGCTGGAGCGACGTCTTCTTCCTCGGCATGGATCATCCCGAGGGTGCGAGGGTGCTCAACGTGTCGATCGACCTGGGGGTGCACGGCCGTGACGCCGCCCCAAAGCCGCCGGTCGAGGCCTATCTGCGGGTGATCGACAGCCCGGTGCTGCGGCTCACGAGCGTCGACCTCGCCACGACGGCCGAGATCGCCGACCTGGGCGAGGTCTTCGATTTCGCCCGTGATTACCTCGGGCTCCTAAAAGCGGCGGTGATCGCCGCGGGCATCGTGCCGCCCGGCATCGAGGGATCGGGCGCGAGCCTGGCCGATCTGCTGGCCCGCGTCGTCGGCCACGGCCAGGGGCTGGAGATCGTCAGTAGCGTCAACAACATTCCCAAGGGCTCGCGGCTGGCCGTCTCCACCAACCTCCTCGCCGCGCTCATCGCCGTCTGCATGCGGGCCACCGGCCAGGCCAAGTCGCTCACTGGCCAGCTCACGGAGCCAGAGCGCCGACTCGTGGCGGCGCGGGCGATTCTCGGCGAATGGCTCGGGGGCAGCGGGGGCGGCTGGCAGGATTCCGGCGGCGTCTGGCCGGGGGCGAAGCTCATCCGTGGCGTGGTGGCGACGGAGCAAGACCCCGAACATGGCACGAGCCGCGGCCGCCTGCTGCCGACGCACGAACCGGTCCGCATCGGCTCGACCCTGCAGGATTCGCTGGTGCTGGTGCATGGCGGCATGGCGCAGAACGTCGGACCGATCCTGGAAATGGTGACGGAAAAATACCTGCTGCGGTCGGCCGCCGAGTGGCAGGCGCGGCAGGACGCGGCCGGCGTGCTCGACGAGATCATCGCGGCCGTCGAGGCGGGCGACATGCGCCGCATCGGTGCCGCCACGGCCCGCAACTTCTCAGGCCCGATCCAGACCATCATCCCGGGGGCCACCAACCTCTACACCGAAACGATCATCAGCCGCGTGCGGGAGCGGTTCGGTGCCGACTTCTGGGGCTTCTGGATGCTCGGCGGCATGTCGGGGGGCGGGATGGGATTCATCGTGGCGCCCCACGCCAAGACCGCCGCCCAGCAGGCGCTCGGCGAGATCATGGCCGTCACGAAGCGGGAACTGCAGCACTCGCTGCCGTTCGCGATGGAACCGGTCGTCTACGACTTCGCGGTGAACGACCGCGGCACCTGGTGCGATCTGCTCACCCACACGTCAGCCCTGATGCCCGCCGCCTACTACGCGCTCACGGTGCCCGAACTGTTGAAGGCCGATCGGCTCGCGCTGCCGGCCTCGCGCCGCGCCGAACTCGATGCCTTCGGGGCCGCCTGTCGCTCGCAGCCGGAGCTGGCGGGCATGGTGGACACGCTCTTCGACCGGCTGTTTCCGCGGGACGGCGGCGGCCGCGGCGACGCGGGCGAACTCCGCCGGCTCCTGGCAGATCTCGGCTTCGACGACGTGCAGCACGAACAGATTCGCGCCGACCTGAGGGCCGGCAGGATCGGGCTGGCACAGAACCGACTCCCCGCCGCGACCTCGATCGAGGACGTGCACGATGAAGACGTATCCTTCGCCGACGAGGAGGCGGGCGACGAGGCGAACCGACTGCGTGGGCTCGACGCCCTGCGGGGCGGGGAGGCGGCGGTGGTGACGATGGCCGCGGGTGTCGGCAGCCGCTGGACGCAGGGAGCCGGGGTGGTGAAGGCGCTGCATCCCTTCTGCACGCTGGCCGGCCGCCACCGGACGTTTCTCGACGTGCACCTCGCGAAGTCGCGGCGGACGGGCCGGCTCGCCGGCAAGCCCCTGCCGCACGTGATCACGACGAGTTATCTCACACATCGCCAGATCGAGGCCTTCGGGCTCGACACCGCGGGCGTCGAGGAGGTGCTGTCGCCGGGCAAGTCGGTCGGCCTGCGGATGATTCCCATGACCCGCGACCTGCGGTTTGCCTGGGAGGAGCTTTCCCACCAGGTGCTCGACGAGCAGAAGGAAAAGGTCCGCGACAGCCTCCGCGCGGCGCTTGTCGCCTGGGCCGAACAGGCCGGCGAGGGGTCCGACTACACCGACAACACACCAGGGCAGTGCCTCCATCCGGTTGGCCACTGGTTCGAGGTGGCTAACATGCTGCGCAATGGCGTGCTCGAGCGGCTGCTTTCCGAGCGGCCGCAGCTGCGGTGGTTGTTCCTGCACAACATCGACACCGTCGGCGCCAATCTCGATCCCGCACTCCTCGGCCGGCACATCGCCGGCGGCTCGTGCCTCACGTTCGAGGTGATCCCGCGCCGGATCGAGGACCGTGGCGGCGGGCTCGCACGCGTGAACGGCCGTCCCCGGATCGTGGAGGGGCTGGCGATGCCACGCGAAGAGGACGAGTTCGCCCTGCGGTTCTACAACACGCTCTCGACGTGGATCGACGTTGACCAGTTGCTCGCCGCGTTTGGCCTGTCGCGGCAGGATCTCGGCAACGAGGCCAGGGTCGCCGCAGGCATCCGTGCATTGGCGGCAAGGATGCCGACCTATGTCACGCTGAAGGACGTGAAGAAGCGGTGGGGGCACGGTCAGGAAGACGTGTTTCCGGTGGCACAGTTCGAGAAGCTCTGGGGCGACATGACGGCGCTCTCCGACATCGGCTCGCGATACGTGGTGGTGCCCCGCCTCCGCGGTCAGCAACTCAAGGACATCGCACAACTCGACGGCTGGCTTCGTGACGGGTCGGCCGCCCACGTCGAGTCGCTCGGCGACTGGGCATAGACTCTCTGCGAACACCGCGTCGTCGCCGTCAACGAAATCATCTCGGGCCCTGCTCCTCGCTTCTGAAAGACCACACCATGCGGCTGGGATTGATCAACTCCGCCTTCGCGCAGGCGGGCAAAGGCACGCGGTTCGGGCTGGAGAAAACGAAGGAACTGGGCTTCGATACCGTCGACATTTTCGCCGATCCTCTTGACCTCGACGCCACTGAACGAGCCCTCGTCAAGGACACCTGCCGGGAACTCGATCTCCCGATCGTGAGCCTGTGCTGCGTCGCCCTGGGGCTCATCGACTTCAATCCGTCCGTGCGTCGCTTCCACCTCGACCGCTGCCGCGCCTACCTCGATCTGGCGGCGGAATACGGCTGCGATAATCTGCTGCTGGTGCTGGGTGAATACGTCTGGCAGCAGGAGGTGATCCCGGCGCGTGAGCAGTGGCAGTTGGGCGTCGAGGCGGTCCGCGAACTCGGCAGGCATGCCGCGGCGCACGGCATCAGGATCGCCATCGAACTCGAGCCCTTCCAGCTTTCACTCGTCAATTCGATCGACACGATGCTGGCCTTCCTGACAGCCGTCGGCATGCCCGACTCGGTGCGGGCCAACTGCGACATCTCGCACCTTCACCTCGTCAAGACTTCTCCTGCCGATGTGTCGCGGCTCGCTGGCTGGATCGAGCACGTCCACGTGAGCGACTGCGATGGCCGGGTGCACGGGGATCTGCCGCCCGGCCGCGGCGTGACTCCGATCGCTGACTACCTGGCAGCCATCAAGGCCACGGGCTACGACGGCACCGTGAGCGTCGAATTGGAATACTCTCCTGAACCGGAGCGGATCGTGGAGTGGGTCGGCGAGGCCTATGACGCGACCGCGGCGATCATGCGCAGCCTGGGGTGCCGGCACTGACGCCAAGTCCGCACTTCGTGGGAAGAAAGCGACTCTCACATCCTGTTCGGCACGGAATCTGCCGACGGTCTCCTCATCATCTCGGACAGACCATGCGATTCAGGACGGACGACGGCTGCCTGTGTCCATAGAACTGCCGACACACCCGCGACGCCATGCGTCGGGGGCTTGCTCCCCGGCCGTCTCCACGGCCGTGCCGAGGGGATCACGGTTTCGTGAGGTTCGGGTTCCAATTCATCGGCTTCACCTCGGGGATCGTGCCCGAGGGGGGCAGCGTCTGCCGGACTGCCTCGGCGATCTGCCGCGACAGGTCCGCGACCACGGCCGCGTGCGCTGGCACGTCGGCGAGGTTCGTGAGTTCTTTCGGGTCGGCGTCGTGGTCGTAGAGTTCTCGGCCCTCCCGCCCCTCGTCCCATTCGGTGTACCTCCACCGCGGCGTCCGCAGCGAGTAGCCGAAGAATCTGTTCGGCGGCGCAGCGTCGGTCTTCCGCTCACCGGGCACGCGATCGGGCCCACGATTACGGACGACCTGTGTGAGCGCCCAGCCGCGGCCAGTCGCCGCCGGTTCCGCGAGGAGTGGCACAAGGCTCTGCCCCTGGAGGTTCGATGGCGGCTCGATGCCGCAGAGTGCGGCGAGCGTTGGAAAGATGTCGATCTGAGAGACGGGTGACGGTGCCACGCTCCCGGCAGTGCATTTCCCTGGGGCGACGACAAGCAGCGGAACGCGGGCGCTTTCTTCGAAGAGACTCATCTTCTGATAGAGGCCGTGCTCGCCCATGTGGTAGCCATGGTCGCTCGTGAACACCACGATCGTGTCGTCGGCGAGGCCGAGCCGATCGACCGCGTCGAGCACCCTGCCGACCTGGGCATCGAGAAAACTGATGCTGGCGTAGTAGGCCTGCCGCGCCTGCCGCCGCTGAGAATCGGTCATCACATCCTGTTCCGCCTTGCGGCTGCCGAGCGCAGCCTTCGGCACGTCCTGCTGATCCTCCTCGACGCCGGTCACCAGCGGCATCGTGTCCTCTGGATAGGCGTCGAAGTAGGGCGTCTTGGGGGCGACGTAGGGCGTGTGCGGACGGAAGAAGCCGAGGGCCAGAAAGAACGGCCGGCTCCGGTCGCGGGCGCACCGCTCGAGGACCCAGGTGGCATCGTCGGCCAACATGCCGTCCGTGTGCTCGCGGTCGCCCTTGGGCGATGCATACCAACTGAGCGTGCCACCGAATTCACCGGGCCTGAGCGAGAAGATACGGGGCTCCTCCTCCAGCCGGTCGACGCCGGCGGGATTGAGTTCGAGTTCCCACGAGCCGGGATCGTCGTGGCCGTTGGTGCCCACCGACATCGGCACGTTGTAGTGGTAGAGCTTTCCCACGCGGGCGGCGAAGTAGCCGCCAAGTCGGAAGGCATGCGGCATGCTCTGCTGCGACGGAATCGACTGCCGGAAGATCTGACCGTTGGCGTGGATGCCGGTGGCGTTGGGATAGAGCCCCGTCAGAAACGAATTGCGGCTCGGACCGCAGAGTGGAAAGGTGCAATACGCCCGTTCGAAGCGGACGCCCCTGGCGGCGAGCCGGTCGATGTTCGGCGTCTTGGCCAGCGGGTCGCCGTAGCACCCGAGGAAGCAGTTCAGGTCGTCGGAGACGATGAAGAGCACATTCGGCCGGCTCTCCGCGGCACCCACCGCAGTCGCCACGACGGATGCCACGACGGATGCCACGGTCACGAGGATCGCTTGAAACGTTCGCATCGCAATACCCTGAGGAGAGGAAACGGGCGTGCCACGACCGCCATTCGGCCCCTCAGGCTACCTTGCGTCCGCCCCCGGGCCTACGCAAGCATGGCAGAAACCACGTGGCCGTGCACGTCGGTGAGCCGGTAGTCGCGGCCCTGGAAGCGGTAGGTGAGCCGCTCGTGGTCGACTCCGAGGCAGTGCAGCAGCGTCGCGTTGAGATCGTGGATGTGCACGGGATCCTGCACGATGTTGTAGCCATAGTCGTCGGTCATGCCGTGGACGATGCCAGGCTTCACGCCGCCGCCGGCCAGCCAGATCGAGAAGCAGCGGCCGTGGTGATCGCGGCCGTAGTCCTCCACGAGGCCCCCCTGGCCGTAGACCGTGCGGCCGAATTCCCCCGCCCAGACGACGAGCGTCTCGTCGAGCAGGCCGCGGGCCGCGAGGTCCTCGACGAGCGCCGCCTGCGGCTGGTCGATGTCGCGGCACTGCTTGGGGATGTTGCTCATCAGATTGTTGTGCTGGTCCCAGCCGCGGTGGTAGAGCTGCACGAACCTCACGCCCCGCTCCACCAGTCGCCGCGCGAGCAGGCAGTTGGCGGCGAACGTGCCGGGCTTGCGGCTGTCGGGGCCGTAGTGATCGAAGGTGGCCGCCGACTCGCCCGAAAGGTCGGTGAGTTCGGGCACCGAGGCCTGCATCCGAAACGCCATTTCATACTGCGCCACCCGCGCAGCGATTTCCGGGTCGCCATTCCGCTCGCGCTGGAGCGTGTGTAGCCCGGCGAGGCCGTCGAGCATGCTCCGCCGCAGCTGCCGGCTCACGCCCGGCGGATCGTTCAAGTAGAGCACCGGATCGCCGCCGCTGCGGAGCTTCACCCCCTGGTGGCTCGACGGCAGGAAGCCCGATCCCCAGAGCCGTTCGAGCAGGCCCTGATTCGAATCGGCGCCGCTGCCCTGTGAGAGCATGACGACGAACGACGGGAGGTCGTCCGCCTCCGAACCGAGGCCGTAGCTGAGCCAGGCGCCGAAGGAGGCGCGGCCCGGCTGCTGCGAGCCGGTCTGGATGAACGTGATCGCGGGATCGTGGTTGATCGCCTCGGTGTGCATGGAGCGGACGAGGCAGAGCTTGTCGATCACCCGCCCCGTGTGCGGCAGGAGTTCGCTGATCGACGTGCCCGACTGGCCGCACTGGCGGAAGCCGTATTTCGAGGCGATGACGGGAAAATTCTTCTGGCCCGAGGTCATGCCGGTGAGCCGCTGGCCCATGCGGATTGAGTCAGGCAGTTCGGTGCCGTGCTGCGAGACGAGACCGGGCTTCGGGTCGAAGAGCTCGAGGTGCGAGGGACCGCCCGACTGAAAGAGATAGATCACCCGCTTCGCCCGCGGCGCGAAGTGGAGCGCGGGCAGGGCCGGCGACGCGATCGCATCCCGCGAGAGGAGCGCAGACATCGCGGCCATCGAGGCGGCCGTCGCCGAGCCGCCGAGGAAGGCGCGTCGGCCGAGCAGCGTGTGCAGGTGCGTTAGGTCGGGATTCAATTTTTGGAGATCGTTTCGTCGAGGCATAGGAGGGTGCTCCCCACGACCGTCCAGGCGGCCAGTTCGTCCGGCGGCAGCGGGCAGTCTTGTGCGTCGTTGATGGCGACGAGCCGCCGCGCGGCCTCGGCGTCGCCCTGAAAATGTCGGCGGAATTCGTTGAGCTTCGTGAGGAGCAGATCGATTTCGCGCGGCGAGGCATCGCGGGCCAGCACGAGCCGGCAGGCATGGGCGATGATCTCGCGGTCACGGTGGGCCGGATCGCCTGTCGACGCGCCGCCCCGGTCGGCGAGCGCGACGGCCCGCAGCGCCACTCCCCGGGCGGCCTCGAGGTAGGTCGGATCGTTCATGAGCACGAGGGCCTGGAGCGGCGTGCTCGTGCGGCTGCGGCGGATGACGCAGGTCTCGCGGTCGGGGGCGTCGAAGACCGCCAGTGCCGGCGGCGGGCAGGTCCGCTTCCAAAACGTGTAGAGGCTCCGCCTATGGAGGCCGTCGCCGGAGTCTGGCACGTAAGTCGCCTGGTGCAGCACAGACACCTCCTCCCAGAGGCCGGCCGGCTGGAAGGGCTTTACGCTCGGCCCGCCGACGCGTTCCACGAGGAGTCCGCCCGCGAAGAGCGCCTGGTCGCGGACCATCTCGGCCGGCAGGCGAAATCGCGGGCCGCGGGCGAGCAGCCGGTTGTCGGGATCGCGGGCGAACGCCTCCGGGGCCGCCTCCGCTGCCTGCCGGTAGGTCGCCGAGAGCACGATCGACTTGAGGATCGACCGCATGTTCCAGCCCCCT
>CAZOMJ010000100.1:0-11607 GCA_964581055.1 uncultured Candidatus Kuenenia sp.
CTACGCCCGCCGGCAATCTCATCGAAGCACCTCCCACCGTGGAGAAGCCCCGCGAGCCGTTCGTCTATCACGGCTTCCATCGGCACGGGAAGCGGGTGATTTTCTCATACCGGCTCGGCGAGACCGAGATGCTCGACGCCCCGTGGGTGAAGGACGGCAAACTCGTCCGCGACATCGCGCCGGCCGACAGCCATCCGCTGGCCCACCTCCTGAAGGGCGGCCCCAGCCAGTGGCCGCAGGTACTCACCACCACCGGCACGCCCGGCACAGGCAGCCCCTACGCCGTCGACACGATCAGGCCGCCTTTCGACAACCCGTGGAAGTCGCTGCTCTTTTTTGGGGGCGTCGGCTTCTTCTCGGACGGGGCCGCGGCGATCTGCACGGCCCAGGGCGATGTCTGGCGGGTGGAGGGGCTCGATTCCACACTGGCGACCGTCCGCTGGCGACGGATCGCATCTGGGCTCAACATGCTGCTGGGTCTGGTGGTCGCCAACGACACGGTGTTCGTACTCGGGGGCGACCAGATCACGCGGCTTGACGATGCGAACGGCGACGGGGAGACCGATGCCTATGCCTGCTTCTCGAACCGCTTCGAACCCTCGATCGGCCACAACTTCAAGTGCGGTCTGGAACGCGACACTGACGGCAACTTCTTCTTCGCCTCGCACCAAGGCCTGATGCGGATCAGCCCCGATGGCAAGGCGGTCGATGTGCTGGCGGTCGGCTTCCGTAACCCTGACGGCCTGGCCCTGCTCCCCGACGGCACGCTCACGGTGCCCGTTTCGGAGGGGGACTACACGCCGGCATCGGCGATCTGCGAGGTGCGGCAGCGTGCCGGTGAGCCGCCAGCCCAACCGCTGCCCGACTTCCGCAGCACGCCACCGGCGCTCCCGATGGTGATGATTCCGCGGGGTCTCGACCACTCGAGCGGTGGCCAGGCGTACGTATCAAGCGATCGCTGGGGTCCTCTGGGCGGCCAGCTTCTGCATTTTTCGTTCGGTTCCTGCACGCATTTTCTCGTGCTTCGCGACGAGGTCGCGGGGCAGCCGCAGGGGGCCATCGTTCCGCTCGTCGGAGACTTCCGGGCGGGCGTCCATCGCGGCCGGTTCAGCCCCGCCGATGGCCAGCTCTACGTATGCGGCATGAACGGCTGGCATGTCTACGGGGTCGACGACGGCTGCTTCCAGCGGGTGCGATACACCGGCGGCACCGTCCAGCAGCCGATCCGCATGCGTGGGCATGAAAACGGTGTGCTGCTCGGCTTCTCGGCGCCGCTCGACCGCGACGTCGCAGCCAAGATCGAAAACCATTTCGCCCAGTGCTGGAACTACCGCTACAGTTCCGCCTACGGCTCGCCAGAGTTTTCACCGAGCCACTACGGCACCGTTGGCCATGACCCGGTCGCCATTCGTTCGGCCACGGTGCTCTCCGACGGCCAGAGTCTTTTCCTGGAGATGCCCGACCTGCAGCCGGTCAACCAACTCCACATCAACGTCGCCGTCCGTGGCGGCGAGACCCGCGACATTTTCGCGACGGTCCACGCGCTCGCGAAGCCGTTCCGCGACATCCCCGGCTACCGCGAGGTCGCGAAGACTATCGCTGCCCATCCGATCCTGCGGGACGTGGCGATGATGAAGGCCGCCGTGAAGAACCCGTGGCTGCAAAAGATCGACAGTGCAAGGGCCATCACCATCGAGACGGCCGAGAACCTCGCCTACAAAACGCTGGAGTTAAGAGCGAAGCCCGGTGAGCCGATCGCGCTGACCTTCGTCAATCCAGACGTCGTCCCGCACAACTGGGTGCTGGCGAAGCCAGGCACGCTCTCGGCGGTCGGCACGCTGGCCGACGGTCTAATCGCCGATCCCGAGGCGGTCGCGCGGCACTACGTACCGAAGACCGACGACGTGCTCGCCTACGCCGACATCACCGAGCCCGGCAAGCGGCAGACGATCTATTTCACCGCCCCGAGGACTCCCGGCCGCTATCCCTACCTCTGCACGTTCCCCGGCCACTGGAAGCTGATGAGTGGCGTCTTGATCGTCGAAGAGTGAGCCTCCGGCGGCCCCTATCCGTCCACCTTATTCATTCACCCTGTTCGTCCAATCCCGAAGGAGATGACCATGCGTCTGTCGTCGCGTCTGTTTGCTATCGCGATCGCGGCTTTCGTTCTCTGCACTGACGCAATCGTGCCGACGGGAGCCCGGGCCGCCGAGCCTATCGACGTCGCCGCCCACGCGAAGGAGCTCTTCAGCCGCGACAACCTCGTCGCCTGGTGCATCGTCCCCTTCGACGCGAAGAAGCGGGGCCCCGAAGAGCGGGCCGCGATGATGGAGAAGGTCGGTCTGAAGCATTTTGCGTATGACTGGCGGCCCGAGCATGTGCCGACGTTCGAGCAGGAATGGGACGCGCTGGCGAAGCACGGCGTCGCACTCGACGCCTTCTGGACCACTCCGCCGGAATTGCCGAAGCTGCTGGAGAGCTTTGAGAAACGTGGCCTGAAGCCATCGTTCTGGGTGATGGCCGGCGCCCCGGCCGACCTCGACCAGGAGGCGAAGGTAAAGCATGCCGCCAAGTCGCTCCGGCCGCTCGCCGAGACCCTGGCGAAAGCCGGCTGCCGCGTGTCGATCTACAACCACGGCGGCTGGGGCGGTGAGCCAGAAAACATGGTCGCCGTCTGCGAGGAATTGAAGATGCCGAACGTGGGCATCGTCTACAACCAGCACCACGGCCACGACCATCTGCCGAGGTTCAAGGAGGCGCTTGCAAAGATGCTGCCGCACCTCCACTTTCTCAACCTCAACGGCATGACCGCCGAGGGGGACAAGAAGGGAAAGAAAATCCTCGTGATCGGCCAGGGGGATCTCGACGTAGAACTGGCGAAAGTGATCTGCGAGAGCGGCTACAAGGGTCCGATTGGCATCCTGAATCACACCGGCCACGACGCCGAGGCCCGCCTGCTCGACAACCTCGAGGGACTCGACTGGGTGGTCGGCGAACTCACGGGCACGCCGATCGCGAAGCCCACGCCACGGACAAACTGACACTCCCGATCTGCGGCGTCTGCTCCCTCGGTCACTACGGTGCTTCGTCGAGGATCTGCTCGGCGGCTCCGACGCCGAGCCGCACGCATCCCATGTCGAGGTATCGCACGCAGGCCTCCCAGGAGCGGATGCCGCCCGACGCCTTCACGCCGAGCCGGCCTCCGACCGTGCGGAGCATCGTCTGCACCGCCTCGGGCGTCGCTCCGCCCGTGCCAAAGCCTGTCGATGTCTTCACCATGTCGGCCCCCGCCTCCTCGGCGAGCCGGCAGGCGTCGGCCACTTGGTCGAGCGACAGGTAGCACGTCTCGAGGATCACCTTCACGAGCACCCCGTGCGGCCTCGCCACCGCCACGACAGCCGAGATGTCGTCCCGGACGTCGCCGTGGCGGCCCGAGAGAAACGCCCCGATCTGCATCACCATGTCGAGTTCGCGGGCCCCGTGCTCGATGGCCAGCCGGGCTTCGACCGCCTTCACCTCCGCCGGATCCCCGCCGTGCGGAAAGCCGATCACGCTGGCGACCGCGACGTTGCTCCCTACGAGAAGCCGGGCCGCTGCGGCTACATCGACAGACCGCACGCAGAGGCAGCCGACACCACGTGCCCTGCACATGGCCGCCGCTTCGGCGAGATCGCGATCGGTCGCCGTTGGCTTGAGCACGGCGTGGTCGAGGCACTTGGCGACGGAAGCACGGGTATGGCGAGTCATGTCGGCATCATAGCCGGCGTGACCGAACGGAGTCAGTCGACCACGCTCCCCATGAATCAGCCCGGCAAGGCTGCCTCGATGGCACGCGCAGACGCGATGCACTTTTCCCCCAGAGTCGCAAAGAGTGATTCGGGCAGTCGCGAGACGGGGGCCATGATCGTGACCGCGGCCAAAGGCGTGCCATGCGGATCGAGAATCGGCGCAGCCACGCAGTGGATGCCCTCGAGCCCCTCCGCGCGGTCGACCGTGTAGCCGCGGGCCCGCGATGCCTTCAGTTCCTGCTCCAGCCGATCGCGGTCGGCCAGCGTCGTGGCCGTGAACTGCTTGAGAATTCTGCCCCGAAGCCATTCGCTGCGGCGTTTGTCGCTCCACCAGGCGAGGATCGCCTTGCCTGGCGCAGACGAATAGAGCGGCGTGCGGAGCCCCACTTGGCCGCAGACCTGCAGCGGATGGGTGCCACGGACCTGTTCGAGCACGAGCGCCTTGCCGCCCGACTCGATCAGCAACTGCACCGTTTCGCCGGTCGCGTCGCGGAGTTCCCGCAGGGCCTCGTGGCTGGCCAACACGAGGCTCTGGTCGCCCGACTGTGGGCCAGCCATGTCGAGCAGCCTGCCCGAAAGCGTGTAGGTCTTCGCCGCACCGTGCTGGAGGCAATAGCCAAGTGCGACGAGCGTCTTGAGGATGCGGAAGACGAGATTGGGCGTGATTCCCGAGGCCCGCGCTGCCTGCGCCGCAGTGATGCCCTGGGGATGCCGCGCGACGAGTTCGAGAATCGCAAGCGTCTTGCCGCAGGTGGGCGAGGGGAGCGCATCGAAGTCACGGGCTTGCTGGGATGCGGTCTTGCGACTGGAGGCGGATGCGGTGCGCATAAGAGAGTGTTTACGTTCGTCATGAAGAACTGAAACGAACCAACCCACTGTTGATTCTTATTTCAGATTACGTTCTCATATAGGGAATGACAAACCGAGCGGCTTCTGATTGGTGGCCTCGCGTGCGTGTCGCGGGCCGGGCTCTGACCATGGTTCTGGCCATGGGCTGCAGACGTTCTGCTCTCCTCTTAGCCAGCCTCGTCTTAGCCAGCGTCGCTTGGAGCGGTGTCGCAGCCGCCGGCGAGGGCGAAGACCTGTTCGAGAAGGTCATCCGCCCATATCTCATCGAGCGGTGCTATGAATGCCACGGTACCCACGGCAAACGTGAGCACGATCTGTCGCTCGACTGGGCGGGCGGCATGCAGGCGGGCGGTTTTTCGGGGCCGGCCGTAGTTCCGGAGAAGCCGGACCAGAGCATGATCATGGCCGCGCTGCGGCACGAGCAGGACCTGCCCATGCCCAAGGGTGGCCCCAAGCCGTCGGCCGAGATCGTGCGGGCCTTCGAGCGGTGGATTTCACTCGGCGCTCCTGATCCGCGGCGTGAGCCGCCGACCGCCGACGAACTCGCCAAGGAGACTTCGTGGGACGCGATCTTCACCCGCCGGAAACAGTGGTGGAGCCTGCAGCCAATCCGGCGATATCCCGTGCCGCCACGTGCTGCGGGCAACACCACGTGGCTCGGCACGAGCGACCATCCCGTAGACCGGTTTCTTGCGGCGAAACTCGCGGCCGCCGGCATCGAACCGGCCGGGGAGGCCGATCCCGACACGCTCCTACGTCGGGCCACCTTTGCACTGACCGGCCTGCCGCCGACACCCGAGGAACGGGCGGCATTTCATGCCGACACCAGCCCCGACCGGTGGGAAAAGCTCATCGACAGGCTGCTCGCATCGCCCCATTTCGCCGAGCACTGGGCCCGCCACTGGCTCGACTGCGTCCGCTATTGTGAGACCCACGGCAGCGAGGGCGATCCCGCCATCCCGCATGCCTGGCGGTACCGCGACTGGTGCATCCGCGCGATCGCGAGCGACGTGCCGGTCGACCGCTTCATCCGAGAGCAAATCGCCGGCGACCTGCTGGCGGATCCGCGGATCGATGCGGCCAGAAATGTCAACGAGTCGGCCCTGGGCGTCGGTCACCTCCGGATGGTGCCGCACGGGTTCACGCCCACCGATGCGCTCGACGAGCTGGTGACCTTCACCGACAACCAGATCGACGTGATCTCGAAGGCCTTTCTCGGGCTCACCGTCTCCTGTGCCCGGTGCCACAACCACAAGTTCGACGCCATCTCGCAGGCCGATTTCTACGCGCTCTTTGGCGTCCTCGCGAGCTGCCGGCCGGCGTTGATCCACGCCGACGCGGAGAACTCGCGGCTGCAGCACCACGCCGAACTCGCCACGATCAAGGCGGCCATCCGGCCCGCGCTGGCGGACGCCTGGACGCGAGCCGTCGAATCGCTCCCGGCAGCGCTCGGCCGCACTGCCGCCGACATGCTCGCGGGCGTCGCAGCGGCGAAGGCGAAGCTGGCTGGCGCCACAACGCCGAAAGAGGGTGATCCAGCCAAGCCGGAAGCCGAGAAGGAGGCCCGAGCAGCGTTCGAGAAGGCGGAAAAGCGGCTCGCTGCGGTCCGCAAGGCAGACCATCCACTGTCGGCCCTCGTGAGACTGGAGGGTCTCGCCGGTGAGCAGCGTCAGGCTGCCTGGGATACGCTTCGCGCCGAGGCCGGGCGGGCCAGACCGACGTCCGTCCAGCCGGGCAGCGTGCCGCCCCCGGAAACCTGGCTTCGGTACGGTGCTGGTGTCGACAGGCCCTCACCCGCGGGGGAATTCAGAATCGAACCCGCGGGCGATCGCATCATCACCCGTCTCCTGCCGGCCGGTATTCACTCGAACCTGCTGGTCGCGAGCGACGGCGCCGTCCTGCATTCGCCACGGTTCGTCGTCGAGTCCGACTCGATCCGCCTGCTGGTGGCCGGCGAGGGACAGGCCCGGGTGCGGCTGGTGGTGCGAAACTTTCCCCGCGATCAGCGGCTGCTCTATCCAGCAGCCACGCTGGAAGCGAGCGTGCCCACGTGGATCACGCTCTCCACCAAATACTGGCGGGGCGAAGAGGCGCATCTGGAGATCGCGACAGCCGGCGATCTGCCTGTGGAGAAGGTCGATGTGAATCGGTCGTGGTTCAGCGTCGTCGCCGTCGATGCGCGCACCGGGGAGCCACCGGCAGTCGGCCTGCCCCCCGCGTCGCTCTTCGACCTTTTGCCCGCTGATGATGCCGACAGCACCGCCGCGGCTCCCGCCGATGCCGCCGCCTTGGCTGCCCTCTATCAGCCGGCTGTTCGATCAGCGATCGCCGCTTGGCGTGACGGCACGGCGACGGATCGCGAGGTCCGACTGCTCGACGCGCTCCTCGACGTCGACGCGTTGCCCGCCGACGTGGCCGCGGTGCCCGACACCGCCGCACACATCACCCGCTATCGCGAGCTCGACTCGCACATACCGCCACCCGCGCGGGCACCGGGTGTCATCGAGGGCACGGTATTCGACCAGCCGCTTTTTGTCCGAGGCAACCACAAGCAGCCCGCCGCTCCGGTGCCGAGACGGTTTCTGGAAGCGATCGATCCGCGGCCCTTTGCAGCGAACGAGAGCGGCCGCCGCGAACTGGCCGATCGGCTCGTGGCCGCGGACAACCCGCTCACTCCCCGGGTCTTCGTCAACCGCGCCTGGCATCATCTCTTTGGCCGCGGCATCGTGGCCACGGTCGACAACTTCGGCCAGATGGGCGATCTGCCCTCGCATCCAGAGCTGCTCGACTTCCTCGCATCTCAGTTCGTCGCGCCGACAGCCCTCGACCTGCCGGGGCCGCCGGCAAAGCCCTGGTCGCTCAAGTCGTTCGTGCGGCTGCTCGCCACGTCGCGGGCATTCCGACTCGCCGTGCAGCCCTCGGAGTCGGCCCGCCGTCTCGATGCGGCGAATGCGCTGTTTTCCCACGCCCGACTCCGCCGCCTGGAGGGGGAATCGATCCGCGACGCCCTCATGACCGTGTCAGGACGGCTCGACCGCCGGCCATTCGGCCCGAGCGATCCGGGCGGCACGGCACGCCGGGCCATTTATATCGGCGTCATCCGCAACCAGCCCGATCCGTTTCTCTCTGCCTTCGACCCGCCGAGCACGCAGTCGACGCAGGGCCGCCGCGACGAGTCGCACGTGCCGGCGCAGGCGCTCGTGCTCATGAACAGCCCGTTCGTGAAGGACCTCGCAGGGAGGCGGGCCGAGCGGCTCGTAGCGGAAGGCCGCGACCTGCCCTCCGACGAGCGGGTTGAGCGGCTCTTCGTCGAGATGCTCGGCCGCGAACCGACGGCTGCCGAGCGAACGGCATCGCTCACGTGGATCGAAGACCTTGCCAGGCAACATGGCATCGACTCTGAGACAGTCGCAGCACACGCCCCGCTCTGGGCCGACGTCGTGCATGCCCTCTTCAATGCCGAGGAGTTCATCCATGTCGACTGATTTTTTGTCGCTGCAACACGGCCTGCTGCCCGGCCCGAAACTCGGTCCGGCCTCGCGGCGGCAGTTTCTCACACGGTCGTCGGTCGGCTTCGGACTGGCAGCCCTCGCAGGCATCCTCGGCCGGCACTCCGCCGCCGCAGGTGTGGCCACAGCGACGCAGCCCCGGGCGAAGCGGGTGATTTTCCTGTTCATGAGCGGCGGGGTTTCGCATGTCGATTCGTTCGACCCGAAGCCGGCGCTCGCGACACACGCCGGAAAGCCGCTGCCCGGCCCGATCGAACGCACGCAGTTCAACAACAACGGCCTGCTCATGCCGTCCCAGTGGGAGTTTCGACCGCGGGGCCAGTGCGGCACCGAGATCAGCGAGCTGTTTCCAGAGATGGCGAAGCACGCCGACAAGCTCGCCGTGGTGCGGTCGATGACGGCGAAGTTCAGCGAGCATGCCCAGGGCAACCTCTTCATGCACACCGGCTTTCCGTTCCTCGGCAACCCGAGCGCCGGCGCCTGGGCCGTCTATGGCCTCGGCCGCGAGTGCGACGAACTGCCTGGATACGTCGTCTTGAAAAGCGGCGACGCCGGCGTGCCACACGGCGGCGTCGCCTGCTTCGGCAACGGTTTTCTGCCCAGCGACACTCAAGGATCGATGCTCGCCTGCGACGCCGACCCCGCCCTTCGCAATATCCGCCCCTGGGAGCCGGCCGACCGCCAGCGGCGCCGTCTCGACTACCTGGCAACGCTCAACCGTGGCTTCGGTGCACAGATCGCCGCGGCCGACGCCATCGAGGCGGCGATTCGCAACCACGAAACAGCATTTCATATGCAGGCCGCCGTGCCCACGCTCACCGACATCTCGGGCGAGATCGAGGACACGAAGCGGCTCTATGGCCTCGACGCGAAGGATCCGAAGCTGGCGGCCTACGGCCGGCAGTGCCTGCTCGCCCGTCGGCTCGTGGAACGGGGCGTGCGGTTCGTGGAGCTTTCCTGCCTGGCCTACAACATCGGCGGCGGCAACGGCGCCAATCCGTGGGATCAGCACGGCGAGGTGAAGAAGGGGCACGAGGCGATGGCCCGGCAAGTGGACCAGTCGATCGCAGCCCTGCTCGCCGACCTCGACCAGCGCGGCCTGCTCGACGACACGCTCGTGGTCTGGGCCGGCGAGTTTGGCCGGACGCCGTTTTCCCAAGGGAGCAACGGCCGCGATCACAACCCGATGGGATTCTCGATCTGGATGGCCGGCGGCGGCGTGAAGGGTGGCACGGTGCTCGGGAGCACCGACGAGTTCGGCTACCGCGCCGTCGAGGACGTAACGACCGTCTACGACCTCTGGGCCACCGTGCTCCACCAACTCGGCATCGACCACGAAGACCTTACGTTCCGCCACGGTGGCCGCGACATGCGGCTCACCGACGTGCACGGCAACGTCATGAAGAAAATCATCGCCTGATTCGTTTCCGATTTTCCCTATCACATCAACACGAGGACTTTCGCCCCATGGCCTCCGGCTTCAGGCCTGAACTCACCGGGTGCTTTTCGACCCCCTGCGACGACAACCCAACGGTCGTCATGCTCGAGGCCGCCTACCGTCGCCTGGGACTCAACTGGCGATACATCAACGCCGAGGTGCAGCCCGACGACCTCGCCGCCGCCGTCGCCGGTGCCCGCGCCATGGGCTGGAAGGGTTTTAATCTGTCGATGCCGCACAAGGTGGCGGTGATCGAGCACCTCGATGGTCTCGGGGAGAGCGCCCGGCTCATCAACGCCGTGAACTGCGTGGTCCGCAGCGGCGAAACGCTCATCGGCGAAAACACCGACGGCAAGGGTTTTCTTTCGTCGCTCGTGCCGGTCCGCGATCCGCAGGGGGCCCACGTGATGCTGCTGGGCGCGGGCGGCGCCGCCCGCGCGATCGCCGTGGAACTGGTGCTCGCCGGTGCCAGAAAGCTCACGATCGTCAACCGGTCGGCAGACCGCGGTGAAGACTTGGCGAAGCTCGTGCGGGCGGCGAAGTCGATCGAGGTGACCGCGACGGCCTGGACCGGCGACGTGGCGATCCCCGCCGACGTCGACGTGCTCGTCAACTGCACGAGCATCGGCCTGGGCGATGCCACCGCCCGCGTGCCGGTCGCCGCAGAGACGATGCGGCCCGGCCTGATCGTCGCCGACGTGATCCCAAACCCGCCGCACACACGGTTTCTGACCGAGGCCGGAGCAGCCGGCTGTACGACGCTCGACGGCCTGGGCATGCTCGTAGGCCAGGGGGTGCTCGGTGTCGGCTATTGGAGCGGCATCGACGTCACGTCTCCCGCCACGGCTGACATGGCCGCTACGATGCGAAACGCACTGGAGGGGGTGTTTTCATGAGCTCTCGAACCTGTTGCACGATGCGCGGCACGTGTGAACGCTTTGCCGTCGCCGCCGTCCTGTTGGCCGGCACGGTCAGTGCAGCCGACCTGCTTGCGGTCGTCACCGATACAAAGGCTCTCACCCAAGGGGTTCGCCCGCGTGAAAACGATCGATTTTTCGAAACCTGATCAGATCACGCTTGTCGCGGACTCGGGGGCGACTGTCATCGTGTCGGTGCGGCATGAGTTCGTCCTCAACGCGCCACGCAAGGACTGAACCATGATTTCACACATGTGGCTCAGGGGCTGTGTCGCGCTGGCTGGATGCGGACTGTTGGTCGGCTGCGGGGCAACATCCGTCGCGCCGAAGCCGGCCGCCAGACCGCGGGGCACGATCTGCGTCTCGCTGCTCGCACTCGACAACCCGTTCTTCAAGGTGATCGGCGACGCGATCGCCGCCGAGGCGGCCAAGCAGGGCTTTCAGGCCACTGTCGTCAGCGCCGACAAAGACGTGGCCCGGCAGGGCAACCAGATCAAGGACTTCATCGTCAAGAAGGCGGCGGCCATCGTGCTCTCGCCATGTGACTCGAAGTCGATCGTGCCGGTGATCCGCGAGGCCAACGCGGCGGGCATCCCGGTCTTCACCGTCGACATCCCATGCAACGAGCCGGGCGTCGTGATCGCCACGCAGGTGGCCACCGACAATGAGGGGGGCGGTCGCGAGGCCGGGCAGGCGATGATCGAGGCACTCAATACAGATGGACGCGAAGCCGGGGGCAAGATCGCCGTGCTCCACTTCAAGCAGGCCGAGTCATGCCAACTCCGAGTAAAGGGGTTTCGCGCGGTGATCGACGCCCACAATGAATCCGCACCCGCGAAGATCGAGATCGTCATGGAACTCGAGAGCAACGCCGCCAAGGATGTCGGCTTCAAGGCGATGGAGGATGCCCTCCAGGCCTTCCCAGACCTCCGTGGCGTATTCGCGATCAACGACCCCGCGGCGCTCGGTGCCCGGGCGGCCCTCGAGAAGGCTGGCAAGACGGAGCAGGTGACCATCATCGGCTTCGATGGCCAACCCGAGGGCAGGCAGGCCATCCGCGATGGCAAGATCTACGCCGATCCGATCCAGTTTCCCGACAAGATGGG
>CAZOMJ010000101.1:0-8159 GCA_964581055.1 uncultured Candidatus Kuenenia sp.
GCCGACGACGTGCTCCAGGAGACCAACCTCGTCCTCTGGCAGAAGGCCGACGAATTCGACCAGACGCGGGACTTCCTCCCCTGGGCGATGCAGTTTGCCAAGTTCCAGACCATGGCCTACCTCAAGCGGCGAAAGCGGGCCCCGATCGCCTTCGACGACGACCTGCTCGAGGAACTCGTCAACCGGTCGATCATCACGTCCCGGCAGCTCGATACGCGGCGGGCAGCGCTCGCCGATTGCATCCAAAAGCTCTCCGCCGAGCACCGGGCCCTCATCGCCACCCGCTACGAGCCCGATTGCTCGGTCAACGATCTCGCCGCGGCCCGGCAGACCACCCCCAGCGCCCTCTCCCAGATGCTCCGCAGGATCCGCCAGACCCTGCTCGACTGCGTCGAAAAGACGCTGGCCGCGGAGGCCCACGCATGAGGCTCGCAAACGACATCCTCGACCTCTTCAGCCGTGTCGCCGACGGCGTGCAGTCGGAAGAAGACGAGCGCCGGCTCGTGACGCTGCTCAAGACCGACGCTGCCGCTCGCGAGGAATTCCAGCGGGTGATGGAACTGCACTCGACACTCCACTGGATGTATGTCACAGCCGCCATCCGACCGCAGCCGCGGCCGCGGTCAGCCAGCCTGTCGCAGACGGCATCCGCCGGTGGCTGGCAGCCGCGGTGGATCGCCGCTGCGTTTGCGAGTGTCTTGGTGCTCGGGGGCGTTGTCGGCGGCATCGCCACGCAGCTTGTGGCCGGGAGGCAGGCCGCGCCGGCAGCGGCCACCGCTCCTGCGTCCGCCGCAGAGGCTCGAGCGAGCGGTGTGATTGGCATGATTGAAAAGGCCCGGCTGGTCGTGCCCGCCGCCGGCGGCAAGACGGTGCGCGACGGCGATCTGGTGCATGCCGGGCGACTCGCGATCGCTGCGGGCGTCGTTGAGCTGCGGCTTAGCAACGGTGTGCGGATCGTTCTCGAAGGCCCTGGGGAACTGGAGCTCTTCGGCGAGATGGCCGCGTTTCTGCACGCCGGCAAGGCGGTGGTGCGGATGCCTGACGGCATGAAAGGTTTTCGGCTCGACACCGCCACGACCGACGTACTCGACCTCGGCACCGAGTTTGCCGTGAAGGCAGGGCAGGGCCTCGTGACCGACGTGCAGGTCTATGACGGCGAGGTGCTCGCCACGCGAAAGTCGGGCGACACGGGGATGCAGTTTCCCAAGCGGCTCGTGGCGGGCGAGGCCGTCCGATTCGATGCGAAAAACGGGGGACTGCCCGAGCCGATTCCCTATAGCGAAGGCCGGTTCATCCGGAGCGTGCCGTCGCTGCCGGGCGTTGAGCTTCCCTATCCGTTCAAACCAGAGGAACGCATCCGACAGTTTGGCAGGATGCTCTTCGATTCGATTCTCGTCATGCCGGCCGAGGGACCGGTGACGATCGACGGCAGCCTCACAGAGTGGGGCCGCGAACCCGGCTTCGAGGCGGCCCGCAATCCCGATTCCGCCGACGGCAAGTGGGCCGCCGGCTGGATGATGTATGACGCCGAGCATCTCTACATTGCGGCACATGTGGGCGATCCGCACCCGATGCAGAGCGTGATCGATCCTGAACTCGACCCCGAAGACGGCTGGCGGGGCGGGGGCCTGCAGATGAGGCTGTCGGCCGACCGCACGATGGGCTGGCCCGCCGATGCCAATCAACCGAGCTACTATTCCGCGCGGCGGCTCGAGCCTACCGAAGCCGAACGCGTGCAGGCGGAGAATCCGCGGCTCTCACACCTCACGATGTGGCACCATGCGCCGACCGGCAGGGCCTGCCTGGCGATCGCGCAGGGGATGAATCTCAACGCGTTGGCGGTGAACCCGGCGGGAGTGAAGGGGGCGTTTCGCCGCGACGCCGACGGCCTGGGCTACGTGGTCGAATATGCGATCCCGTGGCGGGTGTTGCACGCGGAAGACGATCCGCCGCGAAAGGGGGACCAGCTTGCCGCCGCGTGGCAGGTGCACTGGAGCGATGCCGCGGGCCGGATCTGGCAGGACCAGCTCGTCGAGATCCGCAACCCGCACGAGCCCCACGCCATCATGGTGTGGGAGCGGGCCGCCACCTGGGGCCGCGCAGAGTTTCGCTGAGCGGAGTGTCAGCGCGCTGTGTGATCCGATTACGACAAATCGAAAGACTTACGCAAAATCGAAAGAAAAAGTTGTTGGCGAGGCAGTTGACGGAAGCTACTCTTGCGAGAGTTGGATGGCGGGGTGATCGATCCCAATAGATTCCATAAAAAGAAAACTTCGAGGTGAGAACCATGCGGGCCACTCTCATAAGCCGATCTCACAAGCGAACCGCGGCGGGCTTCACCCTGGTTGAGCTCTTGGTCGTGATCGCGATCATCGGCACGCTCGTCGGCCTCTTGCTGCCGGCCGTGCAGGCGGCCCGCGAGGCGGCCCGCCTCAGCAGCTGCAGCAACAACACGAAGCAGATCGCATTGGCGTTGCAAAACTACCACAATGCGCGACAACGGCTCCCGCCCGGCCAGCACCATGAGGGATGGCCGGGCAGTTGGCCGCTGGGGTATGGGTTTGGGTATTCGGCTGGCGCAGGCAACCGTCAGGGATGGTTTCAGCACCTTCTGCCGTTTGTCGAGGCGAATGACCTGGCCAGCCAGTTCACGATCACGACGAGTACGTTGGCGTATCAATTGGCCGATAACATTCGCCGAACCAGACTCCCTGGCTTCGCGTGCGTGAGTGATAGGAACGGGGGCCGCGTCAGCACGGCTGCAAATCAGGGATTCTATGGAAACTACGCCCTGTGCATTTCCGGTTCGACGGGCCGGTCTGGTAACACCGATCCGACGTGGTCCCAGGGGGGATCTGGAAATTATCTCCGCGACTCCGAGATCGGCTGTTTTCCCCTCGGGTTTGCCTCGCCTATCCAGGGCAACACCGGGGTCATCGTGCGGATGAAGGACATCACGGACGGGCTGTCGAAGACGCTGGGCGTGGGCGAGCTTCTCGTGGGCAACACTACCGACCACGGGAATTACTGGAACTCATGGTACGGCAACAATCTGTTCTGCTCGGGAAACCCGCCGAATACGACGGCGCCGGACCACGTTGCTGGGTGCAATGGCGCGAGTGCGGATCCCCGCATTCCCTGCAAGACGTTTACGAACTACAACCCGATGGAGGTCTATGTTCGCAGCGCGCATAACGGTGGAGCGAATGTCGGCCTCATGGATGGGGGCGTGCGGTTCGTCGCAGACAATGTCGATACGACGATCTTCAGCCGGCTGGGAAGTCGTAGGGACGGCCAGATCGTCAGTTCGGACTACTGAGCTTTTATTTACTCAGCTCATCTCACTCGGTGCTCGCGGCACTTTCTTGCCCTAGGAAGGCGACGGTTTTCATGAAGTCGAACGATACCCCTGCCCGGACCGTACGCACCGGTCCGACCGGTGCGGGTTTCCAAACGGCAGTCGCGGGCTGCATGCTGGCCGTCGTCGTCCTCATGCTCGCCGGCTGTAGCCGGGGACCGAAGACCGCGGCCGTTTCGGGGCTGGTGACCTTCAACGGTGATGCCGTTCAGGACGGCTACATCTACATGGTGCCGATCGAGCCGGGCAAAGCTCAAGACGCCGGTCCGGTCGTCAAGGGCCGGTTCTCGTTCAAGACGCTGCCTGGCCAGAAGCTTGTCCGCATCGAGGCAACCCAGGACACTCCGGGCCGGATGGCACCGAATTCAGTCGGCGAGATGGTGCCGGTCAAGGAGCAGTATATTCCCGCCGAATTCAACGAGCGTTCGGAATTGACGGCGGATCTCAAGGCGGGGATCAACAGCGTCGATTTCAAGCTCACGGGTGAGGGCCGCAAGTCGGCCAACACGGTGCCCGAGCCAAAACGCTGAACGCGCGATTGGTGAAGTTGCTGGGCCTGATCATCCGCGATCCGCTCGACTGAACCCATCGGCAAACAGTCGAAATCGGCTCCCGTCCCCCAATCATGGTTTCGCAATGCGTTGACGGCCCATAAATACGGGAATATGCTTTCCTGCATGAAAACAACGGTCGATATTCCGGACGAACTCTTTGTCGCCGCCAAAAAGCGGGCCGCGGAACTAAGAGAGCCTCTGCGGGAGTTCATCGAGAGGGGGCTGCGGGCCGAATTAAGACGTTCCGCCACCACGACGGGCAGGCCGAAACCCGCCAAGCTGACGTGGGTGACGGTCGACGGAGGGCTGCCGCCTGGCGTGGATATCACTGATCGGGCCGCCATGCATGACTGGCTGAGCCGCCAGCGATGATCGCGATCGACACGAACCTGCTGATCTACGCCCATCGCTCCGGCACCGAGGAGCATCTGGCCGCCCGCACAGCGATCGAGGCAGCCTGCAGCACACGGGGCGGGTTTGCGATCACGCTCCCGAGCGTCTCCGAGTTTTTCAGCATCGTGACCCATCCCGCAGCCAGCGGAAGGGCTTCATCGCCCGACGAAGCGGCCGCTTTTCTTCGCGCCCTCGAACAAGGCGGCATGACCGTGCTCTGTCCGGGGCCGGCGTTTGCCGCCCGGTTGCTCCAGACCGCCGTTGATCTGGGGGTGAGCGGCCCCCGGGTGTTCGATCTTCAGATTGGCTTGTGCGCACTCGACGGCGGCGCCACCGAGCTCTGGACCCACGATCGCCGCTTCGTGAAGCTGCCGGGCCTGATCATCCGCGATCCGCTCGTCTGAACCCGTCGGCAAACAGTCAAAATCTGCGTCTTCCCTGATTCTGCACCGGTGCCAAAAAATCGAATCGATTGTCGAAAAGTGAAACTCGGGATCCTGTACCCTCGGCCGGTGAACTTCTGGCAACGAGCACCCAAAGGACCATCCGCCATGACGACGCCCGATTCCCGCGGCATCCCCTTTTCCTAGTCACGGCTGGAAGAGTTCCGCCGGGTCGAGGTGGATGTGAGGAGAGGCGAGCGGAGTGATCGGCTCACCAGCTCGATGCGTCGAGCGGGTCTCGTAGCCACCGGCTCGTGGATTTCGCAGCACAACGATCGCTTGGCCCGCGAGATTGACCACCCAATACTCGGCGATGCCGGCCTCGGCGTAGAGCGCGGCCTTCACGGACATGTCGAAATCGAGACTGGAGTCGGCCACTTCGATGACGAGCATCACCTCGTGTGGCAGGGGTCGGCGGTCGACGTAGCGTCGAAAAGTCACCCAGGCGATGTCTGGCTGCGGCGCGCTCTGTGAATCTGGCAGGGAGAGCGGGTTCTGCACCCGCACGCACACCTGCTTCGGGTCGAGCGATAGAAGGCTGAAGCGGGCGAGAAAGTCCACGGCATCCGCATGCGGATCGCCAATCGGCGACATCATGTGTAACTCCCCCGAGATCAGTTCGACGGGACGGTCGTCGGCGGGGTCGAACACGCCCGCCGCGATCATGCGGTCATACATCGCGAGCGTGATCGCACCGCGAGGAACATGCGACCCGGCACGGGCAGCAGACGAATCGGGATGGACGTCAATCGTGGCCATGGCTTTTCACATCACCTCTCTGTGCCCTCGTAAGTATACGCGAGGTTCGTTTTTCACCGTCAACCAGCGGATGAGGCGAGCCCTAGGGACAGTGTGGGCAAGTTACAAACTCGCCCCCACGAAGAGCCCGACGCGAGAGCGCCTTTCTCCCCCTGCTTCGGGTGCTTTTGACGGCGAGCGTTGGATTTTGGCTCCGGCGGCTAAGAACCCGTGCCGTTCCTCGGCTTCTTTTTTCCGCCAGCCCCGCTGCCCCACCGTGCGAGCCCTCATGACAATTGTCGCAGCCTTTCGCCATGCCGTCCGTAGCGACGCGCTGCTCTGCCTCGCGGCCTGGTTTCTTCCGCTGGCGGCCCTGCAGGCCCAGATGCCCGCCTTCCGGCACGATCGTCTCAACATCTTTCCCGCCGCGGCCGTGGCGGCGGCGGGCCACATGCTCGCCGTCGATGGCGACCTCGCGGACTGGAATCCCGCCGCCTTCGTGACGATGGCCGCCGACCTCGACAATAAACCGCGTTATGCGATGCAGGTGGCTGCCGCCTCCGACGACCAGGGGCTCTTGCTGGCGGTGCGATTCACCGACGACACCCCGCTCGTCAACCGCGTCGATCCCATCGGCCAGCCCGACAAGGGCTGGGCGGGTGACTCGTTTCAGATCCGCTTCATCACCGATCCTGCCATCGCCGTCGGCACGTCACGGGATGATGTCCAGAAAGATCCGGCGAAGAATGCCCGCGTCGCCCATATGACGCTCTGGCAAAACTCCGACGCAAAACTGCCGGCCGCCCACGTCGCCTACGGCTGGGACTTCAAGGAGCAGAACGTGCTCACCGGCAATGAGAGCCTGTTTCGGTTTGCGCCCGCCGAGGGGGGCTATGCGATGGAGGGGCGAATCCCCTGGCAGCTTCTGCATGTGGCCGCGCCACCAGCGCCGGGCACCGAGTGGGTGATGACGCTCCAGGGCAACTGGTCCGGCGGCGGCGTGAACGACCTGGGCCACAGTTTTTACGATCTCGTCTGCGCCGCCGGGTTTCCGTATCAGACCAATGCCAACTGGGGCCGCGGGCACTTTGTCGCGCCGGGGGCGGTGGCCGCGACGCTCGCAAAACAGCAGGCCGACGAACAGAAGCTCTGGGCGGCGCCGGTGGCCGCCGCGCCCTCAGTGAGCATTCCGCTGCGCTACACGAACCCGGCCAAGGGCTATGTGAGCCTGGCCATCACGGCCGTGCAGCCCGCGGCTGGAAAAGCCGCAAGGCCCGACGGCCAGATCGTCCGCACATTGCTCGCGCGGGCCGAACGGCCGGCCGGCGAGCAGACGGAGATCTGGGACGGCCTCGACGACGACGGACAGCCGGTGCCCCCCGGCAGCTACGCGATCCGGGCCCTCACCCACTCAGGGCTCGCGCCGCGGTTTGTTGCCAGCGTGCACAACAGCGGCACGCCCCCGTGGACGACGGAAGACGGCAGCGGCAGCATGAGCGGCGACCACGGTAACCCGGTGAGCGCCGCCGCGGACGAGCAGGGCAACGTCTACCTGCTCTGGACCGTGAACGAACTGGGCAGCGGCATCCAGTGCATGAACCCGGAGGGCCGCAAGACCTGGGGCGGGTATCTCGACTGGGGGGTGTTCGACGGCGTCAACACGGCGCTGGCCTACGACGCCGCCGCGGGCGTGGTCTACGTGGCGATGGACGGCGTGAACAACAAGCCCGATCAGCCCAACCGCGGTGGGATCTACGCGTTTAACACCAAGACCGGCCGCCGCGCCAGCCTCTGCGGCGGCAAAGACAAGCTGCTCGTCACGGAGTGGCCGAAGGAGCTTGCCAAGGAGGGTTCCTCGCATGCCACGCAAGGCCGCGCACGGATGGAGGCGGGCGATTACGGCCCGGCAGATCTCGGCGCGAATCTCGTGGCGCTAGCCGTCGGCGGCGACTCGATCTACGCCTCGCTCCGCTTCGAGGACAAGATCGTCGCGATCGACAGGTCCACCGGCAGGATCGCCGAGTCATATGCCGTGCCGAAGCCGGCCGGGCTCCTCTTCGATCCAAAGACAAAGACGCTCTACGCGGTCAGCGGCGACGGGATCGTGAAGCTCGACATGACCGCGAAGACGCCGGTCCCGCAGCCATTCGCCAGCGATCTCGGGCATCCCTTCGGCCTCGCGCTCGACAAGGCCGGCAACCTCTACGCCAGCGTCCGCGGCAAGCGGATGCAGGTGCTCGCCTTTTCGCCCGACGGCAAGGAAAAAAGCCGCATCGGCAAGGATGGCGGCCGGCCGTGGCTCGGCAGGTATGACGCCACCGGCATGCTCCTGCCCGCCGGCATCGCCGTGGATACCGCCGGCCGGCTCTGGGTGATGGAGCACGATGCCACGCCCAAGCGGGTGAGCGTGTGGAACGCCGCCGACGGGAGTTTCGTTCGCGAGTATTTCGGCAACGGCGCCTATTCGCCGATGCTGGCGGCAGACCCCGAGAAGCCCGAAGAGGTCTACATCCACAACACCCGGTTCATCGTCGATTACGACAAGGGCACGGTCACGCCGGATGCCACGGTCTATCGGCAGGGCTGGCATGCCCCCGCGCTCCCCGGCCCCGGCGGTGTCTACATGGGATTTGGCGGCAACACGTTCCAGATCGCCACGATCGGCGGGAAGAA
>CAZOMJ010000102.1:0-27371 GCA_964581055.1 uncultured Candidatus Kuenenia sp.
ACCCTTCTTGAGGTTGGGCTTGATCGAGGTGCGGTAGACGTCGCCCTGCAGTTCGTCGGGCAGAAGGATGTTGACCACGTCGGCCTGCTTGACAGCGTCTTCCACGCTCATCGGCTCGAAGCCGTGGCTCTTGGCAAGCTCATAGTTGGGGCCGCCCGGACGCTGGGCCACCACGACCTTGAGACCGCTGTCCTTCAGGTTCTGAGCCTGGGCATGCCCCTGGCTGCCATAGCCGATGATGGCGATGGTCTTACCGGCGAGGGCTTTGAGGTCAGCATCAGCGTCGTAATAGATGGTCGCAGGCACGGGAGACTCCAAAGAAGAAAAAGGAAGATCGAATACAAGTGAAATGGATGGGAATGGACTGCGTGAATCAGGCCAAAGAATCGCGCTCGGAGCTCGAGTCTGCCGGACGGGCGCCGTCGGCGGCTTCGGTGAGCTCGCGGGTCGGGGGACTCCCGCGGACCATCGCGATCCGGCCGGTGCGCACGAGTTCGAGGATGCCCAGCGGCCGCATCAGTTCGATGAATCCTTCGATCTTCTTTTCGGTGCCCGAGATCTCGACGATCACGCTGTCGGCGGCGACGTCCACGATCCGGCCGCGGAAGATCTCGGCGAGCTCCTTCACCTGCGACCGGGCCGGGCCGACCGGAGCGGCCACCTTCAGCAGCATGAGATCCCGCTCGACATAATTGCGGGAGCTGATGTCATCGACGCGGACCACCGTGACGATCTTTTCCAACTGCCGGCGGACCTGGTCGAGCACGCGGTCGTCGCCCCGCAGCACGAACGTCATCCGCGAAAATCCGCGGTCCTCGGTCTCCCCTACCGCCAGGCTGTCGATGTTGTAGCCACGGGAGGCCAGCATGCCCGACACGTGCGCCAGCACCCCCGGGACGTTCTGGACCGTGGCCGAGAGGACGTGTCGCATGGGTGCGTCCGGCAGGAGTTGCCGGGCTCTGTGGGGGGATGGGACGGGACGAAGTGGGCCTGAAACGCGGAAAATCCCGCGGTCGGGAGTCTAGTGTGGGTGGATGGGCGGATTCAAGCCATGGCTGCGGGCCGGGGCCGGCAGGCGGCCCCGGGTTTGCCGCTGCGCCCGGGGATGCCGCGCGAGCGTTGACACGGGCCCGAAAAAGCCGATAGTTTGCGGTGCTCGGCTGCGAGGCCCTCGGGGCCCCACCGAGCGCGACCCATCCCATTCCCCCCGTGAGAGTACGTGAGCGTGTCGAACGTTTTGGCCCAAGAGTTGATTGAAGCGGGTGTTCACTTCGGCCACCGTGCCAGCCGCTGGAATCCCAAGATGCGGCCCTATATCCACGGCCGCCGCAACCTCATCCACATCATCGACGTTCGCGAGACGATCCGCGGCCTGCTGCGGGCGCGGAAGTATCTCAAGCAGGTGGCTTCGTCCGGCGTACTCGTGCTCTTTGTGGGCACCAAGCGGCAGGGGGCCGAAGCGGTCGCCCGCGAGGCGGCACGGTGCGGAATGCCGTACGTCAGCGATCGCTGGCTCGGCGGCACGCTCACCAACTTCCGCACCATCCGCAACCGGCTGGCCCGTCTCGAGGAACTCGAGGTGCTCATCCCCTCAGAGGCGTTCAGCACCTACTCCAAGAAGATGCAGTCGTCGCTCCGCCGCGAGCATCGCAAGATGCTTCGCAACCTGGGCGGCATCCGCACCCTCTCCCGGCTGCCCGAGTGCCTCGTGGTGTTCGATCCCAAGAAGGAAAAGAACGCCGTCAACGAAGCACGCAAGATGGGCATCACGACCGTGGCCCTGATCGACACCGACTGCGATCCCGACGTCATCGACCTGCCGATTCCGGGCAACGACGACTCGATCCGCTCGATCGAACTAGTCGCGGCCCGGCTGGCCGACGCGATTCTCGAAGGCAAGGCCCAGACCGCGACGGAGTCGCAGGCCAAGGCCGAAGGCGCCGAGGCGGCGGGCCAGGGTGGCGAGGAAGGCAAGGGCTCAAAGCCTGCTCCCAAGGCAAGGGCGAACGTCAAGCGGGCCGTGCCGAAGCCACCCAAGACCTGAGCTGATTTGGATTGGCAGTGTGCGGAAGTGACGGGCTGCAGGCATGGGGCTTGTCTGTTTGACGCGCACGGAGCCATTGCTGTCCGATCGGCATCGGTGCCGTCGACGCGTATCAGTCACAACACGTATCAAGCACAACGAGCATCAAGTCAGAGACACCACTCGGATTCTGAAGGAGATAGACCTTGGCTGAGATCACCGCAGCGGCCGTGATGGCCCTCCGCGACAAGACGGGCCTGCCGATGATGGAGTGCAAGAAGGCCCTCCAGGCATGCGGCGGCAACACCGATGAGGCCGTCGATTGGCTGCGCAAGCAAGGGGTCAAGACGCAGGCCATGCGGGCTGATCGGGAGACCTCCACCGGTCGGCTGGCCGTCTACACCGACCTGGCCAAGGGGGTCGGCGCGATGATCGAAATGAAGTGCGAAAGCGCCCCCGTGGCCGGCAGTCCCGACTTCAAGGACTTCGTGAACGACATCGCCAAGACGCTTGCGCTCGGCCCGGGCGCGAAGACGCCCGCCGACCTGCTCGCGCAGAAGAGTCTGGCCCATCCCGACCGCACGCTGGGTGAGTTGAAGGACGATCTCTTCAACCGCATGCGGGAAGTCTTCGAACTCTCGAGGATCTGCCGGATCGATGCCCCCTGTGGTGGCTATGCCCATCACGACGGCTCGAAGGCGGCACTCGCGGAGGTGGCTGGCAACACCACCGGCGAGAAGGCGGCCGAGGTGGCCAAGGACGTGGCGATGCACGCCGTGGCGATGGCCCCGCAGGCACTCTCCAAGGAAGAACTCGATCCAGAGGTCGTCGCCAAGGAGCGCGAAATCCTCAGCGATGCGGCCCGCAAGGAGGGGAAGCCCGAGAACATCATCGCCAAGATGATCGAGGGCCGGCTTCGCAACTTCTTCAGCCAGTGCGTGCTTCTGGAGCAGCCCTTCGTGAAGGACGACAAGCAGACCGTCGGCCAGCTCGCCAGTGCGGCGGGGCTGCAGGTCAAGCGGCTGGAAAACTGGCGGATCGGCGGCTGAAACCAGCACCCACACCCCGGTCCGTTCCCATCAACACCATGGACGCCGGTCTCTACCGTCGCGTGCTCCTGAAACTCTCGGGGGAGAGCTTTGCCCGTCAGGGCGAACGCGGCATCTCGATGGAGGAGGTGCTCCACATCGCCCGGCAGACCGTGCAGGCCGCGGCCCGTGGCACGCAACTGGCCGTTGTGATCGGTGGCGGCAACATTCTCCGAGGGGCGTCCTTCACGGCCGGCAACACCGGCATCCAGGAGGCCACCGGGCACTCCATGGGGATGCTCGCCACGGTGATCAACGGCCTTGCCCTGCAGGATGCCGTCGAGAGCCTGGGAGTGCAGACACGGCTGATGACGGCGATCCGCATGGAGGGCGTCGCCGAGCCCTACATCCGCCGCCGGGCCAAGCGGCATCTGGAGAAGGGCCGGATCGTCATCCTGGCGGCCGGCACCGGCAGTCCGTTCGTGACGACAGACACCGCCGCCGCCCAGCGGGCGCTCGAACTGGAGGCCGACATCCTCATGAAGGCCACCCGCGTCGACGGGGTGTACTCCGACGATCCGGAGAAGAATCCGCATGCCATGCTCTATCGCGATCTCACCTACCAGCAGGTGCTCGAGCAGAACCTCCGGGTGATGGACGCCACCGCGATCTCGCAGTGCATGGAGCACGCCATGCCGATCCTCGTCTTCAATTACCGACGGGAAGGCAACATCGAGCGGGCCGTCTCGGGTGAACGCGTCGGCACGCTGGTGGGAGCCAGGCGCGAATGAGCCAGCCAGCCGCCGACCAGCAGCATCATCACGACCACCACTACGCCTGGTGGCTGATCATGTGCCTGTGCGGCGTCGACTATTTCAGCACCCTGGGCTACCAGCCCTCGATCGCTTTCGAGGGGGCCGGCGCCCTCGCGCCCATCGCGACGCTGATCCTGGTGCTCGTGACGCTCTTGGGCGCCCTGCCCGTCTACCGCCATGTGGCTGGGGAGACGCCCGACGGCGTCGGCTCCATCGGCATGATCGAGCGGCTGTTTCACGGCTGGTGGAACAAGGTCGTGGTGCTCGTGCTCGTGGGCTTCGCGGCCACCGACTTCGTGATCACGAAAACCCTCTCCGCGGCCGACGCCGCGGCGCACCTTGTCAGCAACTCCTACTACGCCGCGCAGGTGCCAGACTTCATGCGGAGCGAGATGGTCGTGACCTGCAGCCTGCTCGTGCTGCTCGGGGGCATGTTCCTCAAGGGCTTCAGCGAGGTCGTGGGGCTGGCGCTCGTGCTCGTCGTCGCCTATCTCGGTCTGACCGCGATCGTGGTCGGGGCGGGATTGTTCCATCTGGTCACGCACCCGTCCCTCCTGCATCACTGGTACACCGAAATCACCGCCGGCAACTACCACCTGACCCACGCGCCCATCAGCGGCAGCGGCCCGTGGGTGGTGTTGGGCATCGCCTGCATCGTGTTTCCGAAACTGGCCCTCGGCATGAGCGGCTTCGAGACCGGCGTGCTGCAGATTCATCTCATGGAGGGAACCAAGGACGATCCCACCAACGCCGCGGCCCGGATCGCCAACACGCGGAAACTGCTCTTCACCGCCGCGCTGATCATGTCGGTGTTTTTGATCGGCTCGTCGCTCGTCACCGGCACCGACACGCTCATTCCCGCCGACGAACTCAGGCTCGAGCCGGTGAAGGGCAAGGCCATGGACCGGGCGCTGGCCTACATCGCCCACGGCGAGAGCCCGCATCCGATCTGCCCGCTGTTCGGCCGGGTGTTTGGCACGGCCTACGACATCAGCACGATCCTCATTCTCTGGTTCGCTGGGGCCTCGGCGATGGCGGGACTGCTCAACATGGTGCCCCGCTACCTGCCGAGGTACGGGATGGCGCCGGAATGGGCGGCGGCCTACCGGCCGTTGGTCCTGGCGTTCACGGTCATCAACCTGCTCGTCACCTGGGCCTTCCGTGCCGACGTGTCGGCGCAGGGCGGCGCCTACGCCACCGGCGTGCTCGTACTCATGACCAGCGCCGCGATCGCCACGCTCGTCGACATCGGCCACAAGCCCCTGCCCGCCGACGGGTGGGGCGTGATCGGCCGCCGCGCGGCACAGTGCTACTTTTTCCTGGTCTGCCTCGTCTTCATCTACACCACGATCGCCAACATGATCGAGCGGCCGGACGGCATCATCATCGCGTCGATCTTCATCGGCTGCGTGCTGGCGATCTCGATTTTCTCACGGTTCTGGCGGGCCGAGGAACTGCGGCTCAAGGAGTTTCGCTTCGCCGACGACGCCGCGCGGATGCTCTGGACCGACATCTGCCTGGACGGCACCTTCCAGGTGCTCGTGCCGCACCGGCCCGGGCAGCGGTCGCTGGCGGAGAAGGAGGCCGAGATCCGCCGCAAGCACCGCATTCCGTCGGGCGTGCCGATCGTCTTCCTCGAGGTGCACTACGGCGACACGAGCGACTTCGAAAACGCTCCGATCATCGGCGTGCGGCAGGAGGGAGACTTCTTCGTGATCACCGCCCACGACTGCGTGTCGGTGTCGCACACGATCGCGCAATTGGCGATGGAGATGACGAAGAACGGCTCGCCGCTCGACATCGTCTTCGGCTGGAGCAAGGGCAACCGTCTCAACCTGGCGCTCGACTTCCTGCTCTTCGGCCGGGGCGACGTTCCCAATCGCGTGGTCGACCTGCTCGACGACGCCATCGCCGATCCGGACAAGCGGCCCACGGTCATCGTGGGGTAGTGTCGCGGCCCCGGCCGGCCCGGAGCGAGTCCTTCAGGCTGATGAAGTCGGAGAGCAGGAAGATCACGGTGAAGAAGGCGAGGATCACCTCCAGGAGCGTCACGGACTTCGCGGGGATTGTCTGTGGCATGATGTCACCGAATCCGAAGAACGAAAAGTTGAGCACGCTGTAGAAGAAGCACTCGAAGAAGATGCGGCTCGGCGTCATGTCGGGGGTGAACGCGCTGAAACTACCCGGGTCGGCCGATTCGAGCAGCCAGAAGTCGATGGCGAACGAGAGCGTTATCTGGGTCATGTTCACGCCCATCAGTCCCAGGAAGCGGTGGTAGGGGATCTCGTGGGATGTCGCCAAGAGGATGTGCTGCAGGTTCTCGACGAGGAAATACGCTGTCTTCGCGAACGCGAGTGCGACGACGAGCAGGCAGATGCCGGTGGCGTCGACTGCGCCGGTGGTCCACAGCCGGTGGATGGCGACCGCCAGCGCCGCGATAACGACCACCTCCGCCGTCTGCCGGCCGATCTGCCGTCGCAATGGACGCGTGACTGTGGCGGTGCGTGCGGGTGGTGGCAAGGGCATCATGTGGGGCCTCCCGAGCCGTTCCAGCGGACTGGTAGCCCCCCTCTCGGCACTGTCGGGCGCGGGATTCGTCGCGGTCATCACAGGCGGCGGAACGTTCGAGTACGGCGAAACAGGTCGCACAGAACACTCGCCGCATCATAGCAAGCCAGAAAACGATGCGATGGTCTCACCGGCGTGGCACGTCAGTCCCGCAGGACAGCCAAGCCGTTTGGCGGCGCCATCAATTCCACTACAAGAGGCGACCGCGCGCTGGAAAGTTGGCGATCTCCGCGAGGCTCGAGGGGGTGGGGCGGACCGGTCGCCAGCCGAATTGCTGTGTCACACGGGAATGGTCGAGTACGACCCAGGCCAGATCGTAAGGCCGCGATAAGTTCGTCGCGGAGACGGTATGCGGGCCGCACCGCTCCGCACACCACCGCGAGAGTTGGGCAAGGCTCGTGGCCGAAGCGGCACTACCTGAGACGTTGTAGACGGCGGGGATGGCACCGCGTGCCGACTGCATCTGGAGCAGGAGCAGCGCCGTCAGTTGAGTGTCGCTTGGCACCGCAATTCACCGGTTCGTTCCGCTTCGGAGGCGAGAGGTGGTACACGAAGACCGGTGTCGCTTGCTTCCCGGGGGATCATCCTGCGAGAATCTCTATTCCTCGGCGATGGTGCCGAGCGCGGTGCCACTTTGAGGAGGAAGAGTCCCCATGCCGGCCGACGATATTCTGCTCGACGCTGAAGAACGGATGGAGAAGGCAGTGGAGGTTTTCCGCCACGCCCTGACCGGCATCCGCACGGGGCGGGCCAACCCCGGTCTCGTCGACACGCTGCGGGTCGAGGTGTATGGATCGCCCACGCCGATCAAGGCACTGGCCAGCGTCGGGGCCCCCGAGCCCAACCAGATCGTCGTCCGCCCGTTCGACCCCGGCACCCTCAAGGATATCGAGAAGGCGATCCAGGCAAGCGATCTGGGCCTCAATCCGCAGAGCGACGGCCGCATCATCCGCATCACGATCCCGGCCCTCTCCACCGACGTGCGGCGGAAGATGACCGCCCGCATCAAGGAGCTTGGCGAAGAGGGTCGCGTGGCGATCCGCAACGTCCGCCGCGACGCCAACAAGGCGGCCGACACCGAGAAGACAGACGGCACCCTCACCGAGGACGATTGCGATTCGACCAAGGAGGAGGTGCAGGAGTTGACGAAAAAATACGAGGCCAAGGTTGGCGACCTCGCGAAGGCCAAGGAAGCGGAAGTGATGGAGCAGTGAGCTGCGGACTCGTTCCGTGCACGGACAGGATGCAGCACCCCGGCAGGATGCAGAATAGTGGGCGATCCAACTCGGGATGATCTCGCGCGGGACGATCTCCCTGTGCGGCTCGATGGCGTAGTGAAGCGCTACGGCAGCCGCACGGTTCTCGACGGCGTGTCCCTCGAGGTGACGCCCGGCGTCACCGGGCTCGTGGGCCCCAACGGCGCGGGGAAGAGCACGCTCGTGCGGTCGATCCTCGGGCTCGTGCGGCTCGCCGCGGGAAGTGTTCGCGTGTTTGGCATCGATCCCGCCCTCGAGCCGCGGCGGGTGCGGTCGTTGCTCGGCGTCGTGCCCGAGGACGAATGCGCCGTACCGGGCCTTTCAGGCGTCGAGATGGTGCGGTATGCGGCGCGACTGTGCGGGCTGCCCGGCACCGAGAGCCTCAGACGCGCCCACGAGGTGCTCGATTGGTGCGACGCCGGGCAGGAGCGGTATCGGCCCGTGGAAACCCTCTCGGTCGGCACGCGGCAGAAGGTGGCCTTCGCCGCGGCGATCGTCCACGATCCGCGGATGGTGATCCTCGACGAGCCGACCAACGGCCTCGATCCGCTCGAGCGGCGGGCGATGCTCGGTCGGCTGGTCACGCTTGCCCGCAACCATGGCAAGACGGTGCTGGTCTCCACGCACGTGCTCCCCGACGTGCAGTCGATCTGCGATCGCGTGGTCGTGCTCGCCCGCGGCCGCGTGCGGCTCACCGGCTCGATCGACGAACTCGCTCGGCCCGCGACGCCCGCACACCGGCTGGAAGGTGACGGTCCGCTCGATGACCTTGCTCGGCTGCTCACCACTCGCGGTCTGCCGGCCCGCATGGCCGGCGGTGATGAGGCTGGTGCAGCCGGGGCGATCCTGCTCGAGCCGCCCGGGCCCGCACGGCTCGGTCTGGTCTGGGAGGCCGCCCGCGACGCGGGCGTCGTCATCCGGTCGCTGGAGCCGGCGCATCGTCCGCTGGAGGAAGTCTTCGTGCAGGCTCTCCGCGCTGCCGACGCTGCCGACGCTGCGGATACGACGAACCACGGCGACCTCGGGCGGGAGATGAGCCATGCCGCTCCATGACGTGGGCTACCGGCCCTGGCAGGGCACCCGGCTCGGCTCCAGTTCGGCCATCGGTGTGATCGCACTGACCGGCATCAGGCTGGCGTGGACGAGCCGCTGGCTCCGCCGCATGGTGTTCTTCGCGTGGAGCCCGGCGCTCGTCTTCGCGACGAGCTTTTTCGCGTTTGAACAGGCGATCGACGAGGGCCGGCTCGCAAACATGCGAGACGCCGCCCGTGCCGGCCGCAACCTCGACGGCGTGGGGATGCTGGGTACGGTGCTGGCCGATACGTTGGGCCGGTCGCCGGGGCACGCCGCTGGCACGCGGGCCGTGCGCCGCGAGGACGGGCCGCCCGCGGATCCGAAGGTCGACATCGCCGACACGCGTCGGGTGGTCTGGTCGCGGCTGCTGCTCGCCTTCATGCGGGTGCCGCAGGCGGTGCTTCTGGCCGTCGTCATCGGGCTGGTCGCGCCGACGCTGATCTCGCGCGACCTGCGCGCGAAGGCCTGGCTCGTCTACTTCACACGACCGGTGGGCCGGTTGGAATACATCCTCGGCAAGGCGGCCATCCTCGGCGTGCTCGTCGCCGCCATCACGGTGCTGCCTGCGCTGGCCTTGTGGCTGATGGGCGTGCTGGTCAGTCCGAGCGTCTGGGTGGCCGTTGACACCTGGGACCTGCCGCTCAAGGCCGTCGCGGCGAGCGTCGTGCTCGCGGTGCCGACCGTGCTCCTGGCACTCGCCTACTCGTCCGCCACGGCGGAGAGCCGGATCGCGAGCTTCGCCTGGTTTGCGACGTGGGCTGCCTGCTGGATCGCCCACTCGTCGCTCACGACCGCCGACATGGTGGCGGCCGTCCGGCGGGCCGAGGTGGCCGACGCGGCGGGGGTCGGCCAACGGGAGGGCAGGGCCGGTTCGTGGGGCGAGGATCCGTTCGGTGATCTTGAAGAGGAACGCTCCGGGATGGAGCGGCGGTCGTCATCGGCTGCCAGATCTCCCGGCGGCGGGCTGCCTGGTCGGTTTCGCTGGCTCGCCAAGGCGGCCGGCATGGACCCGGCGATCGACCGCTGGGCCTGGCTGTCGCCCTACCATGCGCTTGGCGTGTTCAGGCCTGGATATTCGGCACCGAGACGAGACTACAGGCAGTCGTGCCGTCGCTGGTTTCCCTGGCGATCGTGTCGTTGGTCGCCGTGATCGTGCTGTTCAACAGGATCGATGCGCCCACCCGCGCGTGAATCGTTTCGGCGTCCGATCGCCAGCCTTCGTCCCCTTACCGTAGCCGACGCACCCATGCTCTCCCTCACGCACGTCACGAAAGTCTTCGGATCGGTGATCGGCGTCAACGACGTGACGGTGGATCTCGGGGCCGGCGCCCATGGGCTGCTCGGTCCCAATGGGGCGGGCAAGACGACCCTTCTGGGACTCGTCACCGGCCAGTTGCGGCCCACGATGGGGCAGGTCCGCGTGTTTGGAGAGCGTCCGTTCGCCAACCCGCGGGTGCTGCGGCGGATCGGCTTCTGTCCCGCCTCCGACCTGACGGAACGACGGGCGACGCCCCGCGAGTGGGTGCGGTATCTCGTGCGGCTCTCGGGCTTCGGTCCGCAGGCCGCCGCCGCACGGGCGGACCAGGCGCTCGACCGCGTGGGACTTGGCGAAGCCGTGGATCGGCCGCTCTCCACGCTCTCCAAGGGGATGCGGCAGCGGGCCAAACTCGCGGGCGCGATGGCACACGACCCAGACCTGCTCGTGCTCGACGAGCCCTTCGATGGGCTCGATCCGGTGGCCCGGCACGACCTCGTCGGTCTGGTACGGCACTGGGCGGTGGCGACCGACGCCGCCGACAGGCCGCGGACGCTCATCGTGGCCAGCCACCTGCTCCATGAAGTGGAGGCCTTGCACGCCGGTCTGGCTGTCATCCTGGGCGGCCGGCTCGTGGCCAGCGGCACGGCCGGAGAGATCCGCGACCTGGTGGACGCCATGCCCTCGGAGGTTCGCATCCGCTGCGACGCGCCCCGGCGGCTGGCGGCGGCGGTCTGCGGCACGGCCGGCGCGGAGAGCATGCGGTTCGAGGGGGAGGATCTGCTCGTGGTGGCCACCCGGCAGCCACGGATCCTGGCCGAACGAATCGCCCGTGCCGCCGTGGAGGATCGGCTCGCCATCCGCGAGGTGGCGGCCGGCGACCGTTCGCTCGAAGGCATCTTTGGCCGCCTCGTGCGGCTCCATCGCGGGGTGGGATCATGAGCGGCACTGATTCGGGACGGCCAGAGGTGTCGCTGCGGCACTCGGTGCTTGCCCCCACGCTTGCGGTCGCGGGCTTTCAACTCGGGCGGATGCTCTCCCGGCAGCGACTGCTGCTGGCGGGGCTTGGCGTGATCTTTCCCGCGGCCGTGATGATGGCGGTGCGGCGGACCGCGGCAGACGGTCTCGACCGCGACCTCGCTGTCACCATGATCTATGCGCTCGTGCCGGAGGCGGTCTGCATGCTCGGACTCCTCGTCACCATGTGCCCCGCGGTCGCCGATGAACTCGAGCGCGGCACCTGGATCCACGTCGCCGTCAGGCCAGGCGGCCGACGGGCGCTGCTCGTGGGCACCTACCTGGCCGCAGTGATCTGGACGAGCACCGTGGCCATCCTGGCGGCGGCGTTGGCGGTTTTCGTGTCCCGTATCGAGCAGCCTCTGCCGCTCATCGGCATGCTGGCAACGCTGGTGGTGCTCTCGTCGCTCGGGCGGGCGGCGCTCTTCGCCCTGCCCGCCGTGATCCTGCCAAAGCGTGCCCTCGTGGCGAGCGTGGCCGTGGCACTCGTGGTCGAGTATCTTGCAGGCTTCATCCCGGCGGTCGTCAACCAGGCGACCGTGAGCCTGCGGCTGCGGAGCCTGCTGGTGGCGTGGATGGGCTGGCGGCAGCGGTTGCCGGTGGAGATGCAACTGCTCATCGATCCGCAGCCTGCGTGGGTGCAGATTGCGGCAGTCTGTGGTTTGGCGGCCGCGTTGCTGGTGGCCGCGGTGAAGATTCTTGACTACCGCCAGTTTCCCCCCAGCGTGGAGATCTGAGATGAGGTCGCCGGAGCCGACATCATGATCGAGGTGGTCGATCTCGTGAAGCACTACCGGGCCAGCGACGGCAGCGTCGTGCGGGCCGTGGACGGTGTTTCGCTCGCGGTGGCGCCGGGCGAGATAGTCGGCCTGCTCGGCGCCAACGGCGCCGGCAAGACCACCACCCTGCGTGTGCTGGCGACGCTGCTGAAGCCCACGTCCGGCACGGCCCGCGTGGGAGGCTGCGACGTGCTGGCGGATCCGCTGGGGGCGCGGCGGAAACTGGGCTATGTGTCGGCCACGACGGGCGTGCCCGATCGGCTCTCCCCCCGCGAGATATTGAAGTCATACGGCCGGCTTCACGGTCTCGAGAATGGACCGCTCGTGCGGCGGATCGACCACCTGGTGCGGGAGTTCGGCCTGACCGACTTCGCCGACCGCCCTGCCGGCCGGCTCTCGTCGGGTCAGCGGCAGAGGGTGTCGCTGGCCCGGGCGCTCGTTCATGACCCGCCGGCGCTCGTGCTCGACGAACCCACCAATGCCCTCGACGTGGTGGGAGCCCGTGATCTGCTCCGCCTGCTCGACGGCCTCCGCGCCGACGGGCGGGCGATCCTGCTCTCCACGCACAGGCTTCACGAGATCGAGCACCGCTGCGACCGCTTCGTGATCATCGACGGCGGCCGCATCGTGGCGCAGGGAACGCCGGCCGAGATTCTCGGTGCCCACGCGAGCCTCGAGGAGGCGTTTTTTGCGGCGTTGGCCGCGGGAGCGCCGGCATGATCACCGCTGATCAGCGCTCGCCGTCGAAGAGTCCGGAGACAGGCGGCCTGCGTGCCAAGGCGCGGCTGGCGCTGGCCCGCCGCGACCTGCTGGAATTCATCCGCGACCGCCGCACGCTGTTCGTCACGCTGCTGCTACCGATGGCGATGTATCCCATTCTCGCGCTCTCGAGCGCCCTGGGGGTGCGGACGGCGCTCTCCGACATCGACTCGCGGGCGGCACCGACGAATCTTGCCGTGGTGCTCTCCGGCTCGCCCTGGGACGCGCAGTCGTTTGCCAGCCGTGTGGACGGACTTCCAGCGCCGGAAGAGAGTCGGGCCAGGCTCGATTGGCCGGCCTCGATTTCCTTCGGATTCGCGGGTGCCGACGAGGCCAAGGAGGCCGTCGAGGCCGGCCACGCCGACCTGTGGATCGAGGTGCCTGAGCGGGTGCTCGACGAACTCGATGGAACCGGCACGATCTCGATCGAGGCGCAGGGATCCGACACGAGGGCACTGCCGCCGCGGGTGCGCGAGCAGTTCACCGCCGTCATCAGGGCGCTGTCGGACGATGCGCGGCGCCGGCGGATCGATCGGGCCGGCCTGCCCGGGAGCGTGCTCGAACCGCTCGCTCTTCGCTTCAAGGGCAGGTCGGATGCGCCGGGAACGGTGTCCGCCCGTAGCATCCTGCCGACAGCGGCCGGCGGCGTGTTCGTGCTGCTGGCCGTGCTGACGATGACCGGAGCGTTCTACCCGGCCATCGATGCGATCGCCGGTGAGAAGGAACGCGGCACGATCGAGACGCTGCTGATCGCGCCCTGCGCGGCGATCGACATCGTGGCCGGGAAGTTCTTCGCGGTCTGGGCGGTGGCGTTGGCGACGCTCGTGGCCAACGTGGTGTCGATCGCCTTGACGACGGCCGTCTCGCTCCGCTTTCTGCCGCAGGGCGGGCCGCTGCTGCCGGAGGGCCACCTGCCGATCGTCGTGGGTGTCTCGTTGCTCGCGTTCATCGGGCTGTCAGCGGTGGCAGCGGCGATGTGCCTGGCGGTGACGACCGCTTCGAAGAGCGGCAAGGAGGCGCAGAACACGCTGACGCCGGTCCTGCTCATCGCCAGCGCCCTGGCCGGCGCGGGCCTGGTCATCGATCCGGACAAGAGCATGATGCTCCCGGCCGTGCCCTTCGCGGGCCAGGTGTCGCTGGCCCGCGCGACGCTCGAGCCTGACGAAAGGCCGGCCATGCAGCCGTCGGCTGGTGAGGAGAGCCTGGGCGAGTCGCGACCCGGCGGCCTACCAGACCGGCCCGCGGCGAGTGGAGCCATCGAGCGACTGGCCCTGCCGCTGGCCGTGTCGCTCATTTCGTCGGCCGTGGTCGTCTGGCTTCTTTTGCAGGTGACGGCGACGCTGCTGACCGACGAGGAGATTCTCTTTCGAGGGCCCGACGTTGCCGGCAGCGTGTGGGCACGGCCCGGCCGCCGCCGGCGCCCCTCCGTGGCGCAGGGATTCACGGCGCTGGCCATCGGGCTGGCCGGACTCTGGTATGTGCAGGGCATCGCGCCCGTCGACTTCGCCTGGGCGATTCCCGTGCAGCAGGCCGCGGCGGTGGCGTTGCCATTGGGTCTGCTGTTGGCCTGGCAGCGGGTCGATCTTCGCCACACTTTCGGCCTGCGGTGGCCGGGCGCTGCAGGGTGCAACGCGGCGTGGAGGACGGTGGCGAGTGTCGCCGGCGCGGCGCTCGTGGGTGGCGGACTCTTCGTGCTGGGGGCCGCCGTGCTGCTCGCTGTGCGAGGAACGCATGTTTCTGCGGAGGCGAAGAGCCTGGCCGAAAAACTGATCACCATGATGCGAGACAAGCCTCTGTGGCTGTCGTGGACCCTCATCGCCCTGCTCCCGGCCATGGGCGAGGAATTGCTCTTCCGGGGCTGGGTGCAATCGGCGCTCGTGGGGGCCTGGCCCAGCCGTGGCCGCGTGGTGGCGGGCGTCGTCGCCCAGGCGGTCTGTTTCGCGATCTTCCATCTGTTGCCCGAGCGGATGCCGCAGACGTTCGCGCTGGGGCTGGCGACCGGCGGGCTGACGCTGGCCACACGGAGCCTGCTGCCGGCGATCGTCTGCCATGCGGCCCACAATTCGATGCCGCTGGCCATGCTCTGGCTGGCCGGCGGCTTGTCGGGCTCGGCGGAATCCGCTCCCGCGGCGACGGCGGTCGCCACGGGTCTCGGCCTGTCGGCGGGGACGGTGGCGGCGGCGCTCGCGAGCGTGGCGGGTGGCGCCACCATGATCTGGCTGGCGGTCCGTGGTCCTGCGGCCTCGGGGCACGGCGGCCCCCGTGCACGCAGGTTCGGGGCGGCCTTGCTGATGGGAGTCGTGGCGTTTTCATGCGGGCCGGCGGGCGCGCGCAGCGTGGCGGCTGGTGAGGCTGCCGAAGGCGATGCGGCTGCGCCGCGGCTGCAGGTGGCTGTCATGCCGATGGCCTCGGCGGTCGAATGGATTGGCGACCAGCCCACCGGTGTGATGATCGACACCTGGCGAGACCTGCAGAAGAGGCTCGGTGTGGAGGGAGACTTCGTCCGTGTGGACACGTTCAAAAAGCTGCTGGATATGGTGACGCGAGCGGAGACGGACGTGGCCCTGGGGCCGATTGCGATCACCGAGGAGCGGGAGCGGCTCTTCGACCTCACGCACCCGATCATCCATTCCGGCTTGCGGATCGCCGTCCGTCAGCGGGACGAAGCGGGATTTCTATCGGCGCTTCGGTCCCTCGTCTCGTGGCGGCTGCTCCAGCTGTTGGGCACCGTTCTCCTGCTCGCGCTTGCTTCCGGTCATCTGCTCTGGTGGTTCGAGCATCGGGGCAACCCGGAATCATTCCCGGCTCAGTATCCCCGGGGCGTGTGGGAGGCCATCTGGTGGATCGCCTCGACGGTCGTTGCCGGCGGCTGTGACAACAAGCACGTCGCCAGCGGGCTGGGCCGGACGATCGCGTTTGCATGGATGGTGGGTGGGATCGTGCTGTTGGCGGCGTTCACCAGCGTGCTCACCGCCACGCTGACGGCGGAACAGGTGACGGGAGCCATCCATGGACCGAAGGATCTCGCCGGCCGCACGGTCGGCTGCCAGGAGGGGGCGGTGACCGTGACGGAGGTCCGCCGGCGGGGAGGCATCGTCAGGGAAGTTTCCAAGCTCAAAGAAGCCTTGGATGCGCTGGGCGAGGGCGGATTGGATGCGGTGGTCGGTGAAAACCAGCAGCTAATGTTTCTCCTGAATCAGCCCGATCGGACGACGCTCAAACTGGTCGGCCCGATGTTCGAATCGTTCGACTACGGCCTCGGCCTGCCCAACGGCAGCCCGCTCCGCGAGCGGCTCAACACGGCGATCCTGCAGATGCGGGAGGACGGCACGTTCGAACGCATCCTCGAGCAGTGGCTCGGCAGGCACGACTAGGGCGGATCGGCTTGCCCGCGGCGGTTCGGGGCTGCCCGTGCCCCGTCGCCGGACGTTCGATTCGTCGACCAATCCGCTTAGACGGATCGGTGCCCGCTGGCCTCCGCTCGCTCGATGCTGACTGCGCTCCGGCATCCTGCCTGCGCTGGTCAGCAACGCCGGCTCCTGGGACACGGGCAGCCCCTCTCCCTCCACAGGTTCACGCGAAGAGCGCTTTCACCGGCTTCGCCGGTTCGACGCCGGTGAGCTTTGAATCGAGGCCCTGATATTCGACCGTGAACTTCGCATGGTCGATGCCGAGGAGATGCAACATCGTGGCGTGCAGGTCGCGGACATGCACGATGTCCTTGACGGCGTTGTAGCCGAAGTCGTCGGTCTCGCCGTGGGTGATGCCGCCTTTGATGCCGCCGCCGGCGAGGGCCATGCTGAAGCCCTTGATGTGGTGGTCGCGGCCGATCGACCCCTTGCCCCCCTGCCCCATCGGCGTTCGCCCGAATTCGCCACCGATCACCACGAGCGTCTCGTCGAGCAGGCCGCGGCGTTCGAGGTCGATGAGGAGCGCCGCCGCGGCCCGGTCGGTGGGCGGGCAGATCTCCTGCATGTACTTGTCGATGTCGCCATGATGGTCCCAGTCGCTGTGGTAGAGGTGCACGAACCGCACCCCGCGTTCGACGAGACGGCGGGCCATGAGGCAGTTGGTGCCGACGGTCGCCTTGCCCGGCTGGGCGCCGTAAAGCGCGAGCGTCTCGGGGGTTTCGTCCGCGAGGTCGGCAAGTTGCGGCACGCTCGCCTGCATCCGGAACGCGAGTTCGTACTGCTTGACGCGGGTCGCGATCTCGGGGTCGGCCAGCGACCGGAGCCGGTGGTGTTCCAAGGCTGCGACCGTGTCGATGAGATCCCGTTGGTGGGCAGCCGACACGCCCGGTGGGTTCTGCACGTAGTGCACCGGCGCGCCCGACGTGGCGAACTCCACGCCCTGGAATTGCCCCGGCAGAAATCCCGAGTGCCACTGCCGTGCCGCGATCGGCTGCGGGTTGCGGCCCATCTTGCTCGTCATCACCACGAAGCCGGGCAGGTCGTCGGCCTCGCTGCCGAGGCCATACGTCACCCACGCTCCCATGCTGGGGCGGCCGGAGAGTGCCGTGCCGCAGTTCATGAAGGTGTGTGCCGGGTCGTGGTTGATCTGCTCGGTCACCATGCTCCGCACGATCGCGAGCTTGTCGGTCAGGCCGCCGAGTCGGGGAAAGAAATCGCTGACGGGCGTGCCGCTTTCGCCACGCGGAGAGAACGTGGTCCGGGGCCCCAGGCAGATGAGCTTCTGACCCTGCAGCTGTGCAATCGGCTGGCCGGCCGTCACGCTCTCGGGCATCTCCTTGCCGTCGAGGGCGGCGAGCACGGGCTTGTGGTCGAAGGTTTCCAGGTGACTCGGGCCGCCGGCCAGACAGAGAAAGATCACCGCCTTCGCCTTGGGCGGATGGTGGAGCGGATACACCGCGCCGGCGTAGCCGCCCGTGGCATCGCCGCGGGCCGCGGCCGGCGAGACGGTCGCCGCAACGCCATCGCGGGCCAGCAGGCCCGAGAGTGCGGCCCCGCCGAGCGAGAGTCCGGAGCGGGAGAGGAACGTGCGGCGGTGGATCGTAAGCGGGTCGTGCATGGCTAATATCTCGCGATGGCCTCGTGCAGGTTCAGGACCGCACGGGCGGCGCTGGTCCACGCTGCCAGTTCGATCGCGTCGAGTGTCTTGTCGCGCGGGGCGATGCCGACGGCGAGGAGCTCGGCAGCCGCCTTCGGGTCGGCCCGGAACTCATCGCGTCGGCGGCCCAGCAGTCCCTTGACGAGCGTGCGTTCCTCGGCTGCAGGCGGGCGGGAGAGCGTGCGTTTCCAGAGGAACGCGATGCGGTCGTCGTCGCTCGTGCCGCCCGAGGCGATGGCGAGTTCCGCAAGTTTTCTCGCCGCCTCGATGAAGGTCGGATCGTTGAGCAGCACGAGCGCCGCCTTCGGGGTGTTGGACTTCATCCGCGCGGCGGTGCACTCTTCACGCGTGGGCGCATCGAACGCGAGCAGTTGTGGATGGAGAAACATCCGCTGCCAGTGGACGTAGAGCCCGCGGCGCCACTGACGGCTGTCTTCGTCGGCCTTGTAGTCCCGCTGGGGGAAATTGAGGTGACGGTAGTAGCCGGCGGGCTGGTAGGGATACACGCTCGCGCCGCCGAGCTGCTCGACCAGGAGCCCGCTGGCAAAGAGGGCGGTGTCGCGCACGCCCTCCGCCGGGAGTCGCCAGCGGCCCTGCCGGGCAAGCAGCCGGTTGTCGGGATCGCGGGCGAGCAGATCGTCCGACGCGTCGGACGACATCCGGTAGGCCCGGCTGGTCACGATCGTGCGGATGAGCTTTCGCAGGTCCCAGCCCTGCTGCATGAATTCGACCGCCAGCCGATCGAGCAGCTCCGGGTGGTCGGGCAGTTCGCCCTGGCCCCCGAAATCCCCCGCGCTACGGCAGAGGCCGGCGCCGAAGAAGATCGCCCAGAGCCGGTTGGCGGTGACGCGGGCGGTGAACTCGCCCACGCCGCCGGAAGCGACCGGCCGCACGAGCCAGCTGGCGAGATCGGCGCGGGAGGGCCGGCCATTCACGTCGAGTCGGCCGAGAAACGCGGGGATCGCCGGTTCGACGAGCGGGCCGGTTTCGTCCATCCAGTTGCCGCGGGGCAGGATGCGGACGTCGCGGGGCTTCGCAAGAGCCTTCGTGACCATGAGCTGCCGATCGAGCCGCTTGCGTTCAGCCTTGAGCGTGTCGAGCTCGATGCGGCTGGCGACAACGCTCTGGGGCTCGGGCTCCGATGGCTGGGCCTGCGGGGGCAGCACGAGCGGCGGCAGCTGGGTTTCCAGCGAGTGGATCCGGGCTCCGAGTTCGGCGGCGTTGTCGCGGTCGAACGGCCCGACCATCTGGATCTCGGGATCCCGCTTCGTCGGGAGTGCGTTGAGGTTCTGACCGCCGAAGCCCCCTTTCTCCAGGTGCTTTTCATCATCGACGTCGGCGAAGAACGCGCCGAGGGCGTGGAAATCCTTGGCTGTGTAGGGGTCGTATTTGTGGTCGTGGCACTGGGCGCAGCCGACCGTCGCCCCCATCCACACCCCCGACACGCTGCGGATCCGGTCGGCCTGGTAGATCGCGCGATACTCCTTCAGCTGCAATCCCCCTTCGTGCGTCGTCTGTAGCAGCCGGTTGTAGCCGCTCGCCAGCACCGGGTCGTCCGCATGCTCGTTGCCTGCCGGGCCGACGAGATCGCCCGCCAGTTGGAGCACGGTGAACCGGTCGAAGGGAACGTTGTCGAGAAACGCCTTGATCACCCAGTCGCGGTAGGGCGAGATGCTGTGGGGCTGGTCCCCGTGGTAGCCGACCGTATCCGCGTACCGCACGAGATCAAGCCACCAGGCGGCCAGCCGTTCCGCGTGCCGGGGCGAGGCCAGCAGCCGCTCAACCAACACCATGTATGCGTCAGGCCGAGTGTCGGCCAGATAGGCTTCGACCTCCGCGGGCGTCGGCGGCAGGCCCGTGAGATCGAAGGTGAGCCGGCGGACGAGCGTCACCGCATCGGCATCGGGGGCGGGCGCGAGGCCGTCGGACTCGAGGCGGCCGAGCACGAACTGGTCGATCCAGTTGATCGTCCAATCGTTCTGTCGGATGGCCGGAGGGGCATGGCCGGCCGGCCTCACGTAGGCCCAGTGTGCCGCGTAGGGGGCGCCGGCCGCGATCCACTTGGCGAGCATCTCCTTCTGGGCGGCCGAGAGCACGTGATTGCTCTCGGGCGGTGGCATGGTCGTGTCGGGATCGGTCTCGTGAATTCTCGCCACGAGTTCGCTCTCATCCGGGCGGCCGGGCACGATGGCCCGGGCACCACTGTCGAGTTCGGCAATCGCCGCATCGCGGTCGTCGAGCCTGAGTCCGCCGCGGCGGTCGTGCTCGTCGGGCCCGTGGCAGGCGAAGCAGTTGTGCGACAAGATCGGTCTGATGTCGCGGTTGAAGTCGGGGGCTCGTTCGGCGGCACGGGCGGCTGGCCCCCCCCACCATGCGGAGAGGCTGCATAAGGCCAACATGGCCGCTGTGCACCATGCGGCGGGGCGGCCGGACGAGCTGAATGGGGAAGGCATGGTGGCGGTCGCTGTCGTTGGCGAGGGCTGCGCGAGGACACCCTATGTATTGTAGCCTGCTGGCGGGGCGAATGCCGCCGCAATTTGCTCGTTGACGGTGCCCGTCTGCGCCACTAGATTCTGGCGAGATTGTCGGCCAAAACCGGCAGTGCTTTTCTATTTCCTGTGTGTTTTCGTTTCCAGGTTTGATCCGTCCGGTCCGTCTTCCCCGTTACGAAAGGTTTCGACCAGCCCATGGCTACCACTCTCGGAAAGAAGTCCTCCAAGCCTGCGATCACCAAAAGCGGGAAGCAGAGCGGCAAGCCGGGCAAGATGATTTATTACTTCGGGGCCAAGAAGTGCGACGGCGACGGCACGATGAAGCCGCTGCTCGGCGGCAAGGGTGCCAACCTCGCCCAGATGACCAAGATCGGTCTGCCGGTGCCCCCGGGCTTCACGATCACCACGCAGGTCTGCATCGACTACTACAAGCACGGCAAGAAGTTCCCGAAGGGGCTCGAGGACGAGGTCGCCTCCGCCATGAAACTCATGGAGAAGGAGACGGGCAAGAAGTTCGGCGAACCCAAGAACGCCCTGCTCGTGAGCGTCCGCTCCGGTGCCCGTGACAGCATGCCGGGCATGATGGACACGATTCTGAATCTGGGCCTGAACGACGAGACCGTGAAGGGGCTCGCTGCCGCCACCGGCAACCCGCGGTTCGCCTACGACTCCTACCGCCGCTTCATCCAGATGTACGGCGACGTGGTGATGGGCGTGCAGAAGCGGCACGAGAACGAGCACGATCCCTTCGAGGAGACGATGGAGGGGCTGAAGCATCAGCTTGGCATCCACAACGACACCGACCTCACCGAGGAGCACCTCCGCGAGCTGATCAAGCGCTACCTGACGCTCATCAAGCAGCGGACCGGCAAGGGCTTCCCGCAGGATCCGTTCGAGCAGCTGATGGGCGCCGTGGGCGCCGTCTTCGGCAGCTGGATGAACGAGCGGGCGATCATCTACCGCCGCAAGTACAAGATCCCCGACGAGTGGGGCACCGCCGTCAATGTGCAGAGCATGGTGTTCGGCAACATGGGCGACGATTGCGCGACCGGCGTGGCCTTCACCCGTGATCCCGCCACCGGCGAAGACACCTTCTACGGCGAGTATCTCGTCAACGCCCAGGGCGAGGACGTCGTCGCCGGCGTGCGGACGCCCAAGCCCGTGGCCGAGATGAAGCACGAACCGATGTTCTCCGGCACCTACAAGGAGCTGGAGAAGGTTCGCCAGACGCTGGAGAAGAAGTTCGGCGACGTGCAGGATTTTGAGTTCACGGTCGAGAAGAAGAAGCTCTACATGCTGCAGACGCGGCACGGCAAGCGAACCGCCCTCGCCTACGTGAAGATCGCCCACGACATGGTGAAGCAGAAGCTCATGTCGCCCGAGCACGCGATCCAGTCGGCCGACCCCGACGCCCTGTCGCAGCTCCTGGCGCCGATCTTCGACCGGGCCGATTACGCCGCAGCCAAAAAGAGCGGCCGGGTTCTGACCACGGGCCTGCCCGCCGGTCCCGGTGCCGCCACCGGGCAACTGGTGTTCACGGCTGCCAAGGCCGAGGAACTGGCCCACAAGGGGATCAAGGTGGTGCTGGCCCGCGTCGAGACGAGCCCGGAGGATCTCCGCGGCATGATCGCCGCCGAGGGCATCCTCACCAGCCGCGGTGGTGTTTCGAGCCACGCGGCACTCGTGGCCCGGCAGATGGGAAAGGTCTGTGTCGCCGGTGCCGGCGCGGTCCAGATCGACTATGCGAAGGGCACGCTCACCTGTGCCGGACAGAAGCTCAAGGAAGGCGACGCGATCTCAATCAACGGCTCGACGGGCGAGGTGTTCGCCGGTGCCATCAAGACCGCCGATAGCGAACTCAAGCAGGTGCTGATCGCGAAGACGATGAAGCCGGCCGACTCGGAGGTCTTCCAGTATTACGACTTCATCATGAAGCTCGCCGACAAGCACCGGAAGCTCGGCCTGCGGACGAACGCCGACACGCCGGAGCAGGTCCGTCACGCGATTGCCTTCGGTGCCGAGGGCATCGGCCTGACGCGGACCGAGCACATGTTCTTCGAGGGCGACCGGATCGACGCGATGCGGGAGATGATTCTGGCCGAGAACGAGGACGACCGCCGCAAGGCACTCGCCAAGCTGCTGCCGTACCAGCGGGAAGACTTCGAAGGCATCTTCAAGGCGCTCGACGGCCGGCCGGCCACGATCCGCTTCCTCGACCCGCCGCTGCATGAATTCGTGCCGCACGACGAGAAGGCCCAGGCTGATCTGGCGAAGAAGCTGAAGCTGCCCGTCGACACCGTCAAGGCCCGCGTGCACGCCCTGCACGAGTTCAATCCGATGCTCGGGCATCGCGGCTGCCGCCTCGGCGTCAGCTACCCCGAGATCTCGGAGATGCAGGCCCGCGCGGTCTTCGAGGCTGCGGCCAAGGTGCAGAAGGCCGGCATCAAGGTGAAGCCGGAGATCATGATCCCGCTCGTCGGCTTCAAGAAGGAGCTCGACAACCAGGTGGAGATCGTGCACCGGGTCGCCGAGCAGGTGCAGAAGGAGACCGGACAGAAGATCAAGTACCTCGTGGGCACGATGATCGAGATTCCGCGGGGTGCCCTCACGGCCGACGAGATCGCCGAGACGGCCGAGTTCTTCTCATTCGGCACCAACGACCTCACCCAGACCTGCCTCGGCATGAGCCGCGACGACATGGGATCGTTCCTCCAGAAGTACACCGACGAAGGCATCTTCAAGGCGAACCCGTTCGCGTCGATCGACGCCACCGGCGTGGGCCAGTTGATGCAGATCGCCGTGGAACGCGGCCGCAAGACGCGGCCGGACATCAAGCTCGGGATCTGCGGCGAGCACGGCGGCGATCCGCACTCGGTGCTGTTCTGCCATCACGTTGGGCTCGACTACGTGAGCTGCTCGCCGTTTCGCCTGCCGGTCGCCCGGCTGGCCGCGGCCCAGGCGGCGCTCGGCAAGACCTACTGACGTCACGCGAAATATCGGCATCCTGCCCCCGGACAGGCGGAAGCCTGTCCGGGCAGGATGCCGCGGCGACACGATTGCATCGTGTCGATGCTTGGGAACGGATTCAGCAAGTTGAAAACTTGCTGCCACGGGCGGCTTCGGTTTTGCTCTCCCTATGCCGCTCTCGCCTGAAGCCCTGACGCTCGCGCCGATCCTCGTGCTCGTGATCGTGCTCTGGGTGACCGAGGCCCTGCCGCTGGCGGTCACGGCGCTGCTCGGTGCCGTGCTCTGCGTCGTGGCCGGAGTGGCGCCGGCGAAGGAAGTGTTTCGACCCTTCGCTGATCCCTTGATCTTCCTCTTCATCGGGTCGTTCCTGCTTGCGGAGGCGATCCGACTGCACGGTCTCGACCGCCGGCTCGCCTATCGCGTGCTCTCTGTGCCGTGGATCGGCGAGCGACCGACGCGGATTCTCGCGGCCGTGGCGCTGGTGTCCGTGCTCATCAGCGCCTTCATCTCCAATACGGTCACGGCTGCCATGATGATGGCAATCGTGACGGGCATCCTTGGTGCCGTGGAGGCCGCCTCCGCCGTGTCGGGGCGCGCGCCGGCGTCGACATTCGCCACGAGCCTGTTTCTCTGCGTGGCTTTTGCGGCGTCTATCGGCGGCCTTGCCACGCCGATCGGCACGCCTACCAACCTCATTGGGCTTGCGTTCATTCGCGATCAGGTGGGCGTGCACGTCTCCTTTCTTGGCTGGTGTGCAATGGCCATACCGCTCGTCGCCGTCATGACGACCGTGGCGGTGGCGGTGCTCGCGAGGCTGTTTCCGGCGGGTGTGGAGCGGCTCGAGGGGGTCGGCAGCTACGTCGCTGCCGAGCGGAGCCGACTTGGCGCGTGGACGGTCGCGCAGAAGTCGGTGGCCTTGGCGTTTGCCATCACGGTCTTTCTGTGGGTGCTACCGGGCCTGTTGCTGATCATGATGGGGGGCTCGCATCCAGTCTGCAGCTGGCTCTCCAAACGACTTCCGGAGGGGGTCGTGGCCCTTATCGGCGCCATCCTGCTTTTCGTCTTGCCGGGAAATCCTGGCAAGGGGGGCCGCCGCCGGCGGGCGCTTGAGTGGCGGGAGGCCCGCATCGACTGGGACATCGTGCTCTTGTATGGCGGCGGCATGGCACTGGGGGAGCTCTGTTTTTCCACGGGGCTCGCTGGCTCCATCGGCCAGTCGATCACGGGATGGATACCATCCGGCGATTGGAGTGGACCGGTTCTCGTGGCCGTGGCGACCGTCGTGGCGGTGGTGACGAGCGAATTCACGAGCAACACCGCGAGTGCCAACATGGTCGTGCCGGTCGTGATCGCGCTGGCCCGCGCCACGGGCGTCGATCCGCTCATGGCAGCGCTCGCCGCCACGTTTGCGTCGAGCCTCGGATTCATGATGCCGGTGAGCACGCCCTGCAATGCGATCGTCTACGGCTCTGGCAGAGTGCCGCTGCGGGCGGTGATGGCCAGCGGGGCGATCATCGACGTGGCCGGAGCGATCACGGTCACGGCCGCAATGCTGTTGGCGTCACGGTTTTGAACCGAACGATACCGCGGTCCGGCCGGTGCATGCCTTCCGGCCGGACCGCGTCAGGGGGATCGTCTTCCGCTGCCACGCAGGTGTCGCGGCGATGGGGCTTTGCGAACTCGGGCGGGGGCGGGCCGCCGGTCGCGCTAGAAGCCTCCCTCGATCGTCGCGCCGCACTGGTGGCAGCGGGGTTGCACCGGCGGAACGGGCGACGGCAGGTAGCCCTCCCGGCATAGGGCATGGAGCCGCGGCAGGCACGGCGGCAGTGTCACGCAGCCGCTATGCTTCCAATGCAGCTGCTGGAAGGGGTGCGCCTGGTAGACGTTCGAGCCGCGACAGCATGCCTGCGGTTCGCCGCACTGGCCCCCTCGCACGTTGCCATGCCACGGCGGCTGCTGCCATGACTGCTGTGGCTGCCCGCCGCGGCATCCGCAGTCGCCCGGCTGTCCGGAGGCCGCCGACTCCGTCACCACGGTCGTCTCACCCGGCTGGGTGTCGGCAAATTGGGCGGCCGTCGCGGGCAGGGGCGACGAGGCCGCGGCTATCACGGCGACGGCGAACAGCAGTGGGCGGACGATACGCACGAATCGGGCTCCCCAGGATGGCGTCTGACAGACTCCACGGTCCACGGAAGATGTTTCGTCCGGGGAGGTCCGCGCGGATGAGAGAACAGGCAAACGGGTCGGGCCGTATGATCTGAAACGAAGATGATGCCGACCGCTTGACACCGATTTGCACAGCGGTAGTATGTGCAAAGGTGTTGCATGTAGGCGGTGCGGCCCGACACAACCCTGCCCCAACGAGCCTCGGAGTGACGAATATGACCCTCTCCCGCCGTGCGTTCACCCTCGTTGAACTCCTGGTCGTGATCGCGATCATCGGCACGCTCGTCGGCCTGCTGCTGCCCGCCGTACAGTCCGCCCGCGAGGCGGCCCGCCGGGCCCAGTGCACCAACAACCTCAAGCAGACCGGCCTGGCTCTGCAGAATTGCCACGAGGCCCGCAGGACGCTGCCTGAAGGGTGGCTGTGCAATCCCGACAGTGCAGACCCACATCATGCAGAAGAAGGCCGCGGTTGGGGCTGGGCATCACGGATTCTGCCCTACATGGAGGAGGACGCGCTTTTCCGGACGCACATCGAGCCGAAACTCAAGGCCACGACGGCGAATGCGATCTCGGATGTAGTGTCCGCCGGAGGTCCTCAGCAGACCGTGATTCAGGGCTTCCTCTGCCCGTCCGATGCGGGCGCCGGCAAGCCGATATTCCTGCCAGGTGTGCCGGGTACAGATCCTGATCATGACCACGAGCACCCCGATGAGGCGCCCGGCTCGGCCACGTACTCCCGGACGAACTACGTTGGCATGTTTGGCACGAATGAATGGCACGATCACGACGATGAGTCGAACAGCAAGCCGTACGATGGCAATGGCATGTTCTTTGCCAACAGTCGGATGCCATTCCGCCATGTTACCGATGGCCTCAGCAAGACGATCATGGTTGGTGAACGTGATTCGCGGATCGGCGGGAGCCTCTGGATCGGGATGGTAGAAGGGCTTGCCGAACCGATCAGCCGCGTGGTCGCCCACGGGCATCATGCGCCCAATGGTGATCCGGGTGAACAGCATTTCGGTGACCTGTCGAGCCGCCATGTCGGCGGAGCCAACGTCGTGTTCGCCGACGGACACTGTGATTTCATCAGCGAAACGGTCGATACCGCCCTGTTTCAGAAGCTATGCACGCGCAATGAAGGCAACTGACCTTCAGTCGAGAGCCACGTCGTCGATGCGATAGCTTTCGAGCGCGTCTTGCGTCGCGAGGACGACGAAGCCGTCGTTGCCCTCGCGATAGCCGCCGATTCCCACGAGCGGCGCACCGTGGCGGTAGCGATCGACGACGCGGCCGTCCGCCCAGGCGACGGTCACCGATCCGTCGGGCGCGGCAATGAGCCATTGCCGCCGCGGTGTGCCGAGAAGATCGGCCCAGGCCACTGGTTCGATCGGACCATCGCGGTGCACGCCATCCGGGAGATCGAGCTCCCAGAACTGTTCGGGGAGCGGCCCCAGGCCCACGGCCATGTTTTTCCCGATGCCCGGACTGGCCAGCCCCAGAAACGCCCACTCGCCGTCGGGTGCCACCGGCCCTGCGAAGAGGGATACAACCGGCGGGCTTGCGGTCCAATCGGGCCGCTGCCGGCCCGCGTCCGGTCCCTCCACGGGCCGAGCCTCAGCCCCGCTGCCAACCATGGTGACCGGAACGAGCCTGCCGTGGCCGTTCACGCAGACGAGCCCGCGGCTGCCATCGCGGTGCGGTGAGTCCGGCACGACGTCGAGCACCGTATCGAACGACCGCTCCCGCCAGAGCCGATGGCCGTCGAGACTGGCGGCCTGCACGCCCACGGTGCCGTAATAGCCAACGACGATCTCCGGCATGCCGTCAGCATTGAGATCGACGAGTTGCGCGGTCCTGATTCCGGCGTGTGACGGGCTCTCCCAGGCGGGATAGGCGGCGTGCAGCTTCCATGCTTCGTCGAAGACGAAGACCTGCTGGCCACCGCGATTGCCGCCGAGCCACCAGCGTTTGCCAGTCGCGTCGACTTCCGTCCGCAGGAAGCCGACGGCGGCATCGGCCGGCAGATCGAGTTCGTGGCGGGCCTGTTCACGGCCGCTCGGATCGAGCACGACCACGGTTCGCCAGCCATCGAGGGCGACGAT
>CAZOMJ010000103.1:0-49964 GCA_964581055.1 uncultured Candidatus Kuenenia sp.
CAGATTCCGAACCTGACTGCCGTGACGTTAACGCTTGCCGTCTACGCCAAAAAGTCGCTCGGGATCGAACCGGGCGATCAGCGGTTTGCCGAAGCCCTGGCTCGCGGCGTTGGCGGCTAAGGTGTCATCGCGTCGATCTTCGCGGCGAGAAATCGCCAAAGAGTTGCTTCCCCGTTTTCCCGATCTGACGTTGTTCCGTCGGCAGTGCCTTGCTTGCGCTGCGGGCTTGGATGGGAACGGGCTTGGATGGTCGTGGGCGGCTCTGGGCTCCCATGCAAGCCCGGCGTGCGAGCGAGGGAATCGGCGAAACCGCGGTTTCTGCGTGAGGTATACTACTGTCATGATTCAAGACAGCGGGACTGCAGGTTCGGCGTCGCCGCGGCAGCGGTGGGAGCTCTTCGAACAGCTCTGCGGAGACAGAGCGAGGGCGAGCGACACGGCGTGGGCACGGAGCCTTCCGCCTGCGGAACGGCTGGCGGTGGTGGACGACCTGCTCATGACCGTGCGATCGGCCCGCGTCGCCGCCGGGGACTGGCAGCACGTCGACGATCTCGCCTGGCGTGAGACGTTGAACGAACGCCTGCTACAGGTGCAGGCCTTCCGCCGACTCGACGAGGCAATGCGTGGAACCGGGACTGTGGCCAACGCTGGCTGACGCGTCGCGAATGCTCGAATCACGGGGCATCCCGTGCGCCCTGATCGGCGGCCTCGCCGTATCGCTTCGCGGCCAGCCTCGGATGACCGTGGATGTGGACCTCGTCATCCTCGCCGACGTGGAGGGGGCGTTGCGGCTGGTCCATGAACTCGACTCGACGCCTTTCGAACCGCTCTTCACCGGTGTCGAGGAGGTGGTGAGCCGCTCGTACATCCTGCCGATCCGGCACCGCTCCACCGGCATCCGCGTCGATCTGGCGATCGGTATGTCGGGGTTCGAACGAGACGCTGTCGGCCGTGCGACGCCTGTCGCAATCGGTGATCTGCGCGTTCCCGTGGTGTCGGTCGAGGACTTGCTGGTGATGAAGGCCCTCGCCGGGCGTCCACAGGACGATCTCGACATTCGCGGTCTCGTGGCGGCCCAGCGAGACGCCATCGACTGGCCCCGCTGTCTGGCGCTCGCAGAAGCGCTCGGCGCAGCGATCGATCTCGACATCGCCGGCCGCCTCCGCACGGCTCGCGACGAGTGAGATCGCAAAAAGAGCTGCGTCCCCTTTTCAATCCAGCTTGAGGTCGATGACGTTGTCCTTGCCGGCGACGACTTCCGCCTTGAGGGGCGACGTCACTGCCTCACGATACCGCTCCGGAATATCGGGCCTCGGCGACTCGGGCGGCGGTTTTCCCCCCGCGATCAAATCGAACGGCTCGATCCACGGCGTGATCGTGACGACGCTCGTACCTGCAAACCCACCGTCCCCCTTGCGGAGCGTGTTCAGCGTGTAGCGGCCTGCGTCGTCCGTGCGGGCCAGCCCGGGCGGCTTTTGCAGTGGCGCGAATCTGACCACCGCATCGGGCACGGGCTGCCCCCGGTAGGTCACCGTGCCCGAAACCCGCCCCATGTCGCTGCGGCCGCCGCATCCTTGTGCAAGCAGACAGCTCAAGGCGACGAGTCCGGCGGTGGCAACGCCACGCCGGGTCATGGCATCACCTTCAGCGTGGTGCCGCCGCTCGTGTCGCGGATCGCCAGACTCCGGTAGGCATTGCTGTCGATCGAGCTGTCAAGCCAGATCACGGCGCCGTCGGCAAGCACGAATTGCGCCCCAGCGCCATGCGACGAGCGGAAGGCGCTGCGGTCAGACTCACTCACCCGAAAATACGTATTGCTGCAGGTCACCGTGCCGATTGGATCGACGACTTTCACGATGTTGGTCGACCTATCCGAGGAGCCGGCACTCGCCCAGCCGCCACGGGCTCCTGAGCGGCACTCGTTGAGATCCCCGCTGGAATCCATTCCCCAACTGGACTGCTCTCCGATCGCGAGCACCTTCGACAGGCCGTCGGTGATCCTCGACAGCTTCAGGCCCTGGTCATGCACCGGGCGGCTGGTTGAACTGACTTGATTCGGCCGGCTCAGCACGCCGTTTGTGCAGGTGTTGGCGCCTCCAGCACACCTGTCGGGCGACCGGCCAAAAGAAGCGTCACTCGCGCCGGCCACGCCCGCGTAGCTCGCCGTGAGATGCCCCGCGGCGGTCACCCCGCCGCCACTATTGTTGCTCGACGTGATCATCGGAATCGGGCTCGAAGGACAGACGAGCGTCGCCGACCGAAAATCTCGGATGGCGGCCTGGTTCGTCCCGCTTCCCCAGATCTCGAGGCCGAGATTTACGCTCACCCAGATATCCTTCCAATCCAATCGGCCGAACGTCTCGCGGGCCTCGAGATAGGGAAGAATCCCGGCGATCCAGCTGTATTTCTGTCCGCCGCCACCCTGGTATTCGCCCGGCGGAAAGCACTTGTTGGCGTCGGCGAAGGTATGCAGGGCCAGCCCCAGTTGTTTGAAGTTGTTCCCGCACGTCGATCGCCGCGCCGCCTCGCGGGCCACCTGTACGGCCGGCAGCAAGAGGCCGACGAGCGTGCCGATGATCGCGATCACGACCAGAAGTTCGACCAGCGTGAAACCATGTGGCTGGCGACCGCAGGCTGCATGGGGACGGGGATTTCGCATGGGGATCGCTCCAAAGCCAGGCCGACGCGGGTGCTTCGAAAAGGGTCCACCCGCCGTCCAGACCTTCGGGGAAAAGATACCCCCCCCCCCCCCCACACACCGCGTCAATGAAAATGAACGCAAACGAGGGAGGAAATTGAAAAAGGTGACAGCCACCATATCTCCGCGCATACAAGCCCCCGGCGAGAGCCGGGGGATCCCGTCGCTTACGCTCCGGGCTTGTATCGGCCAATCACGCCGTCGGCGCGAGACTATCGATCTTCGCGGCGAGGATGAAGTCGTTTTCGGAGAGGCCGCCGATGGCGTGTGTGTAGATCTCGATCCAGAGACGCTTGTAGCCCTCCAGATGCAGGTCGGGATGGTGCTGCTCCCGCTCCGACAGGGCCGCGACGTTGTTCAAGAGTTTGACGCACTCGCGGAAGTTCTTCAGTTCGAAGTCGCGGCGGATCCGCGTGCCATCGTGCGTGAGCCGCCAGGCGGGCAGCGTCGCCACTTGGGCCTCGGCTTCAGAAATGGAATATTTCGGCACGCCCCCTTCGCAGGACACGCACTTCTTAGCGGTGAGGTCACAGGCAGCTTGGGGCGACGGCATCGGTTAGAACCTCGGGGGAATGCGATGGACGAGTTGCCAGAATAGCATGACGCTTCGCCCCTCGTCCTCCGTGAAGAAACACCAGCGGGAATATTTCTCATGGCCACCTTCGTCCGTGGCTTCTCCTCGCTGCCCATCACTCGCTTTATCCCCTGCGGTGCGGACCTGCCGGGTCATGGCTTGAGCGCCATCCGCAAGACTGGCTCGAAGATATCGGCCTGCCGCATGAAGCCGAGGTCGCTGGCGTGCGAGGCGTCGGTGGCACCCTCGGTGTCGTCGCCGTAAAGGTGATCCCCCGCGACGTAGAAGAGCCCCTGCACGCCCTCGTTGACGAGCTGCTCGTGGGCCGCACGAAGCGCGGCGTGATTGGCGTCGTGGTGCTTGTCGCGGTCGGGCACGATCCAGGAATTCGTGTTGCGGCGGTCCTCCACCAGCACGATCGGAATGGTGGGACGCGCCTCCCGCAGCTGCCGCACGAGCGGTCCGCACTTGGCGGTGACCTCCGCCGGCAGCATGTTGGGCAGGCAGTCGATCACGTAGACAGCTGCATCGATCTCCGCCAGAAGGCTGCCGACGGCTGTGTCCATCTTGCCGTTTCCTGAGAACCCGAGGTTCAGCACCGGCAGGTCAAACCGCCGACCAAGGATCGCGGTATGCACCATGCCGGGCCGCGAGGCGCATGCTCCGTGCGTGATCGACGTGCCATAGAACACGATCGGCTTCCCGGACCGCGGCGGCAGGCCGTCGAACGAGGCTGTCGCCGGCACACCGATCTCGAGTGACTCGACACCGTTGAAGAGCGGCAGGTAGGCGGCGTATTCCCGCATGCCCGGCGCGAGTCCGCTGATCACGAAGGCCTCCACCGTCTGGCTGGCCGGCTTGGTCACCATCACCCACTTCCAAAGGCCCTGCTCGTCACGGGCGTAGAGGTCGAGGCCGCTCACGCCCGTCGCCGGCATGTGCGGCAGCGCGAGTTGCGGCTTGGATAGCCTGTAGCGGGCGTAGATCTCCCGTGCGTCGGTCTTGAAGCGGGCCAGCATGCCGGCGGAATCGCGGCTCAGGTTCCAGACGGCGTCGGTAACACGGCCCTCCGCCTTCGCGGGAAGTCGGTCGAACCAGCGATTGCGATCCTGTTCGATCCAGCCGCGGCCCTCGACGCCCCAAGTTGTGACATCGTGCCAGCGGGTGTCGCCGGGAATCGTCGGGCCCGTCTTCGCGGCCGTATCCGCGGCGGGCTTGGCCCTGGAGATCGGCTGCGGCTGCGCGGGCCGCGAACCGAGGCAGAAGGCCACGGCGAAGAGGGCGATCGCGAAGGTGCGGCGGAGTGACGGCGCGGCGACCTGTAGATTCATGGCGGCATCTCCTTGGGAGCGGGCAGTGCCCCTGCCTGATGGGATAAGTGTAAGCCACGACTGAAGGCGGCACTCGGCTCGGACTGAGTGCAAAGGCACGACGCCGGCGATGAAGTCGAGCGGTTCATGCCCTGCCTCCGTCCGTGTCGCGGCTCGGAGAGGATCACCGTACCGCCAGCCGCCACAGACAGAGCGGTGCCCCGGGCGGCTTGTTCAATACCGGCCTTCGAAGCCGGCAAAGCCGCCGTGGATGATCGTGCTCGAGCCAGCGTCGATGCCGGAGATGCTCGCGGGGCTCGAAATCACCGGGGGCCACTGGCCGTCGGCCTGCGCGATGTTGCCCACGCCCACCACGCGATAGCCCATCGAGAGTGTCCACCGATCGGTCACGTCCCATGCCACGCCGGTATCGACCGAACCGAGCCATGAAAATACGCCGAGCGTCGAGTGCACGTTGACGGGAGCCCCGGAGGCAAAGATCGCCTGCGTGCCCGAGCCGGTGGCCAGCGTCGTCGTATTGGTGATCGAGTTGCCGGCGATCATGAACTTCGGCACCGTGGAGAAGCGAACCCGGGGCATGAACCGCCAGTCGAACTTCGCTCCCACCTGCGCACCGTAGAGGTTGTTGTTGGTGGCCACGCCGAGATCGAGGGTGCCGGGGGCGCCGCCGCCGGGAAAGCTCGTCTGTGTGAGCACGTCCTCGAGCTGGAAGAACCGAAAGCCGGCCAGCCACATGAGATTGATCGGGCGTGTGGGCGAAGACGGATCCTGCGAGAGAAATTCAGGCCGTTCCCAGAGGCTGTAGAGCCAGTTGATCTCGACGTCGTTCACGAGATCGGAGCGGCTGATCTGCTGCGCCGCCGAGTCGACGAGATACGCCGACACAGGCGTGGCCCCGACGGTTGCATTCTGCACCTGCGGGATGGCGTCGATGCCCGCAGCCGTGACCGTGTCGGATGAGCCCATGCCATACACGCCCCAGTAGATGAATTCGACCGCATGACGCTGCCGCGGACCAAACCATCGGCCGACATGCAGATCGACGCCCCCGGGCCACGTGGCCCCGGCATTGCCGGTCGTGAGTTGCACTCCACCGACGGGCTGCATCGTGGCGGTGCCCGCGGGGAGCGTGCGGGTCATCACCAGGCCACTGGCTCCAGCAAACCAGCGAGGCCAGTTCGGCAGCATGTCGGCTGCGACGCCGACGGGGATGCCCGCAAAGCCGGCGGCCGTGAGCGGATCGGCGATATACATCGGCGGCAGCTCGCCGACGACAGGAATCGCGGCATCGCCGATGGCCTGCCGCCCGCCGACCGGCTCGAGAGGCGTGGCGGCGACGGCATCGCGACCTGCAGGATCGTCCTGCGCCGTTAGCAGCGGCTCTTCCGACCGGCCTGCTCGGGAGGAGAGCGTCAGGCAGGCCGCGACGGCAAGGCACCACCAGCCGACCGCGGAACGGTCGAAAAAGCCCGCGGCCGTGCGACGTGAGCGGAAGGAAAAAGACAGCATGGGACAAACCGACGTGGAACGGAAACATCCTGGGCGGCACCGGGGCGAGAGGGTCTGGAAACGCCGACCGGCGGTCAAGCCCGCTTTGCCTCGGCATGGCCCATCGAAGCCGCTCGATCAACGGTACACTCGCATGGAATCCCCGATCAGCGGCCCCTGTTGCGGCCGACCGGGGCAAAACCAGTCATCGTGGGAGTCTGAGGAAGATGCCCGGTTCACGCAAAGAGCGGCACACGCGGGCGTCGGCGCTGGCTTGGCTGGATCGCCGGATCAATTTTGAACGGGCGGTGCCGGCCACCGCCTCGCCGGGCACGTTCGGCCTGTCGCGGGTGCGTCGGCTGCTGGCCGCCATCGGCGATCCGCACCACCGGTTTCCGGTGGTGCACGTCGCAGGCACGAAGGGCAAGGGCTCGACCGTCGCCATGCTGGCCGCGGTGCTGCAGGCGGCCGGGCACCGCGTGGGCCGCTACATGTCGCCGCACGTCGACGCCATCGAGGAGCGGATCTGCGTGGGTGGCCGGCCGATCTCGGCGGCCGACCTCGTGCGGGCCTTCAACGTCGTGATCCCGGCAGTCGAGCGGATGGACACCGCCGCCAGCCGCCGCGGCGGCAGCGGGCCGACCTGGTTCGAGGTGCTGACAGCGGTGGCGTTCGTGCATTTTGCAAGGGCCCGTGTCGATCTGGCCGTGCTCGAAACCGGCCTCGGTGGTCGGCTCGACGCCACGAACGTCTCGCAGCCGGTGCTGTCGATCATCACGAGCATCAGCCTCGACCACATGCACCTGCTCGGCTCCACCATCGGCGAGATCGCCACGGAGAAGGCCGGCATCATCAAGCGTGGCTGCCCGGTGATCTCCTCGGCGGTCCATCCCGACGCGCGGCGGGTGATCGAATCGACCGCAGCCCGCCGCCGTGTGCGGCTCGTGCAGTTGGGTCGCGACTTCGAGGCAGTGTATCTGCCATCCGACACGGACGACCTGCGCGACGATCCGCTCGCCCCCGGCCGCGTGGCGGTGACGCTCGCCGACGCACAGCCTGCCAAGCCCCTTGTCTTCCCGTTGGCCATGCGGGGCAGGCATCAGGCAATCAACGCGGCGGTCGTGGTGATGGCGGCCCGCAGCCTCGATGCACGCGGCATTCGCGTGACGGACCGGGCGGTGGTGAAAGGGCTGGGCACGGCCCGCCTGCCGGCACGGATCGAACGGATCGGTGAGAAGCCGCTTGTCATCCTCGATGCTGCGCACAATGTCGCCTCGATGGAGTCGCTCGTGGAGACGCTCGCGCCGGCGGCGAGGGTCTTCCGTCCGACGGTGCTCCTCTTCGCGGCCAGCGCCGACAAGCAGATCGAGGAGATGCTCGCCGTGACCCGGGGCCGCTTCGACCACGTCGTGATCACCCGCTACGCCACCAATCCCCGGGCCGCGACGGTGCCACAGTTGGTGGACGCCTGCCGGCGAGCCGGCCTGCCCGCACCGCAGGTCGCGACCGCGCCGGCGGAATCACTGCGGCTGGCACGGTCGCTGGCCACGCCCCGCGGTCTGGTCTGCGTGGCCGGCAGCTTCTTCCTCGCCGCGGAGATCCGCGCGGTGCTGTGAGTGAGCCCAACGAAGCCGGATCGTGGCCAAAGGCCTCTCCCACCGTGGCCGAAGGTCTCTTCCCCCGTGGCCGAAGGTCTCTTCCCCCGTGGCCAAACGTCTCTTCCCCCGTGGCCAAACGTCTCTTCCCCCGTGGCCGCAAGTTTTTAACTTGCGAAATCCGCTCCGGGCCACGGTGATCCGCCGCGCGGCGTAAGCGTCCGGTCAATCCCGCTCGCGGAGCGTGTCGACCGCCTTCGCCAGCACCGGATCTACGCGTCGTGGCTGTGATGCCTGCGACTCGGGCTGCACCGGGCCGGCCTCCCCACCCTTCACCGGAACCACGTCGCGGTTCCGCCGCCACGCCTGCAAGGCCTCGATCTGCCTGCCGGTGGGCGTGATTTCGCAGCCGCGATCCGGGCTCACGCCCCAAGCCGCATCGCTGTCGTCGTCGTCGCTCCGCCGGTGAATATTCATGCGACTGGGACGCAGATACTCCGAGGTGGTCAGTTTCAGCAGCCCGCTGCCGTCCGAGAGCGGCATGATCGACTGGACGGTCCCCTTGCCGAAGGAGCGGCTGCCCACCACGACCGCCCGGCCATGATCCTGCAGGCAGGCTGCCACCACCTCCGCCGCGCTGGCCGTGAGCCCGTCGACCAGCACAGCCATGGGCAGGTCGGTCAGGGCGGCACCGCGCGTGGCCCGCCGCACGTCGAGGGCTGCCGACTCGTCGCCGACCGTCCCACCGGCCCCGCGTCCCTTGGTCGACACGATCACACCCTCGTCGAGGAAGATGTCGCAGACTTCCACCGCGGACGACAGCAGCCCGCCGACATTGCCGCGAAGGTCGAGAATCAGCACGCCTTCGGAGCCCAGCTGCTCAGGCTCAGGATCCTGCTCGGCACCGGTCATGCGACTCGCGACCGCCTCCACGGCACGGCGCAGTTCGTCGGAGGTGCGTTCACCAAAGTTCGTGATCCGAATGATCGCCGCAGCGGGCTCGCCTTCGATCGCCCACTCCCACGAGCCGTCAGAGCGGCGATGGTCACCCAGCACGCTTTCCGTCTTCACCACCTCCCGCACCAGCGCGACGTCGCGTGCCGGACCATGAGCCGCTTCTTCCGACGACGCAGCCGCTGCAGGGGACGCGACCGAGAGGAGCACGGGCATGCCGGGCCGGCCCCTCAGCCGTCGAAATGCCTCGTCGAGCGGCATCTGCAGCGTGGACGTCCCGTCGATGGCCAGGATGTGGTCGCCTGCGGCGATGCCCGCATGCCAGGCCGGCGAGCCAAGCACGGGGCTCACGACCGCGATGCCGCGGTTGGCCTCCGCGCGGGTCAGCTCCACGCCCACGCCGCCAAACTCCTGATCGAGCAGATTCTCCAACTGCTCGCGACGTTCGCCGGCGACGAAGGCGGAATGCTCGTCGAGTTTGGAAAACACACCCTCCATTGCCGCGTCGAACAGGCTCTGCTGGTCGACCTGTTCGAGATACGTGCGGTCGATCGCCCCGAGCACCTCGGCAAAGCGGCGACCGTGGCCGGCGCGGTCGCGAGCCAGCCAGGCCACCACCGCGGTGGCGACCATCATGAGCAGCACGAATAGATTGCGTTTAGGCATGGGGTGGGTCGGAGCGGGCGGATTCAGTCGATGGCGTAGGCATGCGGATCGGCCGAGAGCGACTGCCCTTTGGCTACCACGGTCACGCCTCGCGGCGAAACCGTCAAGCCCCGGGCGGCGTCTTCCTCGGCGTTGAAGCCAATCGACATGCCCGACGGCACCCGGACGCCCTTGTCGATGATGGCACGACGCACCCGGGCGTGGCGGCCGATGTCGACCCCCTCGAAGAGGATGCTCTCCTCTACCCAGGCGAAGCTGTTCACCCGCACGCCGGGCCCGATGATCGACCGGGTGACCCGGCCGCCGGAGATGATCGCACCCGGGCAGACGAGGCTGTCGGTGGCCTCGCCGCGGCGGGCGGATGGCCCCTCGCCGGCGAAGACGAACTTCGGCGGCGGATAGGCCGGATGGTGTGTGCGGATCGGCCACTGCTCGTCGTAGAGGTTGAGTTGCGGATCAACGTCGATGAGGTCCATGTTGGCCTCGAAGTAGGCGTCGATCGTTCCGACGTCCCGCCAATAGGCGTCGCGCTTCCTGTTTTCGTCGCGAAACGGAAAGGCATGCACGCCGTGGGATTCGATCACGGCGGGCAGCACGTCGTGACCGAAGTCGTGCCGGCTCGCGCGATCGTGGGCATCCTCCTTGAGCCGCTCCAGGAGAAACGGCGCCGAGAAGCAATAGATGCCCATCGAGGCCAGGCACATGCCATCGCTGCCCGGAATCGTGGGCGGCTCGGCCACCTTCTCGCGGAAGGCCCGCACGCGGCCCGACCCATCGACCTGCATGGTGCCGAATTCACGGGCCACCTCGCGGGGCACGGGCAGCGCGCCGATGGTCACGTCGGCGCCGCTCTGCTCGTGCGCGTCGATCAGCGACTGGTAGTTCATCTTGTAAATGTGATCGCCGGCGAGCACGACCACCAGCCGGGGCGCCGCCATCTCCAGGGAGTAGATGTTCTGATAGACGGCGTCGGCCGTGCCGAGATACCAGTTTTCATCCACCCGCTGCTGCGGCGGCAGCACGTCGAGAAACTCTCCGAGATCGCGGCAGAAGAAGCGGTGCCAGCCGACGTTGATGTGGCGGTCGAGGCTGCTCGCCTTGTATTGCGTGAGCAGGAGCACGCGGCGCAGGCCGCTGTTGAGACAGTTCGAGAGCGCGAAGTCGATGATTCGGTAGCTGCCGCCGAACGGCACCGCGGGCTTGGCCCGGTCGCGTGTCAGCGGCTCGAGCCGTGCACCTTTGCCACCGGCGAGCACGACCGCGACGACGTCACTGAACCGCCTCTGGTCCACGTGCTGGGAACGCATGCAACTCTCCTCTCCCGCAGTCCGCCGCCGTGCGGGGGTCATCGTGGCTCGGCCACGCCAGGACAGACTATACGCGGAACCCCCCGCTGGTGGCGATGCCGGCGCTGTATCCCGGCCTCCGGGAGCCCTGATTTTCGGGGGGCCGCAGTGATCTGGCAACGATTCGGGCCGGTCTTTACCATCCCTGCCTCTTTCCCGGCAGTCGCTGTCGTTCGGATACGGCAGCGGCACCGGTGCCCACCTGGAAACCACTGCCATGGCCAGCCGGTCAAAGGGCCACTCCCGCCGTGATCGCGACTCAGACTCGGGCGACTCGCTCAAGCCGCTGGTGGTGCTCGTGCTGTTGGGCACGATCCTCTACGGCGCGTGGTCGGTCGTTAACAAGGGCCCGAGCGGCACCTCGGTCGCCCCTGCGGAGCCCATGAGGGCAGATCTCGCTTCGGCACCGACGTTCGCACCGCAGGTCGACATTCCGGCCGTGCCGGCGGCCGCGGCCACCCCCCAGCCTCCGGCCGTGGCCTCACCCTTTCCGGACACCGCGGGCCTGCCACCCGCCGCGGCGGCCGTGGCGGCGGCAGCGACGCCGGCTCCAGCCGATGCGGCCCCCACCTACCTGAGCGCCGTTTCCGCCCCCCCGCCGGTGGCCGATCCGGCCGGCATGGCCGGGCTCACCACACCACGGGCTGGCGACGCTGTTCCGCTGCCCGCCATGCCCCCGGCGGCGCAAACGCCTCCGCCGGCAGCGGCATTCGCCTCACCAGACTCGCTGCTGCCGCCAGCGGCGTCGAGTTTCGGCAGGGAGGCACCGCCATCGGCCGCCTTCGCGTCGGCATGGGCCGATGCCCACGACAAACTGGCTGCCGGCCGCTACGCAGAGGCGTTGGCCGTGCTGTCGACCTGGCATGACGATCCGTCGCTCGGCCCCGAGGAGAGCGACCGGCTGGAGGATCTCCTCGGCCAATTGGCCGGCACGGTGGTCTTCTCGCAGCAGGATCTGCTGCTGCCGCCATACGTCGTCCAGCAGGGCGAAACACTGCTGTCGATCGCCGCGCCGCTGGCCGTGCCGTGGCAGCTGCTCGCCAAGATCAACGGCGTGGCCGATCCGGCTCGCCTCGTGCCGGGCGAATCGCTCAAGCTCGTCCGCGGCCCCTTCGACGCCGTGGTGAGCGTGTCGCGACGGCGGCTCAGCCTGCGGGTGGGCGGCAACTACGCCGGCAGTTTCCCCGTCGTGGTCGGCAGGCAGATTCGCGAACGCGTCGGTTCGGCAGTGCCGGTCGTCGCGGTTCAACAGGACGATGCGCCGGCGGAACAGACCGGCCCGACCACCCAGGTAGCCTGGGCGCAGCCCGGTTCCAAATCGATCCAGCTGGCGGACGGCCTGACCATCGAAGGCATCGCCGATCCGGCCACGGTCTCCGAAGACACCATTCCGGGCACGAGCCTGATCGTCGCCGACCGCGATCTCGCGGAACTGGCCGACATCCTCGGCCAGGGTTCGCGGGTGCTCGTCCGACAGTAAACGCCTCGACAGGCATCCCAACGCCCGTTCGGGACTGCCCATGCCCGTCGCGACCTAGCTGTTTTTTGCCTGCGTGCCTTGAGGCGGGTCAGCCGATTCGTCGGCGAGAAACGGCAGCAGTTGCTGTGGATCTGGAGGCTGCGGAGCGCGGCGTGCCGTGCTGCCCTTGGCATCTCTGGCAAGCGACCGCCGCACCGGGTCCTGCTGCATCGCGCCGCGGCGATCGCGACGGCTGCCGTGGCGACGGGCGACGTCGCGGGCCTCGACCCGCGCCACTGAATCGCCCCGCACCGCGGCGAGCCGCCGCTTCGCCTCGCGCACGGCGGCGGCGTGATCGACGAGCGGCGCCGGGTAGTCACGGCCGATCAGGCAGCCCGCCGCCTGCTGGACATCGGCCGGCATCGTCCATGGCATGTGGACATAGGCCGGCGGCACACCGACGAGTTCCGGCACCCAGCGGCGGATGAAAACACCGCGAGGATCCTGCTCGACCGCCTGCTTCGTCGGGTTGTAGATCCGCAGCGTGTTGATGCCCGTCGTGCCGCTTTGCATCTGCAGCTGTGACCAATGGATCCCGGGTTCGAAGTCGAGGAAGTGGCGGGCCAAGTGCAGTCCCGTCGGCCGCCAGTGCAACCAGAGCGAATAGCTCGCGAACGACACGACGAGCGCCCGCATCCGAAACGTGAGCCAGCCGGTCGCGACGAGGCTGCGCATGCAGGCATCCACGAGTGGATAGCCCGTGCGTCCCGTCTGCCACGCGGCGAGCCGTTCGGGCGAGACTTCATCCTCCCGCAGGCCGTCGGCCGCGCGCAGCATGTTGTGAAACTCGATCGCCGGCTCGTCCTCGAGCTTCTGCATGAAGTGGCAGTGCCAGTGCAGCCGCGACTGCACCGCCTTGAGGCTCCGCGTCCAGGCCTTGAGTTCCGCGCGGTCGCGTGGGTTCGTCGCCGTGGCCAGCGCGGTGGTGACGTCGATCCGGCGGGCTTCGCTCGCCTGCCAGACCCGTCGCATCGAGATCGCGCCGAAGGCGAGGAAGGGGCTCAGCCGCGAGCAGCTCGTCGGGGCTGACAACGGGCTCGAGATGCCGCCGGAATAGTGCCGACCGCGGCGCGTGAGAAAGTCGCCGAGCACCGCGCCGGCAGACCGCTCGCCCCCCCGCTGCCTGTCGGTCGTGTCGGGCGGCTGGCCGAGGTCGCGACAGCCGAGGATGCCGGCGGTCTCGAGCCGCGTGACGGCCGCGAGTCCGCCGCGGCCGGTGCTCCGTGGCACGGGAGCACACGCCGCCTCCATCCGTGTCTCCCAGAACCGGTTCCAGCCGTTTCGTGACGCGAGCCGCCTCACGACGCCCGTCTGCGGTAGTTCGAGAAACTCGATGCCCGCCGCGCGTGACCAGCTGCGCACGCCTCTGTCGCGGGCATACGTCACGCCCGTGCCGGTCTCCTCGTGGGCCACGAGGAGCCTGAAGCCGGTCTCGCAGCGGAGTCGCTCGAGCATCGCCACCGCCTCGCCGCGGCGTGTGACGAGCCGGATGCCGAGCCGGCCGAGTTCGGCCTCGAGTTCGACGAGGCACTCCCGTTGGAACTCCGTGTGGCTCGGGTGCCACTCCTCCTGCGCGAGCACGTCGGGCTCGTAGAGAAAGACCGCGAAGACGGCCCCGCCGCGAGCGCGGGCCACGGCCGCCGCGAGCGCAGGGTGATCGGCCACGCGGAGATCCCGCTTGAGCCAGACGCAGACCGGCGGTGTGGGATCATCCATCGCGTGATCATCCAGGAGACAGACCTCACGCCTTGGCCAGCAGCGCCGCAGTCGCCCGATCAATGGCCTCGTCGACCGCGGAGGCGTCGGCCGCCTCGGCCACGATCCGCACGATCGGCTCGGTGTTGCTCGACCGCACGAGGAGCCAGCCGCCGTCCCAATCGAGCCGCAGCCCATCGAGCCGGCCGGCGCGGGCCTGAGGAAACGCCCGCTCGATGCGGTCGAGCGCCAGAGCGAGGGCTGGGCCGCGGGTCTCCGGCGACAGATCGACCTTCGTCTTCTTCATCACCATCTGTGGCAGCGATCGCGCGAGGCTGTCGATGCTCGTGATGCCCCTCACATCCCGCACACTGCCCTGTCCGCCGGCCGTGCACATCCGCTCGAGCACCAGCGCCATCGCCACGAAGCTGTCGCGGACGAGCACCACGCGGGGATCGATCACGCCGCCGTTGCCCTCGCCGCCGAGGATCGCGTTCGACGCGAGCATCGCATCGACCACGTTCGCCTCGCCGACAGCCGACACCTGGCACGGCACGCCGTGCCGCGCGGCAATCAATGCCGCCATCCCGCTCGTGGAGCAGTTCACCACGATCGGCCCCGAGCCATTCGCCAGTGAGCCTTTCGCGAGCACGGCCTCCACGGCCAGGCTGAGCGTCGCCTCCTCGCCGATGTATCGCCCCTCGGCCGTCGCGATCGCCAGGCGGTCGGCGTCGGGATCCTGAAAGAACCCAATATCGGCCTGCCGCAGCGGAATCCGTGGCAGCATGCCGGCGAGATTGTCGGCCGTCGGCTCGGGCATGTGCTCGAAACGGCCGTCTGGTTCGCCCCCCTCGATCACGACCTCGCAGCCGAGATGCTCGAGCAGCGGCCGGGCCACGCGGCTGCCCGCGCCATGTCCGGCATCGAGCCAGACACGCGGCCGGCAGCGGCGGATCGCATCCACGTCGACCGTCTTGGCCACGAGCGCGATGTGAGCAGGCCCGCCATCGACCGTGCGCAGGGTTCCTGACTTCGCAGCCGACTGGTCAGGTGACACAGTCGCCGATGCCGACGACTGAAATCTGCGGAGCACGTCCGCGCCGGCCGCCGCCGGTAGCACGCGTCCTGCTGCGGAAAAAAGTTTGAGCCCGTTGTAGGGGGCGGGGTTGTGGCTGGCGGAGATCTGCACGCCGCCGGCGGCGTGTTCCTGCCGCACGACGATGCCCACGGTGGGCGTGGCCGCGATACCGCAATCGAGCACGTCGCGGCCTGCTCGGATCAGGTGCTCCGTGATCGCCGCCGCCAGGAGCGGCCCCGACGTGCGGCCGTCGCGGCCGATCACGATCGGCCCGGGGGGCAGGGTCTCCGCGAAGGCCGCGACATACCGGACGGCCACCTCGGGCGTGAGGCTGCCGCCGACGATGCCACGCAGGCCGGAGACGCTGACGATCAGGATGTCGCTCGGGGTGTCGCGCGACGGTTCACTGCCAGGCTCGCCCATCACGCCTGCCGTTCTTTTTTTCGGGGTGCACAGAGGGACCGGGCGCCATCGGGATCACCTCGTCAGACCTTCATCCCAAGCATGCGAGCCACCTTGCGACCGATCCATGGACATTGTTCTTGTGTAATCATTCGAACTAACTCCTGCCGCACTTGCTGCTTCACCGCCTCGAAACTCTGACGTGAAATGCCACGCGTCAAGATTCCAGTGACTGTCGGGAAATGCCCCTTCATTAAATCCACGTGGTGCCAATTCACGAAAAACTCGTCCTCCGGATCGGGATCGAAGACATGCAGTCCGATATACGCCTGCCCAGGGTTTGGCGTATACATCGATCGCCCCCCTGACTGAAGCGTGCCGGGAAGATTCATCAGGATGGACGACTGCTGAAGCCGTGTGTAATGATCTCGCCCCCCGATAATACAATCGTAATATTGCAGCATCTCGTTCTCGGTCAGATAGAGTCGTTTTCGAAAACGCGTCCCCCACGTCACCAACCAGTGCTCTGAAAGGTGACGCACGACAAGGGCTGATTTGTACAGCGTTTGATTTCTTCCCGTATACCCGACGAGTGACGAGTGGTTTCCGGGAAAAAAGTAGACCGTGAGATTGCACTGCACGGCAGGAAGCGTGGGCGAAAACCCTTTTGTCCGCTCATCGCGGGCATAAAACGCGACATACTCCTTGACGTTGCTCTTCAACTCCACTTTGTCGGCGCCTCGCTCAGACCCGCCCGGCACAGGATCGACGGCGACGATGCGGATGTCTTTTTGAGCCAGGCGTGCCTCAGACAGGCAGGCGTTTGCAAACATGCCGCAGGTCACAGCCCCACGGCTCCACCCGATGCAATTGATGCTGTCGACCTTGTCCGCTGCGGCCCGATCGAGGTCGATCGACCTATATTGGTCCTCCAAGAAACAAGCCGCACAGACCTTTTGCTTGGCATGGGTTCCAGCCACACGATCTGCTGCGGCGAGCGGGTTCTTGATGGTTATAGACTGAGACGTGCATGCGTCGCAGAACACCTTTCCGCATAACCTGCAGTGATGCCGACGCGTCATGACCCCAAAGCCTTTCCTGCAGGTGGCATTGGAGCATGTGCTGGCATCGGAGTCTTTCATCCACCTGCGTGCACCGTCCGGCTCTATGGCTTCACGGCCAATTCTCCCAAGGATGATGTCGATCGCGAACATGACATTTTCATTCCACCCGGCGCCTGTCATCTTCCCTCTGACGCTACTGTAGTTTTTCGTCCCACGGATCTTTTCGTGCTCTTGGAGATTGCCGCTTCCAGGGCCATCGATGATGGCCTTGGTCTCTCGGGCCACTCCATCGCATCGCTCATAGAGCCGGCTCACCAATTCACCCCGCGGCGCTTGGCCATTGCTACTCTCCAGGTCGAGGTCCCAATGGGTCGAGTTCGAATCAGTGCCGCAGAAAAACAATGAGAACACAGGCATCGCTGCTGCCTCCTGAACCGTGGCTGGAGAGTGAACCGCCGACGAAAGATTAATCCCTCGACCAAGGCTCTCCAAGGGCTCACCGCCAGCACACACGCAGGGGACGTCGATGCGGAGGGTGCTGACGTTCGCGTCGTTCCTATCGCCTCCGGCCCGCGGCTTCGTGGCGATGCTCCCTCGCGGATTCAACCGCCGAACATCTGGAAGATCTGCCGGAGGATCGAGTGCGGTCATTCCGAGGTGGTGATCTCCGCGGGGCCGGGGGTATAAAAACGCCGATTGAATGCAGCACGCTCGTCGTCACCTCGAACTTCCACCACCGCAGGCCGGAGTTTTCCGTATGTCCATCGTCCCAGCCGCCTCCCAGGACGCTCGTCTCGCCGCCATCGATGCCGCCCATGCAGCGGGCACGATCACCGACCACTCCGCCCGCACGATGCGGGACTGGCTCACGCAGCCACGCTACGCGGAGTTTGCCGGGGAGTTGGCGACACGGATCGATCGGGCCGCCGCGGAACCCGCCGTGTGGAAGGAACTCGACGATGTCTACTGGACGGTGATCCCGTTCGGCACCGGCGGCCGCCGTGGGAAGATGTATCCGGTCGGCTCCAACGCCATCAACGACCGCACGATCGGCGAGAGCGCGCAGGGCCTCGCCGATTACGTGCGGAGCGTCGTGCCCGCCGGCGAACAGCCCTCCTGCGCGATCGCCTACGACACCCGCCACCGGTCCGAGCACTTCGCGAAACTCTGCGCCGAGGTGCTCCTCGCGGCCGGCTTCAGGATTTTCTTCCTCAGGGGTTTCCGCAGCACACCGGAACTGTCCTACGCGGTCCGCCACACGGCGAGCACCTGCGGCATCATGGTGACGGCCAGCCACAATCCCCCGAGCGACAATGCCGTCAAGGTCTACTGGGCTGGCGGCGTGCAGGTGCTCCCGCCGCACGACAAGGGGATCATAGATCGCGTGATGCGGTGCGACGCCGTGCGTCGTGAGAGCTTCGATGCGGGCGTCGCGGCCGGCCGCGTGCAGTTCGTGGAGCAGGAGATCGACCCCGCCTTCGTCGCGGCGGTGCTCAAGCAGTCCACCGCCGGGCCGCGGGACGTCTCCATTCTCTATACGCCGTTGCACGGCGTGGGCGCGAGCGCCGTCGTGCCTGTGCTCGACGGCGCCGGCTTCAAGCAGCTGCGGCTCTACGGCCCGCAGGCAATGCCCGACGGCGACTTCCCCAACGTGCCCGGCCACGTGGCGAACCCGGAGAATCCGGCGGTGCTGGAGGGGGCGATCGCTGAGGCGAAGGCCCGCGGCGACGACCTCGTGCTGGCGAGCGATCCCGACTGCGACCGCCTCGGCGCGGCGGCACCACTCACATGTGCCGCCGGCAGCGCGTGGCAGACGTTCACGGGGAATCAGTTGGCGGCCTTGCTCGTCGACTGGGTGCTCTCCAGCCGCAAGCGGCTCGGCACGCTCTCGGCCAGCGACCACGTGATCACGACGCTCGTGACCACCGGTCTCGTGCGCCGCATCGCCGAGGCCTACCGCACGATGACCGTCGACACGCTGCAGGTCGGCTTCAAGTGGATCGGGCAGGCGATCGACCAGACGGGGCCGGAGCACTTCGTGTTCGGGTGCGAGGAGTCGCACGGCTATCTGGCCGGCACGCATGTCCGCGACAAGGACGCGAGCGTGGCGGCGCTGTTGCTGGCCGAACTCACCGCGGCGCTCAAATCGCAGGGCAAGACGCTCCACGAGCAGCTCGACACGATCTTCTGCATGCACGGCTGTCACCTGGAGCGGCAGGTGGCGATCACGCTGCCGGGCGCCGCGGGCATGGACCGCATGCGGGAGATCATGGCGACACTGCGGTCGAAGCCGCCGGCGACGCTCGGTGGCCTGCCGGTGGCAAGGGTTCGCGACTACGGCAGTCTCACCACCTCGACGCCCGCCGCGGCGGCCTCGCCATTTGCCGGGGCGAAGGGCGACCTCGTGATGTTCGACCTTTCACTGCCGGCCGAGCCGACGGCCAGCCTGAGCGTGGCAGACGTCGCCGCCGGCCGCTTTCCGCCGCTTGGCAACTGCGTGGCGGCCCGCCCCTCGGGCACGGAGCCGAAGATCAAGTTCTACCTGTTCGCGGCGGCGGCCCCGTGCGGCGAGACGCAGCTCGCCGCCACGAAGACGGCGCTCACGCAGCGGCTCGACGCATTGGAACGCGACCTGCGATCGCTCGCTGGCGTGTGAGGCTGAGTTGAAACGGTGAGCCTCGTATACCCTCGCTTGCGCTTCGGGCTTGTATGGAACCTGACGGACCCGTGAGGGGCTGCCCGTGCCCTGAGAGCCGGCGTTGCTGACCAGCGCAGGCAGGATGCCGAAGCGCAGTCAGCATCGAGTGAGCGGAGGCCATGGATGGCCGCAGCGAACGTCCGGCGACGGGGCATGGGCAGCCCCGAACAGGCGGGCAGCGTGAGAGCGGCTAGAATGAGGCCGTGAGCGACCACGAACCATCCGACGACGCCGAATCCACGCCCGCCGACACCGACCAGACGGCATCCACCGGCGATCGGGCCGCAGCTGCGCAGAAGGTCAAAACGTTTCCGCAGACGCCGGGCGTCTACCTGATGAAAGACGCCGCCGGCCGCGTGATCTACGTCGGCAAGGCGAAGAATCTGCGGGCCCGGGCCTCGAGCTACTTCCTCAAGGCGGCCGAGCAGGATCGCCGCACGGCCGATCTCGTGCAGGAGATCCGCGACATCGACTATCTGGAAGCCGACAGCGAGGTCGACGCACTGCTGCTGGAGAGCCGGCTCGTCAAGGACGTGCAGCCGCGGTTCAATTCCGACCTCAAGGACGACAAGACGTTTCCGTATCTGCAGATCACGACCCACGAGGATTTCCCGCGGGTCGAGTTCACCCGCACGCCCAAGCAGAAGGGGGTGAAGCTCTACGGCCCGTTCACGAGCGCCGGCAGCCTCCGCGGTGCGATCGTCGTGCTGCAGCGGATCTTCAAGTTTCGCACCTGCTCGCTCGACATCGACGCCCATGACGAGCAGTGGCGATGGTTCAGGCCCTGCCTGCTCGCCTCGATCGACCAGTGCACGGCTCCATGCAACCTGCGGATCTCAAAGGAGGAATACCGTCGCGACATCAACCGGCTAAAGACGTTTCTCGACGGCGGCAAGAAGCGGCTGCTCGAGGAGATGAGGCAGGAGATGCTCGCCTCCTCGGCGAAGCTCGAATTCGAGCGGGCGGGGCGGCTCCGCGACGAGATCCGGCTGCTGGAGACGCTCGACCAGCGGGGCGACCTGGAGGAGCACGTGCAGCCCGAGGTGTTTCTCGTCGATCCGAAGAAGGGGCTGGCTGGCCTGGAGAAGGTGCTCGGCCTGCCGCGTCCACCGCGGGTGATCGAGGGTGTCGACATCGCCCATCTGGCCGGCAACGAGACGGTCGCGAGTCTCGTGCAGTTCATCGACGGCCTGCCGTTCAAGCCCGGCTACAAGCGGTATCGAATCAAGACGGTCGATGGCATCGACGACTTCAAGAGCATCCATGAGGTCGTGTCGCGACGGTTCTCCCGGCTCGCCCGCGAGGGTGCGTCGCTGCCCGACATCTTCCTGGTGGACGGCGGCAAGGGACAGCTTTCGGCCGCGATGGATGCGCTCGAATCGTTGGGCATCGTGGCGCCCTGCGTGATCTCGCTGGCGAAGCGGGAGGAGGAGGTCTTCCTGCCGGGCCGGAGCGAGCCGCTACGTCTCTCCCGCGACTCCTATTCCCTTCGGCTGCTGGAGTATGTCCGCGACGAGGCCCACCGCTTCGCGCAGCACTACCACCACTTGTTGCGCAACAAGCGTTCGTTCGACGAGTAGCCGGCTGCATGAACGGTTATCGCACCGTGCAAGCACCACGGACCTCATGCGGACCGCCGGCAACCCCGTCGCCGACTCTCCAAGCAAGTTAAAAACTTGCCGCCACAGGGCAAATCGCATCCTGCAAAGCAAGCGTGTTCGGGGAGCCTGCCCGGCGACACCAAAGCTCAGGGCACGTTGAACCCTCGCTGGGAGTCTCACACTGAGACGAAGTTCCTGGCGAGGTGAAACGTATAAAACGCATGTGCGTCTCAACCTGAGACGCATTCCGGCCCGGAACGCGGCTGTCAGCGCAGACGGCAGCCTGTCACATGGACGAGCTGACGCCGATCCGATAAGATTTCACCAGTCTTTCGGCACCCAGGGAGGATGTTTCCATGTCGGGTGTGTCTTGTGATGCTGCGGGGAACGGCCGCCGGGATTTTTTCCACGTCGGTGCCCTTTCGGCACTGGGGCTGTCGCTCGGCGGCTACCTGCGAAGCCGTTCGGCGCACGCCGACGCGAAGTCCTTCACTCACTTCGAGGGCAAGGCGAAGAGCGTCATCCATATCTGGCTGCCCGGCGGGTGGGCGCAGCAGGAGACGTTCGATCCCAAGCCGCTCGCGCCGGCCGAATACCGCGGCGACATGAAGCCGATCGACACGGCACTCGTGGGCGTCAAGTTCAACGAACTGCTCGGCAAGACGGCGCAGATCGCCGACAAGATCACCGTCATCCGGTCGATGACACACGGCGAGGCGGCCCACGAACGGGGCACGCACAACATGTTCACGGGCTATCGGCCCAGTCCGGCGCTGACGTTCCCGAGTTTCGGCAGCGTGGTCTCCCATGAATACGGTCCGCGGGCCGACCTCCCGCCCTACGTGAGCATTCCCAACCTGCCGGCCCCCGACGCCGGCGCCGGCTATCTCGGCAGCGCCTACGGCCCCTTCGCGATCGGCTCCGATCCAGCCGACGGCAATTTCACGGTCCGCGATCTGATGCTGCCGAAGGGCGTCGACGCCGATCGGTTCGCGAACCGTCAGCGACTGCGTGACGCCGTGGGCCGCCACTTCCAGCGGCTCGAGGGCTCGGAAAACCTCGCGGCCATGGATTCCTTCTACCAGCGGGCCTATTCACTGGTGAGTTCCAACGAGGCCCGCAGCGCGTTCGACATCAAGGCGGAGCCCGATGCGATCCGCGACGACTATGGCCGCAATGCCGCCGGCCAGCGCATGCTGCTGGCGCGGCGGCTCGTCGAGGCGGGCGTGCGGTTCGTCACGCTCTCCTACGGCGGCTGGGACATGCACCAGAAGATCAGCGACAACATGCACAAAACGCTCCCGGCTTTCGACCAGGCGTATGCCGCGCTCATCCGCGATCTCGATCAGCGCGGCCTGCTGGCGTCGACGCTGGTGATGGTGTCGAGCGAGTTCGGCCGCACCCCCCGCATCAACAACGATGCCGGGCGGGATCACTGGCCGAAGGTGTTCAGCGTGCTGCTGGCCGGTGGAGGCATCAAGGCGGGCAGCGTCTACGGCTCCTCCGACGCCATTGCGGCGGAACCGCAGGACAATCCGCTTTCTGTCGAGGATCTGGCGACGACCGTCTATCACTGTCTGGGAATCGTCGCCGACAAGGAATTGATGGCTCCCGGCAATCGTCCCGTCGAGATCGTCGATGGCGGCAAGGTTCGCGAGGATCTGCTGGCCTGACGATCCCGGGGGTCGCAATCGACAACCATCGAGGCGGGGCATGTTCGTGCACAGTTCCAGCATCCGATCCCGCGGCTCCTTGGCGAGCCGATGGGGCCGTTGCGTCGCCCTGCTGGTGACGATCACGGCTGCGGCATGCCCTTCCGCCGTCACGGCTCTCGCTGAACCATCGATCGACCGCATCGAGCCGGGCGGCGGGCCCCGGGGATCGGAACTCGAGATCGCGATCGCCGGCAAGGAATTCGCCGACCCAGAGCAGCTCTGGTTCGAGAACGGCTCGATCGCGGTGGTTTCGCTCACCCCCGTCGATGCGACGCACGCCAAGGCGACGATCCGCATTCCGGACGAGTGTCCGCTGGGGCCGCATCGGCTGCGGCTCCGAACGAAGCACGGGCTGTCGGAGCTGCGCACGTTCCGCGTCGGCGTTCTGCCGCAAACCGCGGAGACCGAACCCAACGACAACCCGCAGGCCGCGACGGCGGCGGACCAGACGGTGATTGCCCTGGCGACCGCCCGCACCATCACCGGCGTCGTGAAGGGCGAAGACGTCGACTGCTTTCCGGTGCGTGCCGCCGGCGGCGAGCGGATCGCCGTGGCGATCGACGGCATCCGGCTCGATCAGGAGATGTTCGATCCGTGCCTCGACATCGTCGACGAACGCGGCTTCGTGCTGGCGTCCTGCGACGATCACCCGCTCCTGGGCCAAGACGCGATGCTGGCCGCGACGGCCCCCGCCGACGGCACCTATTTCCTCCGGGTGCGTGAAAGCGCCTACGGCGGCAACGACGGCTGCGTCTATCTGCTCCACGTGGGGCGGTTTCCGGTGCCACACGTGGCCTGGCCGCCGGGCGGCCCGCCGGGCGCCGAGATGGAGGTCGAGTGGCTGGGCGATCCCGCCGGTCCGTTCCGCACGAAGATCGTGCTCCCGCAGCAGGGCGACCACGCGGGGTTAGCCGAGGTGCGTCCCGAAAGGGACGGCGTGGTGTCGCCAGTCGGCGTGCCGTTTCGCATCTCCGGGGTGCCCGCCACCACGGAGGTGGAGCCGAACGACGAGCCGGCCAAGGCGGGCCGCGTGTCGGCGCCTGCGAATCTCATCGGCCGCATGGATGCCAGCGAGGATGTCGACTGGATTCGTGTCGAGGCACCGAAGGGATCCGCCTGGCGGGTCCGTGGCCGGGGCCGCCGGCTCGGGTCGCCGATCGATCTCGTCGTCAACATCCACCGCGACAATGAGAAGCGTGAAAAGGTTACCGGCAACGACGACGCCGACGGCCCCGACTGCGAGGCGAAGGTCAAGACGCCCGACGAAGGCTCCTTCCTCGTCCGGGTCAACGACCACCAGCGGCGTGGCGGCACCGAATTCATCTACTGGATAGACATCGAGCCGGCCGAGCCGCAGGTCACCGTGTCGGTGCCGCCGTCGCGATCCAATTCGCAGGAGCGGCTCGTGGCCTCCGTGCCGCGTGGCAACCGCACGGCGCTCGTCTTCAACACCACCCGCACCGACTGCGACGCCGCCGTTCACATCGCCTTCGACGACCTGCCGGCTGGCGTGCGGGCGATCACGCCGCCGGCCGTCGGCAAGGCGCCGGGCACGGTCGCCGTGTTCGAGGCCACCACCGAAGCAGCGGCGGCCACGAATCTGGCGAGGGTGTCCGTGCAGACCGTCGGCGCGGACGACGCGGCAGGCCGGGCCATCGGTGGCCTGCGGCAGGTGACCGAACTGGTCTTCGGACAGCCGAACAACGCCAGCTATCGCACCAGCGTCAGCGACCGGTTTCCCATCGCCGTTGTCGAGCCGTCGAGGATCCGCATCGATGTCGAGCAGCCGTCGGTGCCGCTCGTCCGGCGTGGCAGCATGGATCTCCGAGTACGGGTCGTTCGCGAGCAGGGTTTCACCGGCAAGGTGAGGCTCGGTTTTCCCTTCAAGCCGCCCGGCATCGGGGCCCCCGCGGGCATCGATGTCTCCGAAGCCGACTCTGAGGCCGTGTATCCGATCAACGCCACGGCCGACGCTCCCGTGGGCGAGTGGCAGGTGGTGGTGACGGCCGCGGTGAAGGAGACGAACGCTCCGTCGGGCTGGGTGTCGAGCCTGCCGGTCACGATTCGCGTCGCCGAGCCGCTCATCGAACTGACCGCGGAGAAGGCCGTGACAGAGCCGGGACAGGAGGCGAGGATCGTGTGCAAGGTCACGAAGCCGGGAACGTTTGATGGCACCGCGACGGTGAAGCTGATGGGGCTGCCGGCGAAGGCCGAGGCTCCCGAACTCGAGTTCGCTGCGACCGCGACCGAACTGGTGTTCCCCGTCGCCGTGGCGACCGATGCGTCGCCCGGCCGCCACGACAACATCTTCTGCCAGATCCGAGTGCCGATGGCGGGAACGTGGGTGGTGCACTCGACGCCCGGCACTCATCTCCGCATCGACAAGCCGCTATCTCCACCGGATTCCCTTCACAAAGCGGATCCCGTTCGCAAACCGAAGCCCACTGACGGCGCCGCGGCCGAAAAGGCCGAAAAGAAAGTGGGGAACTGATGGATTCCCACGTGGCCCGATCGTGCGACACTTCTGCCGTCCCGACGCCGCGATCATGGTGGATGCCGCTGCGGCGGGTTGCGATTGGCTGGACGGTGTGCGCCGGCGTCGTCGCGGGCGGACTGCAGGCGGGCGAGCCGGTCGCCATTGAGGTCTATCCCCCCGCCGTCCGGCTCGACTCGGCCCGCGACCGCCAGCAGGTGATCGTGCAGGCCCGGCTGGAAGATGGCCGCACGATCGACGTCACCGGTCTGGCCACCGTGACGGTCTCCGACCCGAAACTCGCTGCCGTGAAGAAGGCTGGCGACGAGTCCGGCCGCCTGGTGCTCGAGCCGCTGTCCGACGGCGATGGCCTGATCCGCGTGACCCATGCAGGGCAGACGCGGGAGATCCCGCTGCGGGTCGTTTCGGCGACATCCAATCCGCCCCTGTCGTTTCGGCTCGACGTGATGCCCGTCTTTGCACGGGGCGGCTGCAACATGGGCAGCTGCCATGGTGCGGCCCGTGGCAAGGACGGCTTCCGGCTGTCGCTCTTCGGATTCGACCCCGCGGGCGATTACCACCGCATCACCCGCGAACTGCCCGGCCGCCGGATCGATCTGGGCAATCCGCAGGCCAGCCTGCTGTTGCTCAAGGCCACTGGGGCCGTGCCGCATACCGGAGGAAAGCGGTTTGCGGCCGACAGCGACCTCGCCACCCGCATCGAACAGTGGGTCGCCGCCGGCGCACCTGACGACCCGGGGCCCGATCCGGCGGAGAGCGTTCCCACGCTTCAAACGCTCGACCTCTATCCGCCGGGAGCGCTGCTCGAATCCAGCGGCCCACCCCAGCCGCTGGTGGCGGTCGCACGGTTTTCCGATGGCACCGATCGCGACGTCACCGACCTCGTCTGGTATGGCTCCAACAACGAACCGGCAGCGAAGGTATCGCCCGCCGGCCTGGTCACGCCAGGGGCGCGTGGCGAGGCGTTCGTGATGGCCCGCTACGACACCATCACGACAGGCACGCCGCTGATCGTCGTGCCGAAGGATCTGGCCTTCACGTTGCCCGACAGCGGCGTTCAGCCGGTCGGCACCCCGTGGATCGACGACCTCGTCGATGCCAAGCTCGCCAGCCTTCGGATCGCCCCCTCCGGAATCTGCGACGACGAGACCTTCCTGCGGCGGTCCACGCTCGACTTGGTCGGACTCGTGCCGACGCCCGAGGAACGCCAGGCCTTCCTCGCCGACACGTCGCCCGACAAGCGGGCCCGCGTCGTCGATCAGCTCATGGCCCGCAAGGAGTTCGTGGAACTCTGGGTGATGAAGTGGTCAGAGATCCTGCAGATCCGTTCGCAGGGCGACGAGGTCACGCCCAAGGCTGCGATCCTCTATCACCAGTGGCTCGACCGCCGGATCGCCGCCAACGAGCCGATCGACAAGATGGTGCGGGATCTGCTCACCGCCTCGGGCGGCACCTTCGCCAATCCGGCCAGCAACTATTTCCAACTGGAGCGCAACACGCTCAAGCTCACGGAAAACGTCGCGCAGGCCTTCCTCGGCATGCGGATCCAGTGCGCCCAGTGCCACAACCATCCGTTCGACCGCTGGACGATGGACGACTATTACGGCTTCGCGGCATTCTTCTCGCAGATCGGCCGCAAGCGGGGCGGCGATCCACGAGAGACCATCATCTTCGATTCGGGCAGCGGCGAGGTGAACCATCCGGTCACCGGCAAACCCGCCCCGCCGAAATTCCTGGGGGGCGAGCGGCCGGCGGTGTCCGATCGTGACCGCCGCGAGGCGGTGGCCGCGTGGATCGCCTCGGCCGACAACCCCTTCTTTGGCCGCCACATCGCGAACCTCGCGTGGGGCCACTTCTTCGGCCGCGGCATCGTGCATGAACCCGACGACGCGAGGGTCAGCAATCCGCCGTCAAACCCGGCTCTGCTCGCGGAACTCAGCCGCAGGTTCGCGGCGACCGGCTGGGATTTCCGGGCGCTCGTCCGCGCCATCGTCACATCCCGCACCTATCAGCGGTCGAGCGATTGGAACGAGTCGAACCGCTCCGACAGCGTCAACTTTTCGCATGCCGGCGTCCGGCGGGTGCGGGCGGAGGTGCTGCTCGACGTGCTCGCCGAGGTGACCGACACGAAGAACAAGTTTCCCGGCCTGCCGCTCGGCGCCCGCGCCGTGCAGGTGGCCGACGGCCGCACGACCAACTACTTCCTCACCACCTTCGGACGTGCCACCCGCGAGGATGTCTGCACCTGCGCCGTCCGTATGGACCCGAGTCTGTCGCAGGCGTTGCACCTGCTCAATGGCGACGCCGCAAACGACCGCATCCGGCAGGGAAAGCTGGTCGAGAAACGGCTGGCGGCCGGGGGCTCGCCGACCGCGGTGATCGACGAACTCTTCGTGCGGTGCTATTGCCGCATGCCCACCGAGCGGGAACGGCTCGAGACGCTCGTCACGGTGCTCGATGCTTCCGACAAGCGGCAGGCGCTCGAGGACGTGTTCTGGGCACTGCTCAATTCGCCGGAATTCATCTTCAACCACTGATGCCGCCCATCATGCGTGCTCGCAACCGCCTCCATCGGCTCGTTCCCGCGACCTTCGCAAGCCTGGCGATCTTCGCAAGCGTGGCGATCCACGCGTTCGTGGCGTTGCTGGCGATCGTGGCCGCCGAGCCGGCCCGCGCCGCCGACATGCCCCCCACGTTCAACGACCATGTCCTGCCAATCTTCCGTGAGAAGTGCTGCGGCTGCCACAACCCCGACAAGAAGAAGGGGGGCCTCGATCTCACGAGCCACGGCCAGACGATGGCCGGCGGCAGTTCGGGCGAGGTGATCGCGGCGGGTGATGCCGACGGCTCGTATCTCTGGCAGTTGGCGAGCCATGCGTCGGAGCCGAAGATGCCGCCGGAGTCGGACAAGCTCCCGGCCGACATGCTCGACGTCATCAAGCGTTGGATCGCCGGCGGCGCCGTCGAACGCGCCGGGGGCGCACCGGTCGCCCGCAAGGTGACGGCGATCGCTCTGGCTGCCGACGCCGTCGGGCTTCCCGAAGGTCCGCCGGTCATGCCGCCGAGGCTCTCGCTGGAGGTGGTCTCGGAGGCGGCGAGGCCCACGACGATCACGGCCCTGGCCGTCTCTCCGCACGGAGAGGTCGCGGCCGTGGGCGGCCGCCGCCAGTTGTTGCTGCATCACACAGCTTCGCTTGAACTGCTCGGCGTGCTGCCGTTTCCCGAGGGCGTGGTGAAGACCGTCCGCTTCACCCGCAACGGCAAGCTGTTGCTGGCCGGCGGCGGCGAGGCCGCCAAGAGCGGCCGCGTGGTGGTCTGGGACGTCGCGAAGGCCGCCCGCATCGCCGAACTCGGTGATGAATACGACGAGGTGCTGGCGGCCGACCTGTCGGCCGATCAGCGGCTCGTTGCCCTGGGCGGACCGTCGCGAATCGTGCGGCTGCTGACGACCGCCGACGGCACGGTTGAGAGCGAGTTGCGCAAGCACACCGACTGGGTCACGGCGATCGAGTTCTCACCACCCTCTCCGCCGCGGGGCGACCTGCTGGCAACGGGCGACCGCGCCGGCAACCTGTTTCTCTGGGAGCCGCGGGGAGGCCGCGAGCATGGCACGCTCAAGGGCCATACGCTGGCGATCACCGCCATCGCATGGCGGCGGGATGGGGGCGTGCTGGCGACGGTGTCGGAGGATGGGTCGCTACGACTCTGGGATCCGAAGGAATCGACGCAGCTGAAGACCTGGCAGGCCCATCCGGGCGGCGCGGAAAGCGTGGCCTGGCTGCCCGACGGGCGGCTGGTCACCACCGGCCGCGACCGGCGGGTGAAGTTCTGGAAGGCCGACGGGCCGCTGGAGCGGGAGACCGCGCCGCTCGCCGACATCGGCACGCGAGTGGCGGCGACCGGCGACGGTTCCCGGGTGTTCGCAGGCGATTGGAGCGGCGCGGTGACGGTGTTCAACACCGCCGACGCCGCGCAGGCCGGCACGCTCGACACCAATCCACCGCCTTTGGCCAAGCGGCTGCAGCTCGCGGAAAAACTGCTCGCCGATGCTTCCGCGGTCGGGCAGACCGCCACGGAGAAGGCCAAGGCCGCCGCCGAAGCCATGCAGGTCGCCGAATCGCAGGTGGCCGCCGCGGGCAAGGCGTTGGAGGAGGCCGAGGAGCAGGCGGCCGCCGCGAAAGCGCGGCAGGGCGAGACGGCACAGCGAGTGGAACGCTGGCGGGCGGAGCTCGAGTTTTCGCGGTCCCAGGCCGCTCCGGCGAACTAGGGAAGCCGCGAAAACGCGGCGTGCGTCCCCGGTCGCATCGGCCGCCCCTTCTCTCTTGATTCGTCGGCGCCGTTTCCCCATCATCCCGCCCCCGCGTGAGCACCTCCTGACACGTGGGTCAGAGGAGCGGCACCGTGGTCGGATTCGGGAATCATCCGTTGAGCCTGCCGCCGATCGGCGATCGCACCGGCATCTGGCCGCGCCTCGCGATCATCGCGCTAGCCTGCCTCGCTCCGTTGGCCGCCGTTGCCGAGGACGAGACGCCAGCGGTGCCCCGCCCGATGACGGTCATCGCTGCCGGCACCGTGGTGGACGATCCCGACCGCGACCGCTGGAACAGGATCGTGCTCCTCGCCACGCCGCGGTTCACGAGCGGCGACACCGAAGACGTCTCCGAGTCGATCCGGGATGCCGTGGCCGAATTCACGTTCGCGATCCTCGCCACAGTGCGGCCGGTGGATACCTCGGTCGCCAAAGGCAACACTCCCCGGCATACGCTCGTCGAGGTCGGCGTCGGCAATTGCATGAAGGTGAACGGCCGGCTGACCATGGTCGCCCCCGACACCACCATGGCCGGAGTTTCGCTCGATTTTATCGGCCGGCAGGTGTTGCTCGCCAAACAGAAGAGCCTCGGCGAGATCGCGTGCGTCGGAAGTCACGCCACGGCTGTCGCATTCGACGCCCCGTCGCTCATGCTCCGGGGCGAGGACCACGAGGATCTCATCGTCCGGCACCTGGTGCGCGTCGACCCGCAGTCAGGCCAATGCACCACGTGCGCCTGGCTGGTGGCAACCACCGATGACGGCAGCCTCGAGCCCGTCGAGGAGCCGCTCCGGCTCATCGACGGCGGCACCCGCGAAGAACGGCCCATCCATGTGGACGGCGGTCGATTCACCTTCGGGATGCCCACGAAGCGGGCCTTCGCCGTCGAAGACCTGCCTCCCGGCCGGCGGGTCGACTGGTCCAGCTCCCTGCGGACCGCCGCCGACTCGCCAACGTACTCGGACGAGGCGCTCGATCTCCTGACCACCGAACTCGACACGGCCATCGCCAGTCTCCGCACGCTCCGTGCGGCAGAACGCTGAGGCGTCGCTGGCTCACGCTGCGGGCTTCATTCAAGCCCGCAGCGCAAGCAAGCGAAAGCTGACCGCCATCTACCTGCTGTGCATGTCGCACGACACGCCGCCGGCGGCCGGCACGTAGCACATCCGGGCGTAGTCCATCACCATGCGATGGGCACTGAACCGCCACCCCAATGAACTGATCGAGTTCATCATCATTCGGATCCACGCCCGCGGCAGGCCGTCGCTGTCGCGATCGTAGAAGAGCGGGATCACCTCCTGCTCCAGCACCTTGTAGAGCGCCTCGCCGTCGCGGCGATCGGTGATCTCGTCGTTGGAGTGCGTCTCACCGCGGCCGATGGCGAAGCCGTTGCGGCCGTCGAAGGCCTCGGCCCACCAGCCGTCGAGGATGGAACAGTTCAGGCCGCCGTTGTAGACCACCTTCTGGCCGCTGGTGCCTGAGGCCTCGAGCGGCCGCCGCGGGTTGTTGAGCCATACGTCCACGCCCTGGATGAGGTGGCGGCAGACGTTGATGTCGTAGTCCTCGACGAACACGACACGGCCGGCGAACCGGGTGTCGTTCCGCAGGTTCGCGATCTTGCGGATCAACGCCTTGCCCGGCTCGTCCGCCGGATGGGACTTGCCCGCATAGATGATCTGGATCGGACGCTCGGCGTTGCTGATCAACCCGTGGAGGCGGTCGAGATCGGCGAGCACGAGATCGGCCCGCTTGTAGGTGGCGAACCGTCGGGCGAAGCCGATCGTGAGGATGTTCGGATCGAGCACCGACCGTGCCAACTCCACGGCCTCATCGCACTCGCCGCGGCGCCGGCATTGCCGCGCCAGCCGCCGCCGCACGAACTGCAGCAGCAGGTTTTTGAGGGCGTAGTGCGTCTCCCACAGTTCGCCCGGATCACACTCATGGATCTTCTGCCAGATGTCGGGCTCGCCCATACGGCGCAGCCAGTTGGCGGGGAAGATGCGGTCGTAGAGCTGCAGCATCTGCCAGGAGAGCCAGCTCGGCACGTGCACGCCGTTGGTGATGTGGCCGATCGGCACCTCCTCCTCGACCCGCCACGGCCAGAGGCCGGACCACATCTTGCGGCTCACGTGGCCGTGCAACGCGCTGACGGCATTCGCCCGCCGCGACATCTTCAGGCCCAGCACCGTCATGCAGAACGGCTCGCTGTGGTTGTGGGGTTCGACCCGGCCCATTCCCATGAGCTGGTCGTGGGAAATGCCGAGCGCATCCCGCATCGGGCCGAGGTATTCCTCGATCAGGCCGCTATCGAACCGGTCGTGGCCGGCGGGCACCGGCGTGTGCGTCGTGAAGACGGTCTGACGGGCCACCCGGCGGACAGCGTCGTCGAACGAGTAGCCGTCGCGTTCCATCCGGCCGCGGACAGCCTCGAGCGTGGCGAAGACCGAGTGGCCCTCGTTGAGATGGTAGACGCCGGGCACGATCCCCATCGCCCGGATCGCCCGCACGCCGCCGACTCCCAGCACGAGCTCCTGCCGGATCCGCAGCCGCGAGTCGCCACCATACAGGCGGCTCGTCAGCTCGCGGTCTTCCGGATTGTTCACCTCGACGTCGGAGTCGAGCAGGATCAGGTTCACGCGGCCCACCGCCATCTTCCAGACCTTGGCGAAGATCGGTCCCGAACGCGTGTCGATCTGGACGGTGATCGGCTTGCCGTCGGCTCCGATCGCGGGCTCGATCGGCAGGGCCTCGGTCCGCGACTGGAGGTATTCCTCGTGCTGGTAGCCGTCGATGTCGAGTTGCTGCTTGAAATAGCCCTGATCGTAGAACAGCCCCACCGCGATGAGCGGGATGCCCAGGCCGCTGGCACTCTTGACGTGGTCGCCGGCGAGCACGCCGAGACCGCCCGAATAGATCGGCACCGATTCGTGGATGCCGAACTCGGCGGAGAAATAGACGACCGGCTTCGAGCCGAGCACGCCGGCGTGGACGTTGCTCCAGGTCGAATCACCGGCCATGTATTCCTTGAGCCGGCGGTAAGCCTGGTTGATCCGACTGTAGAGCACGAGTTCCGCGGCGCGGGCCTCCAGCCGTTCGGGCGTGAACTCGGCCAGGAGGGCGATCGGGTTGTGGTCGAGTTGCCGCCACCGGATCGGGTCGAGTTCCCGGAACAGGTTGGTCACCTCGGGATGCCAGCTCCACCAGAGGTTGCGGGCCAAGGCCGTGCACTTCTCGTGGAGATTCTCGGGCGAAAGCTCGTCGAGCCGCGGCGGTGCGTGCGGGCCGTGGCTGGCGTTGCCGTTGGCGGACGCAGAACTTCTGGCTGCATTGGTGGCGCGGGTTTCTTCGGCCTGGCTCATGCTGTGGCTCCGGACGTGATGTGGAGATGGAGGGGGGGAACCTGCCAGAAGGACCCGCAGTATAGCGAGCGGCGATTTTCATTCGACCCCCGCCCGGCATAATGGCGGCATGTTCACTCCCGGCAGTCGCCACCCCGATCCCGTCGCACTTTCAGCCCTCTGTGATGCGTTGGCCGCCGTGTCGGATCAGACCGCCGAGATCGGCCCTTGGCGGAGCGGGGCCTTCGCGGCGTTGGCACGGTCCGGCGCGCTGGCCGGCTTCATCCCCGCCGACGTCGGCGGCACGGCCGCCACGGAACCAGCGATCCTCGAAATGCTTGCCGCGATCGCGGCCCGTTGCCTGACGACCGCGCTCGCGCTCACCCAGTGGGCGAGCGCCTGCCGGATCATCGCGGGCGGCGAGCCGGCCGTGCGATCGGCCCGACTGCCTGCCCTGGCCCGTGGCGAGACACCGACCACGGTGGGCATCTCGCAGCTCTCGACGAGCCGCCGCCACCTCGGCTCACCGGCATTGGCGGCAGCACGCATCGACGGCAGGTGGAGGCTCAATGGCCTCTGCCCCTGGGTCACCGGCGCCGACTCGAGCGACACGATCGTCACAGGCGCCCTCACCGAGACGGGCGAGCAGCTCTTCTTCGTGGTGCCGACCGCTGCGGATGGCCTCGACATCGCGCCGCCCATGCAACTGCTCGCCCTCTCCGGGAGCCGCACGTCGAGCGTGGTCTTTCGAGACGTCGAGCCGGCCGACGTGATCAGGCCGGCCGAGGCGGGCGTGCGGACGGGCGGCCTGGCGACGACGGCGCTGGCGGTGGGCTCCACGCGGGCGACGATTGCCATTCTCGACGACGAGGTCCGCTCGCGGCCGTCGCTCGAACCGGTGGCCGCATGCCTCCGGACCGAGGTGGAAGACCTCTGGCGGCAGCTCGACGCGGCCGCCGATGGCGGCATCGAACCGGCTGAACGGGATCGGCTGCGGGCCCACGCCAACGGCCTCGTGGTGCGGGCCGCGCAGGCGGCGCTGACGGCCTCGAAAGGGGCCGGCTTCGTGGCCGGCCATCCGGCGGAGCGGCTCGTCCGCGAGTCGATGTTCTTCCTGGTCTGGAGCTGCCCGCAGTCGGTCTCATCCGCCGTGATGTGCGAACTGGCCGGAATCGGCATCACGTAAGCTTTCTTCTTGGAGTTGTTGATGAAGACCATGCGCACTCACATGCTTGTCTCGTTCGCACTCGTTGCCGTGCTCATGCACGCGGGGGCGGCGTCCGCCCAACTCGCCCGCTTCGAGGCCTTGAGCAGCCTGCCGTTCGCGGAAAACCGTCCCACGCCCGAGACCGCACAGACCCTGCGTGACGAACTGCTGTTCCAGCGGGCGACGCAGACCTATCTCTGGGCGCTGCCGCTGATCAACACGCTCGGCATGAAGGTCGGCTCGGAGAAGGTTTTCGGCGCCGGCTGCAACGTCCTGCCGGTCTGGAAGAAACGCCTCGACGCCAAGACCCTCGTGACGACCCCCAACTCCGACGTCATCTATGCCATGGGCTACATCGACCTCGGCACAGACGGCCCGCTCGTGTTCGAGGCTCCGCCCAACCTGCAGGGCATCCTGCTCGATGCCTGGCAGCGGCCGATTCCGGTCGATGGCGGCAGGTTCTTTGGGGACGTCGGCCTGCCGGGCCCCGACGCCGGCAAGGGGGGAAAGTTCCTGCTGCTGCCCCCCGGCTACGAGGGACCGGCGCCGGAGGATTGTTTCGTCTACCGTTCACCCACCAACACCGTGTTCGTCTTTCTCCGCGCTTTCTATCAAGACCCGAAGAACCTCGCGCCGGCCGTCGCGCTCATTGAGCAGTCGAGGATCTACCCGCTCAACGGCAAGGAGGCCGCCAGGCCGATGCAGTTCCCCGATGCCTCCGGCGTGCCGGTCGACATGCTGCCGGCCCGCGATGGCACCGCCTTCGATCACCTCAAGAAACTGGTGGAGAGCGAGGGCACCAACCTTGCCGACCCCGATGGGCTCGGCATGCTGGCATCGATCGGCATTGCCAAGGGCAAGCCCTTCGAGCCCGACGCAAAGACACGGGCGATCCTCGATCACGCCGCGCGGACGGCCTACAAGATGAGCCGCGTCATCGGCTTCGAGGATGTGGTCGCCGGCCGTTCGCTGCGGATCTATCCCGACCGCCGGTGGATCAACCCCATGGCCGACGCGACCCCCGAGAATCTCGGGGGGCCTTTCGATCTCGGCTGGCGCAGGGTGGCCGGTGGCTATCTCGATCTCGACGCCCGGATCTGGTTTTTCACAAACTATTACTCGGTCAGTCCGGGCATGCTGTCGCAGACGCCCGGCCGGGGTGCCAAATACATGATCGTCTTCGTTGACAGCCAGGGTGCGAATCTGTCGGGCGGCAGCAGCTACCGACTCCGCCTGCCTCGCGACATTCCGGCCGCCAACTTCTGGTCGGTGACGCTCTACGAAGCGGAGAACGGCTCGGGACTCGCCAACGGGCAACCATTCCCGTCGCTCGGGTCACGCGACCTGCCGGTGCAGAACGCCGACGGCAGCACGGACCTCCACCTCGGCCCCACGGCTCCCGCAGGCAAGGAGGGCAACTGGCTCGCGACAGTGCCGGGCAAAGGATACTTTGCCGTGCTCCGGCTCTACGGCCCGACCGAAGCGGCCATCGACAAGCGTTGGAAGCCAGGCGACATCGAGAAGGTGCCTTGACCTTGCCACAATGGTTTTCAAACAACTCTGCGAAGAGACCTCCATCATGACCATAGCCAGAGGAATCGTTCTCACCGCCGCACTCATCAGCGGCCTGACGTGCCCCGCGGCCCACGCGCAGCTCCTGCCCACCACCGGAAGCGTCGCATCGAGGCTCGGCCCGCTCGACCTGGAGAACGGCTACCCGACCGATGCCACCGTCGCGAAAGTCTTCGACGACATCGACTACCAGCGGGCCTGTCAGGCCTACCTCTGGGCCCTGCCTCTGATGGCGATACAGCAATGGCAGAGCGAACACCTCACCAAGTTCGGTGCCGGCAAGCTCGACTACGTCGACTACCTCACCTTCCAGGACAAGCTCGGCCTCCTCACGGCAAATGCCACGACGCCCTACATCATGGCGTTTCCGAATCTGGCGGAGACAGGCCCGCTGGTGTGCGAGGTGCCCGCCGGCCCCACGGCAGGCGGCTTCACCGATTTCTGGCAGCGGCCGATCACCGATTCCGGCCAGACCGGCCCCGACAAGGGCGCGGGCGGCAGGTATCTGATCCTCGGCCCTGACGACCCGGAACTGAAGCCGGAGGGCTACCGAGTCTTTCGTTCGCCCACGGTCAACATCTGGTCCGCCCACCGCGTGCTCGATCCTGATCCGGCCAAAGCCAAGTCACTCATCGACGGCTTGAAGATCTATCCCTACAGCCAGCGAGAAAGCCCAGCCCCGACCCGTCACGTCTCGCCGGCGGGTCGCCCATGGAGCGGCGAACAACCGCGTGGCCTCGCCTACTGGGAAGGCCTCTCGAAGATCATCCAGGAGGAACCGGTCCACGAGCGTGACAGGATGATGATGGGGATGCTCCAGCCGCTGGGCATCGAGAAGGGCAAACCATTCACCCCGACCGAGCGGCAGAAGCAGATTCTCATCGACGCCGCGCAGACCGGAGAGGTGATGGCCCGGGCGATCGCCTACCGGAAGCGGTTCGAAGGTGCGAAAGTCTGGCCGGCCAGAAATTGGGAGATCTCACTGTTTCTCAAGGAGACCAATCAGGAAGCTCCGCACCACACGCAGTTGGACGAGCGCACGAGCTGGTTCTACGAGGCCGTCGGCGTCTCCGTGGGGATGATGGGCCGTGCCGTCGGCATCGGGCAGGTGTACCTCGAGGCCGCGAAGGACAGCCAGGGCCACTGGCTCGATGGCGGCAAAACCTACCGCCTCAGGGTTCCAAAGGACGTTCCGGTGGCGCAGTTCTGGTCGGTCACCGTCTACGACAACGAGACCCGCTGCTTCGTGAACACGGGCGTTTCGCCCGATCGTTCGTCGCGTGACGCCATCGTTACCAACGCCGATGGATCGGTGGACCTCACGTTCGGCCCCGCGGCCCCCGCAGGCACGCCGGAGAGCAACTGGATCAAGACCCTCCCGGGCAAAGGCTGGTTCAGCTACTTCCGGCTCTACGGCCCGACCCAGCCCTACTTCGACCGCTCCTGGGTGCTCTCCGACATCGAGATGATCAAGTAACCGGGGCGCCGGCACACGCCGCCTCGACCGCGGGAAACGCCTCGAGTTGCCGCATGCTGGTCTTGCCCACGCAGACGTCGAGCATCCTGCCGAACCGCCGGAACACGCTCTCCTGCCGGTACGGGAGGTTGTGCTCGAGACACAGCGCCTTCACCCGCGGCTGGATCAGGCAATACTGCCGCATGGGCAGGTCGGGAAAGAGATGGTGCTCGATCTGGTAGTTGAGCCAGATGCTCATGTAATCGACGAACTCCGGGCCGCACCGGTAGTTGGCCGAACCCAGCACCGAGGTCACGTAAAACTCCTCCTTCCGTCCGTAGTGAAAGCGGAAGCGGTAGAGGTCGTCGGCGGTGTGATTGGGGCCGATCACCAGAAAGGCATGGGCGTTGGTGATCGCCTCGGCGAGCAACTTGTTGATCAACACCGCCAGCGCCGCCGTCGTGCCGAGCGGCAGGAAGAGGAGCGGCACGGCCACGAAGTGCCAGCCGGCGTAGGGGGCGTAGCAACGCAGCCACAGCCGCCGCACCGCCGGCCGCCGGAAGTCGAGGACGCTGCCCACCGTCAGCACGGCGATCGATTCCTTCCGTGGTCGCCTGCCGCCAGCGGGGTGCATCACGCCGAGCGAGTTGGGGGCGTAGTAGATGATCTTCCAGGTGCAGGCCACGATCGCGACGAGCGCGTATTTGAGAACGACCGGAATCCGCATGCGGCGGAGAAACTCGAGATGCCGTTCCGCGACGTCCGGATCGCCGTCCTCGCCGGTGTGATAGTGATGGAGAATGTTGTGTTCGTAGTCCCAGGCTTCGGGCAGCAGCCAGTCGAACCAGTCGATGTACCGCCGCCAGCCGCGTGCGAAGACCTGGCTCGTATAGCGGCGGGGAATACCGGGCACGCGGTCGTAGCCGCGGTGCAGGATGTGATGGGCGAGCAGCCAGCGAGTGAACTGCCCGAGGCTGAGCAGGAAGGCGCTGAGCGGATTGGGGATGATCCAGGCCGTGGCATAGCCCAGGAGCGTGGCCACGCGGCCATATGCTTCGATCCGTCGCAGGTGGGCGAGGTCGGCCGCCCCGATGTTCGCGTGGGCCTCGGCCTTCAGCCGGTCGATGGCGGCGCAGAAGCCGGCGACATCGATGTCGCCGAAGTCCTGGGTCACCGCCGTTTCGTGGCCGTGTGTCATGCAAAAGAAACCGTGGGAAGACGCCCCGGGTGGAGAGCGGTGCCCTAAGGCTAGGTTCCGGCCCTCCAACCGACCAGCCCTCGGGCAGGGTAGCGGCCAACCGACAAAACTGGGCTTGCCCCAAATTCCCGGCTGCGATGAACTTTCGGGGCTGGTCAGTGTCTCCCTGGGAGTGCGCGGCATGGATGCCCCACGTGCGATTGTTCTCGTCAAACTGTCCGCCATTGGCGACGTGCTTCACGGCGTGCCCGCCGCGGTCGCGCTCAAGCGGGCGTTTCCCGCCACGCGGATCGGCTGGGTAGTCGAGGGCCGCGCCGCCGACGTGCTCGCCGGCCATCCCGCCATCGACCACCTCTTCCGTCTGCCGCGCGGCTGGATGAAATCGTGGCAGGCGGTGCGGTCGCTCCGCCGTCAGCTACTCGACTTCCGCGCCGACGTCGCGATCGACATGCAGGGGCTGCTCAAGAGCGCCGTTCCCACCTGGCTTTCCGGCGCGTCCCTGCGGATCGGCCACGCGCGGCCGGAGTCACGGGAGGGGGCCTGGCTGACCTACACATGCGGCGTGCCATCCACCGCTGCGCACGTCGTGGATCGCAACACCGACCTGCTCGAGCCGCTGGGTGTGCATGAGTCGGCGGCCTCCTTCGACATGCCCGAATGGCCCGTGAGCCGTCACCGCATGGAGGAGTGGATCACCAGCCTGCGGCTCCCGTCGGCGCCGGTCGTGATCAATCCCGGTGCAGGCTGGCCGTCGAAGATCTGGCCCGAGGAGCGATTCGCGGCGGTGGCCCGAGCTCTGCACGACCGTCATGGGCTGACATCGCTGATTGTCTGGGGAGGCGACCGGGAGCGGGGCAGCGCCGAGAGAATCGCCGCGGCCGCACCGCAGGCGACGGTCGTCGCACCGCAGACCACGCTCCAGGATCTCGGCGCCCTCTGCCGGCTCGCGAGGCTCTTCGTCTCGGGCGACACCGGTCCGCTGCATCTCGCGGCCGCGGTGGGCACGCCCTGCGTGGGACTGTTCGGCCCGGTGCCCGCCGATCGCAACGGCCCCTACGGCCGGATCCACGCCACCGTCGAACCTCCGGCCGCGCTGCGGCCGAAGTGGGACGATCGCAAGACCGACACGCTCGCGATGGCGGGAATCGACGTCGACCGCGTGGTGGCGGCATGTGAACGCCTGGCGTACCACGGCCACCGCATCACCGCGTAGGTCCATGGGGACGGGAGCAATTTGTGCTTCGACCAGTGGCCACGAGTTTTTAACTTGTGGAATCCGCACCGGGACACGGACAAGTTAAAAACTTGCCGCCACGGGGGAGGCAAGCATCCGCTGCGTCCAACGCTCCTACTGCCGCCTCCGTTTTCGCTCAGCTGGAAAACAACTCGTCGAGCCGCTCGACATGCCGGGCCTGTTCTGCCGGGGGCTCGAAGCTCGATTCGAGGCTGTTCCGCAGGAGCGTGTAGGCATCGGCCGCGGTGAGCGGCAGGTGCGCAAACGCCTGCCGGAGATTCTCGTTGATGAAGCCGCCGAAGTAGGCGGGATCATCGGAATGCACGCTTGCCCGCAGGCCCGCGGCAAGCAACTTCGGCAGGTTGTGGTGAGCCAGCGTGTCGAACACGCGGAGCTTCACGTTGGAGAGCGGGCAGACCGTCAGCGGAATCCGCTCCCGCACCAGCCGGGCGACCACGGCCGCGTCCTCCAAGCATCGCACGCCGTGATCGATCCGTTCGGCGCCGAGGGCGTCGAGCGCCGCGGTGATCGAGGCGGGCGGCCCCTCCTCGCCCGCATGGGCGACGGCGTGCAGGCCGAGCCTGCGGCAGCGGTCGAACACCCTCGCAAACTTCTCCGGCGGGTTGCCCCGTTCGCCGGAATCGAGGCCGACGCCGAGCAGATGCTCGCGGAACGGCTCCGCGCGTTCGAGCGTCTCGAAGGCCTCCCGCTCGGTGAGATGCCTCAGGAAGCACATGATCAGCGCGGCCGACACCCCCAGTTCGTGCCGCGCCCGCGTGATCGCCCGCGACATGCCGCCGATCACCGTCTCGAAGGGCACGCCCCGCGCCGTGTGGGCCTGCGGATCGAAGAAAATCTCCGCGCGGACCACGTTGTCGGTCTGGGCCCGCCTGAGATACGCCCACGTCAGGTCATGAAAATCATCTTCCGTGCGGAGCACCGCCGCGACGGTGGAATAGACGTCGAGAAAGCTCTGCAGGCCGGTGAAGGCAAACGCCCGCCGCAGCGACTCCGGCGAATCGTAGGGCAGCACGACACCGTTGCGGCGGCCGATCTCGAAGGCCAGCTCCGGCTCGAGCGTGCCTTCGATGTGCACATGCAGCTCCGCCTTGGGAGCGGCGGCGATCAGGGCCGGGAGCCGTTCGGTCTGGATGTGTGAAAAGTCGGATGGCATCGCACAAAGAATGGGAACGCGAGCAGGAATGTCCGGCACGATAAGTGCCTTTCCCCGTGGCGGCAAGTTTTTAACTTGCCAATGTCCCCTACCCTTCGTGGCGGCAAGTTTTCAACTTGCCAATGTCCCCTGCCCCTCGTGGCGGCAAGTTTTTAACTTGCCCTTTGGCATCACGCCGGCGAAGCCGGCCAGTGTGCTTGACAAATATCGCTCCCGTCCCCATTTTCTTGACATGACTCCAAACACCAAGCCGATCCTGTTTCTCCTCCGCGCTGGATTCGCCGACCCCAAGCATCGCCCGGGTGGCCTTTTCTGCCCGGAGTGTGCCACCATCGCCGGACTCCTCTACTACTACCCGCAGCTCGTCGAGTCGCTCGACATCCGGCTGGTCGATGTCCCACGGCCCCGCCCCGAGGTGGTGGCGTTCGTCGGCGAGGAGAACCAGTCGTGCCCGGTGCTCGTCCTCCCGCAGGGTGATCTGCCCGCCGGCGTGCCGGTGGCCAATGGCCGGGCCTTCGTCTCCGGCCCCGAGCCGATTGTGAACTTCCTCGCCGAGCGTTACGGCACCGCCCGCTCGCACTGACCCGCCCCCCGTGGCGGCAAGTTTTTAACTTGCCAGTGTCTTCGTCCGTGGCCCGTGTCTTGGGCCCGACACGTCACAACCGTGGATCCACTGGATCGGATCCCTCGGCGGCCTGGTTGCTTTCCCCCACCGTGACGGTGATCGTGCCCTCGATCGGAATCGTCTTCTGATCGGTGACCAAGACCGCCGTGAGCGTGAGCTCGCGGTTCACAAGCGGCACACCGTCGGCGGTGGTGCCGGTGCCCACGCTGTCGAGATAGGGCTTGATCGCCCCACGGAGCGTCTTGTCGGTGGCGGGCCGCGACGTGTCGCCGACGAAGTTGCGGAGGTCGGCTCCGGCTATCACATATTCCTGCGCGCGGGCGTCGAAGGGTGGGGCGGGGATCGAAAAGGTGCCCGCGGTCGTGCCGGCGGCGGTGTCGCGGAGCGTGAAGGTGAGGGCCGCCTTCCCCGGCGCGGCAAACACCGAGGGCACCGCGATCCTGATCGTGTCGGGCGACGACTCGAAGAACTCGTTCACCCGCCAGGTGCCGGCCTTGGTCTTGGTGGCGGTCAGCCGCACGACGTTGCCCGAGGCAAACGCCAGCACGCAGCGGTCGGTCGCGGCGGCTTCGGTGCCGATGACGGGGATCAGCAGGCGGCCGCTCACGCCGTAGGGCGTGGCCAGATGCACGTCGACCACCTCGCGGGCATGGCAATCGACGCCGCAGCCGCAGGCGTCGGTGGGCAGCCCAACCGCAGAGGCCGCCGCGGCATCGACTGGCGGGAGCGTGAGCCGCACCGACGGCCGGGCCTGCGTGTCGGGCCGGATTGCGGGCGGGCCCGCCGGCGCAGGCAGAGGCTCGGCATTGCTGGCGAGGCGGATGCCGGTCGGGTGGCGGCGGGCGGCAGCGGTGCCGCAGCCGGCCGTGCCGCGGCACTGTGCCGCAGGGGAGATGGTCTGCACGCCCGGCGGGATCTCGGCCCGCAGGAGTTGCCGGCTCAGGAGCGTCGTCTTCACCGGGCGGCCGCCGGCGATGACGCTCGTGTCGTGCACACTGAAGCCCTTGCCAACCAGAAACACGACGGTGGTGCCGGCGGGATCGAGGCCCTGCGCGCCATACCAGCCGATCAGTTCGGGCGCGAGATCTGTGATCCCGGTATTGAAAAGTTCAAATCCACCGGCGGTGTTCTCGGCGGGGATCTGCGCGAGCATCGTCTGGAGCGGCAGCCTGCGGTCGAGCTGCTCGATGCTGCGGAGCAGTTTGGCCAGGTCGTCGTCGCGGCAGGGATCGGCCGAACGGCTGCAGTTGGCCGCCGTCTGCTGCATCGATTTCACGCTGCGGGAGAGCCGCATCGCCTGCCGCATGCTTTGGTCGGTGCTCTTGGGGTGGGTGAGCGAGAACCAGTTGCTCCTCACATCGAACGTCACGAAGGGCACGAACGACGGCATCACGATGATCGCCGTGCACTCCCGCATGCCCGGTTCGAGGCGACGGGAGGCGAGGTCGCGGGTGGTGGACGACGTGCCGCAGAGGGTGTCGGAGAGGGTAGCGAGGTTGCCCCGCGTGGGCGGCGGCTGGATGCGGGGATAGAACCGCCAGCCGAAGGTGTCGGTGCCGTGGGTGAAGCCGACGGCGGTCTTGTTGAGCGAGACGGTGGCGAGGTCGGTCTCCAGCCGGCGGGCATAGCGGGCGAGCGCCTGTCCGTTGGCCCGGCCGCTGGCAAACGCCATCGCCATCGCCACCTGCATCTCGCGGCGCTGGGCATACTGCTCTTCGACGTTCTGTTCCTGGCTCACGGGGTCGAGGGCAAACACGCGGATCGGCCAGCGGCGGCGGACGTATTCGTTGAAGGCCGCCCGCGCCTCGGGTGACGGGTTTGGCCCGTAAAACGGTCCTGCGCAGCCGCCCAGCGTGCCGGCGATGTGGCCCTTTGCGGCACCGCTCTCCCGCATGTCTGCGGCGAGCCGCTCGTCGAGCAGGGCCGATTCCACGAGGATGGCCCAGGCGAGCACGGCGGTGGTGGTGCGGCAGATGCGGCAGGAGGGGCGGGCGTTGGAGCAGGGTGCCATGCAGTCGGTGCCGGGGCAGCCCGCGACGCCGTCGGGTGGCGGAGCGTCGAGCGGAATCGGCTCGTCGGCCGCGTATTCCGCGGGAACGGCCTCGTCGATGCCGAGGGAGTCGAAGAAGGCCCGCCGCCGCAATTCCAGTTCGTTGATCCGGCGACTGCGGATGAGTTCGGCGAGGTTCCACCCGGGCAGTTCGGCCCAGACCTGCTGCTGCCGCTGCTGCGTGAGGAAGTCATGGGCGGCCTCGAGTTCCTCACCGAGAAAGCTGCGCACCTGGGGATAGTTGATGCAGGCGGAGTTGGCGGGGTCGGCGCCGAGCGCTTCGTAGGTGCCCTGCAGCAGAATCACCATCTGCCGCTGGCCGATCACTTCGGCCATCTGTTCGGGTGGCAGCGGCATGCGGGCCCGCCGCATCTTGGCGGTGGGCACGGAGACCGATCGCGACCGCATGCCCTGCATGGCAGCGGTCGAGAGCGCGGGATCGGCCGGGTTGTGGAGGGCCTCGCGGACGGCGGCCGTATTCACGGCGAATGTCAGCCCCGGGGCGAGCAGGTCGACGAGGTCGTTGAGCACGAGGGTGCGGAAGGTGACGGGGAGGAGTTCGTCGCCGAGTTGTGGGTCGGCGGTGACGGTGATCTCGGCCCCGTGGCCGGCCTGGGTGTGTTGGCCGGGGGTGATCGAGACGGGGATTCGCACCAGGTTCAAGGCGTAGCCCGGGGAGTCGGCGATGTCGTCGCCCTCGTTGATCCGCCGCAGTTCGTGGAGGTGGTTGAGATACCGCGAGAGGTGGTCGAGTTGGATCGTCGGCTCCAGGCTGACGGCGTTCTCATTCGCGAGGCCGAACTCGGCGAAGGGCTGGGCCGTGGCGGCGAAGGGGGGCGTGCGGGCGATGACGGTCTCGCCGGCGGAGCCGCCGCCGACGGGATTGGAGATGAGGTTCGTGACGCTGGCCGTCGCCTCGGCGGGTCTGGTCGTCGCGGTGCCGCGGCCGTTCGGAGCGGGCGTTTCGCTCAGCGCCAGAGCGAGCCCCAGGAAGGCCTGGTCGCTGCGGCGCAGGCTCGCGTTGCTGAGCTCCTGAAAGGCTCCCAGCCGGGCCCGGAGTTGCTCCTCGTATTCGTAGCGGGCCCGCGTGAGCCGGTTCTGCCCCCACACGTCGGGATGCTTGGCCACGATCGAGCCGTGGGCGTTGATGTGGGCCCTGAGCCAGTCGACCTCGTCGGCCAGGCGGTCGACGAGATCGTCCTTGCAGGCGGGCGGCTTCTTCCGGTGCAGGGCCCGCACCGGCGCCGTGAGGTCGTGGAGGATCTCCCCGAGTTCGCCCGCGGTAATGGTCGGGGCGGCGGTGCTGCCGACGAGCAGGATCGCCATGCAGATCAGCTTCGAAACGGGCGTCCTCATTGCTTGCGACCGCTCCCCAGGGTTGGTATCGTCCCACTCACAGTGAGGCCTCCCTGCAGGGGGCACTCCTGCGATCGTCACCGTGGGACGAACCTGCCCAATCGGGAGCCTCGCGGCGGGTTTGTCTGCCCAGCTTTTCAGGCTTTAACCACCCCTACGAGGGGTTTTCGGAGGAGAGGCGCATCATGCGTTTGATCCATGCCGCCGGCCATGCTCGGAGCCGCCGCGATCCCATCCAGTGCATCGTTCCGCCCTACATGCTCGAGCGGCTGGCGCGGTCGGCGAATGTGAGTGTTCGCGATCAGGCGATCGCAGGGCTGTCGCGGTCGGCGGCGGTGCGGGCGGTGCGGGCCTTTGCCCAGAACGTGCCGGGCATGATGGCGGTGCCGTCGCCGGTGGGAAAGAAAAACCGGCTCATCTACGACGCCCGCAAGAAGGAGCGGCTGCCTGGCAAACTCGTGCGGAGCGAGGGAGAGAAGAAGTCGGCCGATGTGGCGGTGAACGAGGCCTACGACTATTCCGGCGACACCTACGACTTCTTCCACGAGGTGTTTGGCCGGAATTCGCTCGACGGCAACGGCATGACGCTGATTTCGAGCGTGCACGTGGGGGAGGCCGACGGCTCGGGAGCGTATCAGCCGATGGACAACGCCTTCTGGGATGGCAGCCAGATGGCATATGGGGATGGCGACGGCCAGATTTTTCAGCGGTTCACGCGGTCGCTCGACGTGGTGGCCCACGAACTCACGCACGGGCTGCAGTCGTTCACGAGCAACCTTGAATACCGCAACCAGTCGGGGGCTCTCAACGAGCATTTCTCGGACGTGTTCGGGGTGCTGGTGCGGCAGTGGCGGCACAAAGAGACGGCCGAAAAAGCCAGCTGGCTGATCGGCAGCGAGGTGTTGGTGTCGGCCCCCACGCGGCGGGCGATCCGCGACATGGAAAATCCCGGCACGGCCTATGAAGACGATCCCGATCTGGGCACCGACCCGCAGCCGTCTCACATGAAAAAGCTCTACACGGGCGGGGCCGACAACGGCGGCGTGCACTTGAATTCGGGAATTCCGAACCGCGCCTTTGCCCTCGCGGCCAAGGCGCTCGGTGGCAATGCCTGGGAGACGGCGGGCCGGATCTGGTACGACGCCATGCTGCAGCTTTCGCGACAGAGCCAGTTCAAGGACATGGCTTCGATCACGCTGCAGATCGCCGGGGATTCGAGCCGTTTTGGCAAGGAGGTCAAAAAGGTGGTGCAAGACGCGTGGAAGAAAGTGGGACTGTAAATCCCCGCCCCCAGGTGGCCGCAAGTTTTCAACTTGCCAGCGGCCATCGGTCATCCAAGCCCGCACCGCAAGCAAGGAAATTCGTGTGGCCTTTTGGGTTGCTGCACACAGTATCGGGAATTGCACACTGTTGTGGACGTCTGTATATTATGAATCTCAGGCGAGATAGCTAACAAACCTATGCCAACGCCCGTCGAGGCACCCATGAATTCCCAATCGCAGGTTCTGACCTTCGAGGTGACCATCGAGCCGGGGCAGCGGCTCACGCTTCCAAAAGAAGCGATGCAAGAGTTGGGGGCTGGCCGCTGGCTTGTCTCCATTCAGCGGGCTGAAAGCCTAGAGCCATCGGCAGGTTCGAGCGGCAAAGCCGCTATCCGTGATCACGGGGCTTTTCTCAAGTCTTATGCCGACGAGGATGAGTCGCTGTATGACGACTGTAAGGCCGGGTGATTTCTACGTGGCCGACATCCCATTTACGAATGGGACGGCGTCCAAGAAGCGGCCTGTGCTTGTGCAGTGGCTTGAGGGTGATGACGCCGTCGTTGCCTCGGTGACCACGGCAGCGCCGCGGTCGCCAGCCGACGTCATGATTCATGCGTGGTCGGCGGCGGGCTTGCGAAAGCCTTCCGCAGTGAGATTGTCGCGGTTGGATTGTTTGGAGCAATCGCTCTTGATTGCGAGGTTAGGCGCGTTGGCAGAAGCCGATGCCGGCCGATTGAAAACCGCTTGGCGGGATCACATTCGGCTCCAGTTTTAAGCAATGTGTGGTGCAGAGCACCTCCTGCCGCCCTCCTCGCCTGCCGCCGGTCTCTGCCCCGAGATCCCTCTCCCTACCAACTGTCCACTGAGCCCCGGCCAGCTCTTTCCGTCCACATTTCCGCACTCCGTCGGCGATGTCCTCGGTTTCCAAAAATTTTCAACAACCCTCCGAACCTTTTCGCTCGGACTCCGTACTATTTTCCTCGTGGCAACGTTCTGGGGCTAAGAAGGCTCCGAGCACCGCACCACGGATGAGGAGGCGACGATGAGTCGCACGGACACCTCGCCGACGCCGTCTTTCGGGGGATCGCATTGCGAACCACCCCCGCTCTCCAAGCGGCGGCCCTCCTCTCCGGCCTCCGATCTTCCTGCTTCCGACCCTCTTGGCCTCGCCTCACGGCGGGGCCAAAGTCTTTCTGCCCGGCTCTCTGCGGGCTTCTCTTCCAGCCTCTCTTCTGAGGCGACCCATGTCGGCCGCCATCTGCACCACGTTCATCGTTGCCATGAAAGGCAGGGTAATGCCATGGTTTTGCAGCGTCGTTCCGGTTTTTCACTGGTTGAACTGTTAATTGCCATCGTGATCATCACCGCCCTCGGTGCCATTACGATGCCGGCGATCCAGTCGGCCCGGGAGGCGGCCAGGCTCACCGCCTGCCGCAGCAATATTTCGCAGCTGTCGAAAGGCATGATCCAGCACGAAACCTTTCACGGCTACTTTCCGTCGGGCGGCTGGAGCCCCCAGTGGCTTGGAATGGCCGCGCGAGCGGGGGATTCGTCGCAGCCGGGGGGCTGGGCCTTTGGCATCCTGCCCTACATCGAAGAGATCAGTGTGCGCAACGTGGTGTCCAACGTGCCTGCCGGCCGCGAGACTGCCGCCTACACAAAGCTCGTGACCACTTCGCTGCCGACGTTTGCCTGCCCCTCGCGGCGCGGCTCGCGATCGCTGGCGCTGGCTTCGACGTCGTTCCAGGGCGGGGCCCTGACGCTCACGAAGGCGACGCGGAGCGATTTCGCGGTAAACAGTGGCACAGTGGGATCGTGCCCGCCGGTTTCGGCCTACCGGGCGGCGTCGACCGCCCTGTCGAAGGCGATCGCGTCGCCCGCGAAAATCTGTGGCGAGTCGGACTGCAACAAGTCGAGCAGCACATCCGGCAGCAGGTCATGCAGCAAGTCGTCCCGCAGTTCGTCCAGCAAGTCGTGCAGCAAATCGTCCGGCTTCTTTTCGATGTTCTCGTCCAGCAGGTCCAACGACGACGATGATGATGACGACGATGAGCGAGATCGGGACGACGACGATGATGATGATGAGCGGGACCGGGACGACGACGATGACGACGACGAGCGGGATCGGCACGACGACGATGACGACGATGATGACGAATCGCGGGTTGTGTCGATCTGCCGATTCACCGATGGCGAACGGGTGGGTGTGTGTGATTCATGCGCGAGCCCGGTCGACGCGGTGATGGCTCATCCGGCGAGTCTTGCCGAGGGCGATGCGTGGAGAAAGATGTCGTTGGCCGACAAGGTGCTCAAGCTCGAGGACCGGGGCATCCCCGATGTTCAGAATGGTATGTGCGGCCGGATGGGAAGGCTCCAGGCGGCCAGTGTGTACGATGGCCTATCCAACACGTATCTGATTGGGGAGAAGTGTGTTGATTCCCGGACGTACTCGCAGGGCAGCGACGAAGGTGACGACAGCCCGATGATGTCGGGGTATTCGAGCAGCACGGCCCGCTGGGGTTCGGTGACGCCTTGCCGCGATGCGAGAGGCGTGTCAAACGCGACGGCCTTTGGCAGTTCGCATAAGGGTGGCTGGAACGTGGCCTATGCCGACGGGATGGTGCGGACCGTGAGCTTCGATATCGACGCCACGCTCCACGCCCAACTGTCGAGCCGCAACGACGGCAAAGGCATGCCGCCCCAGCAGTGAGCAACGCCCCCGTCCCCGTGGCCGCAAGTTTTCAACTTGCGATTCCCTCCACCGATCCATGGAAGGCTCGGCTATGCCGCCGTGATGTCGACGTGAGCCGTATATCCCAATCGTTTCAGGAGTTGCTCGCAGTCTTCCCACGAGAGTCCAAACGACCGCACGTCTGCCACGCCAAGTCGACCGACTATTGCCGCCAAATCAGCGGCATCGGGCTCATCGAACGTCTCGCGCATGAGCGCCGTTTCGGCCCAGTCGACGAGCGACTCCAGAGAGATCTCATGATGGAGCCATGCGCCGATCTTTTCAGCCACGAATTGTCGGGTAATCATTGGCCAGGCTCCGTTATTCGATTGTGCCCGAGATCGATCGGATATTTTTCGTGGATCTCCACGAGACATCCGTCAGCGTCGTAGATTTCTTGCCAGAACCGCACGGTTTGCTCATTTGCGTCTACTTGCTTCAAGTATCTGGCCCGCCAATGCATTTTGCCAGGGACGTCCAGCCAGTAAAGCCTCCCACCATTCTCGAGAGAGTGCCAGTTCGCGAATTTTCTTTCATTTTGCGCGCGGTTCGTCATCGTTCACGCCCTAGGGAAGTGAACATACGTATATAATTAATTCGCCTGGTGGGCAACAGCCGACCCACCCAAGCCTGCCCGCCCCCGTGGCCGCAAGTTTTCAACTTGCGATTACCCTGCTCACCTGCCCCGTTTGGGCCCGATCTCGAGGATGCCCTCTGGGAGTTCCTCCTCCTCGGTGCCTCGGAGTGAGATCATCCAACGTCCGGAATCCGGGCCGCACCTCCACATTCCCCACAGGCGGCCTTCGCCGTCGTATTGGCCGTCGTAGGCAACGTCATGTTTGCCGACGTAGGTCTTCCGGAGTGCCACTCCGCCGCTTGAGTCGATCGCTCCTTCAAGCACGAAGGGGCCTATGCAGTCGGTGCCCGAGCCTTCGATGCGGGGCGGGGAGAAGGCCACCCGCAGGTGCTCCATGGGCCGGCGGCCAAACCACCGCTGTTCCCACCAGCCTTGGCAGGGGGCGGGCTTTTGCGGACTGTGCGACATCGGGTGTGCCTTTTGCGGCTTGTTTCTGTCTGCAGTGGGATTCTAGCCCGACGATGATGCTTTTGGCATCTCGCCGGTGGTAGTCTTGAAGGAGTGGCAGAAAGCCTCCTTCTTACAGGCACGGACGGCATCATGGCTCGAAAGCGCAGCGGCGGTTTCACGTTGGTCGAGTTGTTGGTCGTGCTGGGAGTGATCTCCCTCCTCGCAGGAATGCTGCTGCCAGCGGTGCAGTCGGCCCGGGAGGCTGCCCGCCTAACCAGCTGTCGCAACCACATTTCGCAGCTGTCGAAGGGCTTGATTCAGCACGAGTCGTTGTTGCAATACTTCCCGTCCGGAGGCTGGGGTCCGCAGTGGCTCGGTGTCGCCGAGCGGTCGAACGATTCCTCGCAACCTGGCGGGTGGATATTCAGCGTGCTACCCTACATCGAGGAAAAGGCTCTCCGTAATACAGTGGCAGGGGTCACCGGGGCATCGGTGGGGTCGGCATAC
>CAZOMJ010000104.1:0-18688 GCA_964581055.1 uncultured Candidatus Kuenenia sp.
GCGCGCGGGGATGCGCGTCTACTTGCCCGCCTTCGGCGGCGTGAACTTGATCTTCTTGATCAGTTCCACGATCTGGCCGTCCTGCACGGTGCCGGAGACGGCCGTGATCGCGCGGACGACGTTGACGTATTTGAGGCCGTAGTCGCAGTCCATCTCGACCTCGGTCTTGTCCGCGAGCGAGTCGGGGCCGCGGCCCTTGCCTACCAGCGACACCACCTTCTTCTGGAGGTCGTTGAAGTCGGCGACGGGGTTGCCATTCATGGCGATGCTCGCCAGAGACCCATCCTGGCCGGCTGACAGCTTCACCCGGATCGGCGGCACCTGCTGATCGTCCACGACGGCGCTCGCCGACTTGCCCAGCGGCATGCGGATGTCGAAGTCGCCTTCTGGTGCGACGATCTTCAGCGAGCACATGAAGAACGACATGAGCTGGAACACGACGTCGATCATCGGCGTCATGTTGATGTCGATCTTGTCCGCGAGTTCCGATTTCTTGCGTGCCATCGAATCACCGTCCCTCGTCGTACTTGGCCCGCAGGGCGAACTTCTCGAACCCTTTTTCCTGGCAGATCTTGATGATTTCCTGCACCTCCCCGGTCTTGGCGGCACCGTCCGCCCGCACGATGACCGTGGCGGCATTGGGTTCTTTGCCGGCATCGAGCATCACCGATTTCTCCCGCTCGAGATAGCCACCGACGTCGCCGAGGCCGATCAGTTCGCCGGCATAGATCACCGCACCCTTATTGGTGAGTTGGAGCGTGATCGGTTTCTCGACTGGACCATCCACAGGCTTCGCCAACTGGCTCATGGGCAGTTGGATGCGATCATCCTGCTCGGCCTCGGAAAAGTTCATCACGAACATGAAGAACGTGATCAGCTGAAACGTCATGTCGATCATCGGCGTCATGTCGATGTCGGTGCTCGACGGATCGCTCGTTCGTTTTGCCATGGACTGCTCCTGAAGGACCGCGGCGGAGGGCAGGGCGACCACCCCCCGCTCAGGACCTCAACGAGACCTCACTTCTTGCCCATCGACTGGAATCGCGACATGAGCCGCATGGCCTCTCCGTCGACATCGGCGTTGAGCTTCTGGAGCCAGTTCTTGAAAAGCGCGAAGCAGGCAATGGCGGGAATCGCCAGCCAGAGTCCGATGAGCGTCGTGATGAGTGCCTGCGAGATGCCGATGGCCAGTTCCGACGGCTTGGGCGCCGTGGCCGACTTGGCGATCACCATGAAGGCACCCACCATCCCGTCCACCGTGCCGAGCAGGCCGAACATCGGAGCGAGCGCGCCCACGAGCGACACGTAGCTGATCTTGTGCTCCAGCTTCATCGCCTGCTCTCCCTCGGCCTCCTGCATCGCCTCGACCGCGGGGCCGTAGCCCGACTGCAGTTTCCCCATCCCAGCAGCCAGCACGTGGCCCAGGTAGGAGTCATCTGTCTTGGCCATTTCGTAGGCCTGCTGATACTCCTTGTTTTCCAGATGAGCCTCGAAACCCTGGCTCAGCCCGGCCGGCATCAGCACCGCCCTGCGAATCTGCATGAAGCACATCACGAGCAGGGCAACCAGCCCGAACGAGAGCGCCAAGAAGACGATGACATAACGCAGGCCGAGGGCCTTGTAGTAGAAGACGAGCATGTTCTCGCCCTCCGGTTCGGCGCCCTCCTCGGCGGCGGCATCACCGGCTTCTTCGTCCTGGGCGATCGCCGCCGCAGGCCAGGCGATCGCCGGCACGACAGCTGCCGCCCAGGGCAGGATCGCACTCGGAAACAACGAGGCGACGATCAGCAGGCAGCGACCGATTCCTCCCAGAAAAAAGCCGTTCGGGCGATCTTGCCCGCCGATGGTGACGCCGCACTGCATGAATGATCTCCTCGAGAAGGAACCTTTTCCTGGACACAGATTAGCCTCGCACCCCTCGCGGCTGCAAAGCGCCAGCGGCAATGTCGGCGAATTGCCTACGACTTGGGTGCTTCCAGCTTGGCAGCCCAGGGGCTGGACGGATAAGCCGCCTTGAGATTCTGCCGAGCCTCGCGTGCACGCTCCGGATTGCTGCCCTTGTCCCACAGCTCGCCGAGGTTGAACAGGGCCTCGGCATGGCTTTCCGGCAGCGTGTTGTAGACCAGATCGACGGTGAGGAACTGGATCAGGGCATCCTGCTCATGGCCGCCCATGGCCCGATAAGCTCCCCCCAGGACGTTGTAGGCCCGGGCCAAAAGCTCCTTCTCCTCCGGATTCGAATCCTTGACGATCTGGAGCACCATCGAGACGGCCGCATCGTGCTTGCCCTGCAACGACATGCACTTGGCCTTGCCCAGTTCCGCCGAACGCTTCTGCGGCTGGCTGGCCTTCTCGTTGCCGGCCAATTTGATGGCGGCTTCGTATTCCGCCAACGCCTCGTCAGCCTTGCCCTGCGCGAGCATCATGGCCGCCTTGGCAGACGCGGCCCGGACTTTCAGGGCAGGGGGTCCGCTCTCGAGTTGCTGGTACGCAGCGACGGCTTCCGCGGGCTTCCCCGCCCTTGCGTACAGGTCGCCGAACAGTTCTTGCATCTGGAAAAAGTGGTGGCTCTTCGGATGCTTTGCAAGATAGTCGGCCACCATCTTCGTCGCCGCGGCCAGATCGCCGCCGGCATCGAGCACGGCCTGCGCGGCGGCCGCCGCCCGCACAAAATCGACCTCGGCCAACACCAGCGGCTCGGCGCCGTCGAGTTCATCCGGTTCAATCTTGCCCACTTCGTCCCTGGCATCGGCCCCGCGGCCCCGCAGGAGCATGCTCCGGGCGTTCTTCAGCGACTGCGGCTCCACTCCGAACTGCAGTTCGCGGATGGTTTCGATCGCCACTTTCTGCGTCGCGCCGTCGCTGTTCTCAATATCGATGGCTGTGGGCGACACGGAGACGACCTTTCCCGAGACGCTCGTGCCGCCGAGCAGATTCACCCGGTCGGCAGCCTGCCCCCAGGCCGTGCCCGGCACCGCTGCCGCCAGGAAAACACTCCCCGTCACGAGGCAGGCCAGCATCGCCCCCCGAGCCCGCCGTCTCCTGCCGACACCCGCCGTTGCTTTCGTGGTCATGCCTGTATCCATGCCTGATTGGTTGTGGTTGTTGGCCTTCATGTTCCTGCTCTTCATGGTCCGGCCTCGTTCATGCTCATTCCGGTCATCCCGCCCCGTCACCGTCACCCCGCCGCGGCTTCCGCGGCCTGTTTCAGGCCGTCGATCCCCCGAGGAGGCTTGTTCTGTCGCTTTTCGATGTCCCTGAGCAGTTTGTCGAATGCTTTCCTCGTGTCGGGCCCACCCAACTCGGGATGCATTTTGAAGGTGATTTCGATGTAGTCGAACCCCTTTTGCAATTCCTTCTCTCGCTCCTGAGGCAAGGCCTCCGCCTTTTCAATGCGGCACTTGACCGCATTCAAGCGGGCCTGAAAAAACTTGCGACGGGCTTCCATCGCCTTTTCGTCCGACCCGGCAAACGCCTGCTGCTCCAAGCGATTCGAGATGACTGCCCAACCCCAGCCCCAGATCTCGCCCCCGTCGCCGCGTCGCTTGTAGCCGCTGATGGCTTTCCCAAGGTAGTCAGCCTGCTTCGCCTTGTCGGTCGTTTTGGCACCCGCCTGCTGGAGCAGTTCCGCCGCCTGAAGCTGGAAGTCGAGCGTGTTCTGCCGCTTCTTGTCAGAGAGGATCCAGTCGATGTGCTTCTGCGCCTCGTCCCACTTTTCTCGTTCCTTGTAGACGTTGGCCATTTTCAACCGAATCGAGGGTTCGAACTTGACGATGTCGTCACCTCCCTTGGAAAGCAGCCCTTCGTAAATGGCCGCCGCCCTGTCGAGATAGCCCTCCGCCTTGGCCTTCGGCACAGCCGAGCCCGTGCCCTCGCCCGAGCCCAGGTTGAGGTAGGTCGTGGCCGCCCACATCTGTGACGAGAGCTTCGGATCCTTGGCGACTCCCTCGAGAAACTTTTCAAACCCCGCCAGAATGGCGGCCGCCCGGGCCTGCGCCTGGGGCGTGCCGGCATTCGGACCGGAGGCGAGATTCATCAACTGCGACTGCAGGTCGCGGCCCATGGCCTGATACATCGACGTCAGCCTGGCAGAGGCCTCCGTGCCGGCGGCACTGGCGAGTTCCTCGAGTTTCTTCATCGCCTGCAAGGCCTTGTCGCTCTGCTCGGTCTCGATGAAGTATCGCAGGCTGGCCGTCGCGGTTGCCGTGGCGAGCGGACCGTGCGTGTACGCCTGGTCGCTGCCATTCAGAACGGTCCAGGGGCCATAGACGGCATGCTCGAGCAGGGCAGCCACCCGCTGGTTGTCGCCGTCCTCCATTGCCATCTGGGCACGCGCCAACGCAGCAGTAACGCTCACTGTGGCCGGACCGGCGCCAGCCGCCATGCCCGCAAGCCCGTCATCAATCGCTTTTGCAGCCTGCGCCCGCCATCCGGCGAGTGTCGCGGCCGGCGGACGTGCGGCCTCGTCCAACCGCGACTTCTCCTGCACCTCCCGCCAAAGCGCCCCACCCGCCCGAAGCAGCACCTCTGGCCGTCGCGGCGATGCTGCCGGCACCTGCGTCATGATCTCCACGATCCGCTCCGGCTCACGGGCCTCGGTCGCGGCGGCGATGGCGATCACGGCCGCATCGGCGGCCTCCGGCCGGTCGGGCCAGGTGCGCATGATCACCTCGGCTGTTTCCACGCATTTTTCCTTGGCCTCGTCAGCCCAGGCCGCCACCGGTTGCTTCTGCAACGTTTGCCAGCTCGCCATGGCGATGCGGGCTGCCTGCTGGCTACCCTTCGCAGACGGATAGCGTTCGACGAGAAAATCACCCAACGCAGCAGCCTCATGGAGTCGCTGTGACTCGTAGAAGAGATACGTGAGCAGATAGCGGGCCTGATTGAGCCCATCGAGGTCGTCGGGGCCCGCGAGCGGCATGGCCTTTCGCAGGCTCGCGATCGTCTTCGCCCGCTCCGCGGCGATCTCCTTTTTGGCGCCGTCGATGGCGGCCTGGTTCTTGGCAGCCTCGGCCTGCTTGAGTTCGGCCTGACGCGACTGCATCGCGGCGAGGCCCGCCCTTGCCGCGTCCATGGCCGCTTCGAACGTCGCCGCACCACCGTCGAGATCATCCGGCACCTGCTTGCCCAGTTCGGCCAGCAGGGCCTTTGACTCCGAGCCAAAGTCCTTGTTGACCTTGGCCACCTCCATGGCGAGCCGTTTGGCATCACGCAGGAGCGGCGTCCGCTTCGTCTTCTCCTTGTCGGGAATGGCGGCGGCACGCCGTTCGAGCAGCACGGCCGCGCGATACTTCATGCCGAGCCAGTCGTTATCGATGCGATCGGGAGTGAGGGGGGCGAGTGCCAGTTTCTGCAACCGATCGTCGAACTCGTCGTACTTCTTGTCCTCCAGCCAGCACTCGAGCGATGAATTGATCGCCTTGGCCCGCAGGCTGGGAATGATGCCTTCCCCGTCGAGGGCCCGGATGTCGGCCAGCGCCGTCAAGGCTTCCGCCCTTTTGCCAAGAACGACGTAGTTGCGGCCCTCGTAGTACCGGGCGAACAACCCGGCCCCGCGGGTCCGGTATTTCTCGTAGAGTTCCTTGTATTGCTTCGCGGATTCCGCGAGGGCCGCCTCCCATTCCTTCGACTTCGGCTCGAGCGCCCGCGACTTCTCGTAGTAGGCCCCGGCGATCAACAGCCGCGTCTTCAGGAGCAGCGCCCGCAGTTCATCCTGCCGCTCCTCTAATTCGCCCATCAGCCGCGCGGCTCCCGGCTTCCTGGCAGGCTTCTTCGGCTTCGGCGCGGGTTTGCCGCCCTCTTTGGCTGCGTCCTTGTCGGCGTCACTCTTGTCGGCGCTCCCCTCGCCACGCAAATCCTTCAACGACGCATCCACCTCGCGCAGCAGTTTGAGCACGGCGTCTTCGGCGTTGGCAACGGTCTCGATCGGGACGTTTTCCTTGCGAACAGGCCCCTCCAACGCCTTGATCGCCAAGTCGAAAAAGGGCAGGGCTTCCTTCCGCAGGTTCGCAGCATCCTGGCCGGGCCGCTTCGATTCCTCGACCTTGGCCCGCCCGCGCTCGATCAGCAGGTTGCCCTTCTGCAGATAGGCCTGAATCGCCCGCTCGCCTTCAGGGCTATCCTTCAAAAATGCATCGATCTCGCGGCCCGCCTGGTCATACACCTCGGCCCGTCTGGCGGCGTTCGATTCCGAGCGACTGGTGGCCACGAGCGCCGCAGCCCGCCGAAACGGCACCTCTTTCTTGAAGTCCGGTGCCGTCTCCGGGTCTTTCTCCAATCGTTCCAGCACCCAGAGAACCACATCGGGCATCTGCCGCTCCTCGAGCGCGTCGAGCAGCCGTGCCGTGACGACATCACTCGTGGATCGCTGCTGCGGATCGGCAGCGATCCCGCGAGCGGCTCCCAAACCACAGACCAGAACCCCGGCCAACAGGGCAAACCACAGGCAACGAAGAGACGTGATCATGGTGACGACAAATGCGTGGTGAGCGGGGCGAGGGAGGACGCGGGCGGGCATCACAACGGTTCCGACCATGGCCACCCATTCAGAAGGAGAGTGCCATTGTGCATGATTGTGAGCCTCCGCCCGCATTCTGGGAAGACGAGCGACCGCCGTCAAACCGGCCGCCACTGCCAACCGCCAAACCAAGCAGCGGCTCACCGGCTGCCTGCGTCCGGGATGATCCCCTGATTTTCGAGGCAGTCGATGAGCTGCCCGCCGATCGGCGTGACATCCCCGCGAGCCTGCCAGCGCGACGCCAGCGACGCAATTTCCGTGGCAGACTGCCGCCACGGTTCAGCATGGACGGACCCCGCCGCGAGTTCACCGAGCGCAACGGCCAGCAGCAGTTCGCAGCCATGCGGCGACGGCAGGCCGACACGCAGGTCGGCCGTCGCCGGGGCACCGTCGGCCAGCACCTGTCTCGCCGTCCGCTCCGGGGGCGGGCCGTCTGGCCCGAAACCCGCGGGCGTCCAGGCAAGCGAGGCCGACACGACGCCTGGCAGGAGCGGCCCGGTTCCGTCCGACCGGCGGACCACCTCGTAGACGACCCGCGTGGTCTCGCCGGCGTGCAGGTCGATGCCCCGTGGATCGACGCTCGCCAGGGCATCGGCCGCGGTCTGTCGGTGACCGACGACACGATACGAACCGACACGGGCAGGATCGAACGCCACCTGCAGACGACAGCCGGTCGCCACGAGCGTCGGACGGCCGAAGACCCGGCCGAGCAGAGCGCGGCAGATCGCGATCGGATCGGCCGCGATGCGTCCCGCCGCGAGCGACGCCGCCCTCGGCTCGCTGCCACCAGCGGGCAGCGATTCCTGCGGATCGATCAGCACGAAGTCCGTTGTCGACGACGACGGCACCGTGTCGGCTGCCGCCAGCGTGGCCTGCCAGGCTGACAACGCAGCATGCCCCTCCCGACGGCAGCGATCCACGGTGTCGGCATGGGCTACCGCCACGATCCGCCCCGGCCGTCCCTCGCGTCGACCGACAGCGTCGACGAGACGGAACGCGCGATCGAAATCGGCCGACCTCGCTGCCGGCTCACGCATGAGTTCGGGAAGCAGCGCAGCCAGCTTGGCTGCATCGGCCCGCACGGCCACGAGCCGCGGCTGCTCGCCACAGAGGATCAAGGAAATTCGATCGGCGGAACGCATCTGGCCGATCACGCGGCCCAGCCCCCGGCACAGCCACTGCCACGAGAGCGACGCGAAGGGGCCGGCCGACTGGTCGAGCACCAGCATGACATCGAGCGGTCCTGGCTCAGCTGCCATGCCGCCAGAGGGCAGCGGCGGTGCGGTGGCACAGACCTCGACAAACATGCTGCCGGGCGCCGGCCGCAACGAACGGACGGCGTTGATCGACAGGCTCATGCCTGGTCCCGTCCCGTCCCCCGACGACGCGTCGTTCCCCAACCCGGTTGGCAGCGCGATTGGCAACGCGGTTGGCAGCGAGGCGAGGATGTCCTCGGTCCGCACCGACGGCGTCCCCCCGCGACGCGGCCGCCTGCCAGTCGGCCGAACTCGGTCGCGACGGACGGTCTCGCACAGGCTGTCGAATGAATCGGTCCGAAGGGAGAGCGGGGGACGATCGACCGCGAGTGCCGCGGCGATCGAAGGGTCGATGAAGGGAGACTCACCGTGGGCCATCTCGAAGGCGATGTCGTAGCCGGGCACGCGTGGCACCTGCCGGCCGACCAGCGGCAGCAACACCGTGCGGATCCCGGCGTTGCTAGCCCCGCGATCCCCGCCGGCCAAGACCGGTGCTGCCGGCGCCGCCCGCACCTCGACGGCACCTCCGGAAGCCGCGGCGGGCAGGGGAAGGCGGGAGGCAGCGTTCGCCGGGGGAGCCACCGCCCCGGCCGGCGCGCGGATCACGTCCGCGACATCAGCGGCACCCACTGCAGCCTTTTTTGCCCCGACGCCGTCTCCCGCGTCGGGCTTTGCCCCCGCGATACTTGCTTTCCCGCGCACGGAGTCCGGCGGCTGCGGCAGCGGGCCGCGGACCGCCACTCGCAGCGGAACCGGAGCGGGCGCGGCGAGGCGGCGAGAGAGTTCGGTGCCGGCGAAGAACATCAGGGCCACGATCGACAACGCAGCCGCCACGGCCCCGCCGTCCGCGAGCAGATCCATGGCCGCGGGCCACAGCCTCATCCGTGGCCACGATGACGCGAGCCGACCGCCGGCACGCCCCGACGGACCGGCCCGTCGGAATGGCCGCGGTGCCCCCGGCAGCGACAGCGTCGCCCCTTCACGCATGGCGGCCGTCGCATCGCGAACGCGATCCTCGAGCCCGGGCGGCAGCGCCACGCGGACCAACAAGCGATCGATCGCCGCGTCGTCGAACAACGCCTCCGGCGCGACACGGCAGGCGATGCCGGCTGGCACGGGCACGTCGCGGACTCGGGCGTCGAGCAGGTGGTCGTCTTGATGGTTCATGCGGCGGTCATGCGTGGGGCGAAGGACGGTGCGTCCCGGTCACTGCCGGGCGTGTGCAGTCGCTGGCGATTCAAGCAGATACTCCCGCAGCCGCACGCGGGCCCGGCTGACACGGGAGAGCACGGTGCCCAGTGGGACGCCCTGCATGTCGGCAGCCTCCTGATGGGTGAGGCCGCCCACGACAACCAGCAGCAGCGTCTCGCGGAGTTCCGCGGGCAGCCTGCCGAGCGCCCGCTGCATGGCGGATGAGAGTTCGTCGTCGAACGGATCGCGGCCGGGAGCCGCCACCGGATGCGGCAGATCTCCCTGCCCGGGCGGCACCTTGGTCTCCGACCGCCGCCAGTGATCCGTGGCCCGGCGACGCAGGATCGCGAGCAGCCAGGCCCGCTCGCTCCGGGAGGGATCGAAGAGATGCCGACTCGTCCAGGCCGAGCGGAAAGCATCCTGCACGACGTCCTCGGCATCGTGCGGATCGCCCAGCAGGCGAAAGGCGACCCGATAGAGAATCTCCACATGATCACTCACCCACCGATCAAACCGGTCGCGGGCTGCAGGGGATTCGGCCATGGAGCATTCGGCCCGTAGAATTCGCCCCGGAACGCCGTTCCGGAACTCCATCCCAAAACACCATTCCAGCGAACACGCCGCTCGAAGCCGACTCCCACTTCAAACGAGCATTCGGACGGACGCCCGGAACTTATTTCCCGGGCGCTCGCCGCGCTGCCGCCGCGGAAGCGGCGAGCCAGAAGGGGAGTTGGCCGGCGGGAGGCAGTTTGACCACGCGAGCCGACCTGACACCGGGACAGGCCAGGACGGCCGCCACGGCATCGGGGGAGGGCTCCTGGTCGAGATTCAGCACACCAATGGCATCGCCGCCCGGAGCCGAGCGACCCACGGTCATCTGGGCGATGTTCACCCCCAGGCCGCCAAACGCATTCCCGACGCGACCGATGATGCCCGGCACGTCCTGATGCGTGAACACCAGCAGAATGCCGTCGAGATAGGCCTCCAGGCGGTGCCCTTCCAACTGCACCAACCGCGGCATGGCATGGCCAAAAAGCGTGCCGGCGGCCCTGTGAACATGGTCACCGGAGACCAGATCGACCGCCACGACCGAACTGAACGCCCCGGGATCGGTCCGGCTCTGCTCGACCAGTTCGATGCCCCGATCCCGCAGCAGTACCTCGGAGTTGACGATATTCACGTCTTCGAGCGCCGATTCGAGCAACCCAGCCGCAAAAGCCGCCGTCACAAGACGCGTATTCCGCGAGGCAATCTCGCCGCGGTAGGCGATCGAGCAGGACCGCGGCGGGCCCTCCTCGAGTTGGGCCAACAGCAGCCCCAACCGCCAGGCCAGGTCGAGAAACCCGCGCACGCCCTCCATCGAAGCTGGATCGATGGGGCTGGAGTTGACCGAATGGCGGATCGCTCCGGTGGAAAGGAAGTCGACGAGCAGCCCGACGCCCTCCACCGCCACCTGCGACTGCGCCTCCTCGGTGCTGGCGCCCAGATGGGGCGTGACGAGTACGCCCGGCATGTCAAACAACGGACTGTCGGTGCAGGGTTCCTGCTCGTACACGTCGAGCGCCACGCCGCCGATCACGCCACTTTTGAGCCCCTCTACCAGCGCCTTCTCGTCGTAGATGCCGCCACGGGCGCAGTTGACCAGCCGTACGCCCGGCTTCAGGATGGCCAACTCGTCCATGCCAACGAGGTGCCGCGTGTCGTCGGTCAGCGGGGTGTGCACGGTCAGGTAATCGACCTCCGGAAGCATGCCACGCACGGTGCCCACCAATTCGATGCCCATCTCAGCGGCCCGCTCCGCCGACAGAAAGGGATCGAAGCCCAGCACCCGCATGTCGAACGACTGGGCACGTTTCGCCACCGCCTGACCGATCCGCCCGAGTCCGACGATACCAAGCGTCTTGCCCGCCAACTGGACGCCCATGAACTTGTTCCGCTCCCAGCGGTGCTGCCGGAGACTGGCATCGGCTGCAGCCACGTTGCGGGAGAGGGCGAGGATGAGTGCGAATGTGTGCTCCGCCGTGCTCACGGTGTTGCCGGCGGGCGTGTTCATCACGACGATGCCTTGCCGCGTGGCCGCATCCTTGTCGATGTTGTCGGTGCCGACGCCCGCCCGCACGATCGCTTTGAGACGGTGATTGCCGGCGAGCGAATCCGCGGTGATCTTCACGCCGCTGCGGCAGATCGCCCCGTCGTGGCGGGCCAGGGCCTCGCGCAACGCCGCGCCCGAGAGCCCGGTGACGACTTCATAAGTGACACCCGCTTCCGCCGCTGCATCGAGGAGCGCGAGGCCATCCGGGCTGAGCGTGTCGAGCACGATGATCGAGGGCATTGATTCGGGTTTCCGCAAAGGTCAGGGATGAATGGTGCCGGGCGAGACTAGCCGCGCGGGGTGCTTTGGAACTCCAGCATATAGTCCCGGAGCGATTCGACGCCGGACAGCGGCATCGCGTTGTAGATGCTGGCTCGGATTCCCCCCACGGAGCGATGCCCCTTGAGGTCGACAAGGTGCCGTTCGGTGGCGCCCTTGATGAATGCCTTCTCGAGCGTCTCGTCCGGCAGGCGGAACGTGACGTTCATGTCGGAACGGCAGTCCGGACGGGAATGGCCGGCATAGAAGCCGCCGGAGGCATCGAGCACGTCGTACAGCAGTTTCGCCTTGGAGGCGTTGTGGCGGTGCATGGCCGCCAGTCCGCCCACGCTGTCGCGGAGCCACTCGCAGACGAGCCCGAGCACGTACACCGCGAAGACCGGCGGCGTGTTCGGCCGCGAGCCGTTCTTGGCGTAGGTGCGATAGTCGAGCATCGTGGGCAGGTCGTCACGCGAACGCTCGAGCAGATCCTTGCGGATAATGACCACGGTCACACCCGCGATGCCCGCGTTTTTCTGCGCACACGCATAGATCAAACCGTACTTCGGCACGGCGATCGGCCGCGACATGAAGTCACTGGAACAGTCACAGACGAGCGGGGCCGCACCGCCATCGGGGTCATGCTTCCACTGCACGCCTTGGATCGTTTCGTTGCTCGTGACGTGCACATACGCGGGGTTGTCCGAGAGGCGGATCTCCCCGGCGTCTGGGAGCCGGTCGTATGCCGTGGCACCACCGTCCCACGCCACGTGGACCTTGCCCTCCCGCCTCGCCTCCTTGGCACCGGTCTGGCCCCAGGTGCCAGTGACGATGTAGTCGGCGGCAGCATGGCTGCCCCGCAGCAGATTCATCGGCACCATGGAAAACTGGAGGCTGGCGCCACCCTGCATGAGGAGCACTTCGTAGTCGTCGCCAATACCCAGCAACTGCCGCAAGCCTTGGAGCGTCTCCTCCAGAATCCGGTCGAAGGCCGGGCTGCGGTGGCTGATCTCGAGCACGGAGATGCCGACGCCCGGAAGCGCGAGCATTTCGTCCCGCGCACGCGCCAGCACCTCCAGCGGCAAGACCGCTGGACCTGGCGAGAAGTTGTAGACTCGATCGGTCGCCGACCCGGTGCTGCGGTCCGTCACTGGCTCGTTCTCCATTCCGGCATGCTCGCACCTCTCACTGTTCGCAACCGACGTCCGGTTTTGCCACCGGCATCCGCGGCCCGGGAACGATCAGATTTTCGTTCCTGAACCGGCGGTCGGAAGTGTACGAGGGTCGGCACCTTGGGCCGGAGAGCCGGGACGCCGAGAAAGCAGGATAAAAGCCACCCCCGGCATGGTCAACGGGAAGCGTTTCCCGGCGGGGTGGGGGCGACGTATGCCGCTGGCGCGAGGGGCACGGCAGAGGCAGGCATCGCCGCCATCCGGGACGTGCCCGCCTGGGCCGCCGAGAGCGTCGTCGCCCGCGTCGCCACCGTTGGCTGTCGCGGATCGATGGCGAGAGCGCGGCTGTAATTGGAGAGCGCCTGTGAGGTATTCCCCTCCGACTCTCGAATCTGCCCTAGCGCCACGAGTGCCCGGGGATTGTTGGGGGCGATCGCCAGGCTGTCGATCAGGTGGTTTTCGGCCTCCCGCAGGTCGCCGTGTTCCTGGCACAGTCGGGCCATCTCGATCTGCGGGTTCGGGTTGGCGGGCTGCCGCTGGGCCCACTGCTGCAATTGGGCCAGCGCCTCGTCGCGTCGGTCCTCTTCCACGAGCAGCACGGCGAGCCCACGCTGGCAGGCCTCATGGTTCGGGTTGCGGGCCAGGCAGAGGTGGTAATACTGCTCGGCGGTCTGCAGATCCGCAGGGCGGCCGAAGAGCTTGGCCTGCTGATGGTAGGTGGCTCCGAGGTTGTAGAAGCAGTCGGCATTGCCCGGCTGCTTGGCCAACGCCTGCTGGAAATGATTCACAGCCCCCAGATAATTGCCCTGCTGGTAGAGCTGCACGCCGGCGGCGTTGTCGGTCCTCGAGATCCCACCGCAGCCGCAGGCGGCGAGACACGTGAGGAACAGACAGAGGCCCATGCCCCATCGGTAGCATGACGCTGTCGGGAGAGCCGGGCTGGTGATGCGGTGGTCAGGCGTGGGCATATTCGCCCTCCGAGCCCGCCGCCCAGCCAGGAGGATCCGGCCGGTGAGACGGGAGGGGGGCAGCACCGTAGCCTCCCGCCACTCCCCACAACAACCCCAGCCCAGCTTCATCCGCCCGCCCTCAAGCGGTGGCGACGCGGACGTAGCCCAGCGAACGAACCACTTCGAGCAGCTCGCTGCAGGTCGGAAATGGCCGGCCGCTGCGGCGTTTGTACTGTTCGACTGCCTGCATGAATTCCAGTTCTTCCGGCCCATAATCACGCTCGCAGGTGGTCGGGTCGACATGCCGACGTCGGCTGCTGGCGCGACCGGCAGCCGCGGCGGCTGCAGCACGGCGGCTGGAGCAGGGGAGCGTCGGCAGGGCGGAAGTGGTCATCGTATGCCTTTCTGAAAGATGCTGCTTTTTGGTGGTTGGGGCATGCTTGCCCGTTGGGCAAGGTCTACCGGAAGTATGCGCCACAACGACAGGGCAGCATGGGCAAGGCAGTGAAAATATTGCGGCGACACAACCTGCACAACCGGTCTCAACGGCACCGCAGCAGCCCACTCGGGGCCCGGCCGGAGTCCTACCGCTTGCCGAAGAACTTCTTGAGGGCCTCGGCGGCGGCATCCTTCGAGTTGTTCGTCTTCGGGGCCCTCGCCTCAGGGGGCAAACCAGCAGGCTGCGTCCGAGCTGCGATCAACGCGTCAATCCCGGAAGAGGAAGCGGCAGCCGACACCGAGGAATCCCCGGCAGCCAGCCCGGGCTCCGCTCCGACAGGCACGGAACTGACCGACGAGGCATCGCCGCCCTGGGAGTCCACGGAAGCCAAAGCTGCCGTGACGTCGGCCGTTCTGATGGTTCTGGTCGTATCGAACATGCCGGCAGGCTCGTCGTCGGCCATGAGCCAACGGGAAACCTCGTCCATGGGGCCGGCGTTAGGGGCGCCGCCCGCACTGGGGATGGGGTTCGCCGGTGCCGGCGCGGCACACGACACCTTCAGTTCGAGCGGCCCCACGCGGACGATGTCGCCGTCGGCAACCGTGACCTTCGACGAGATCCTGACGCCATTCACGTAGGTGCCGTTGCGGCTCTTGAGATCCTCGACGGTCAACGCACCGGCATCTTCAATCAGGGCGCAATGCCGGCGGCTGACCTCCTCGCCCAACGGGCGGACGTCGCAATCCTCAGCGCGGCCAATCAACAATTTCCCGTGCTTGAGGGAGATCGAACGGCCCGCGCTCTTCCCGGAGGCGACGATCAGTTTCGCAACCATGGACCGGTGCTCCGAACCCCGAGGACGCTAGGCAGGCTGTCCTGAGGGAACTTGGGTGATCAAACCGAAGGGAAACCCCAACCGAAAAGAAGACGCTTCACAATACTATCGCCCCGCCGCCACCCATGCCAACAGGACGCCTCGCCGGCCCTGATCGGCATGGGTTCCCTCGCGAGCGGCGACTCCTCACACCGCTGACGCCCCTCCTTCATCTATCGACGGGCCGTCCACCGCTCCTCGCGAAATCGTGATGCCAAGGCCTCGACCTCCGACTCACGACCCCTTCCGAAGGGGGAAGACTCCTCGCGCAGCGTGGCCCCGAGGTCCTGAGCGATCCGCATTCCCCAGGCTCGCGACAGGCCTGCCTCATCCGGCGCGTTCTGCCCGGCCACGATATCGGACACCCCCGGGTGACGGGCTGGTCCACCCACGCCTGTATTGCCGCGGAGCAGCAGGCTGCCATGCTGCAGGACGACGCCAGCGAGCCGCCGCTGCGCGCTGCCCATGATCTTGCTGACGGTGCCCGCCACGGGTCCTGCCATGACCAGATCACCGGTAGCACGACGGTCGAAACAGAAGAACAGCGACTCGTCATGCAGTGGGCGAGCGTCGCCGGCGGGATGCGGCCAGGCTCGGATCCCGTGATCAGCAAGCACGTCCACCATGGCGCCGTGGAGGCCATCATAGAACACCTGTGGCGAGGCCCCCCACGGATGGCTCTTGGGCACGGCGGCAGCATAGGTCAGGTCGCTGCCGTGGACGATGGCGCCGCCTCCGCTGGGCCGCCGCACGAGCGGCACGCCGCGAATCGCGTCAATCCGGCGGGCATCGTCGATCTTCTGAAAGCCGCCCAGCGAGATGGTCGTTTCCGACCATCCGTAAAACCGCAGCAGCAGGCCGCCACAGCGTTCGGCCTCTGCCGCCAGACATTCATCGGCGGCCATGTTGGCCGGGCCGTCTGCGGCGCCATCCCACCAGATCGTAAGCGTATTCAACGGGATCGCCCCTCAGTGGGGCTGGCTGCCAATAAGCGCGTCGTAGGCAGCCCGATCGAGCAGGCCGTCCAACTCGGCGGGATTGTCGGCCCTGATCCGTACGACCCAGCCCTCCCCGTAGGGATCCTTGCCGAGCGTTTCAAGCTTTCCGGGCAGGGCGGCGTTGACCTCGACGATCTCGCCAGAGATCGGGGCATAGAGATCGCTGACCGCCTTGACGCTCTCGATCTCACCGAACGACTCGCCAGCCTTGACCTTCCTGCCAACCGCAGGCAGTTGCATGAACACCAGATCGGTCAACGCCTCGACCGCGTAGGACGAAATACCCACGGTCGCCACACCGCCCGACTCAGGACGGACCCATTCGTGCGTTTTTGCAAATTTCAGATCAGCCGCCATGGAATGCTCCTCGTGAACGATGCTCATCAACTCAGAAGATCGGTGTCCGCCCCGACCGGATCGGGGTAGGCCAGAGAGCATACCGCATCACGACCGCCGCCTGTCACGCTGGTAGAAGGGCAGGGGGGTGACGACGGCCGGCTGCCGCGAATCGCGAATGACGCCTTCGACGGCGGTGCCCGGGGCGGCCACGTCGCGGTCCACCATGGCCATCGCGACGGCGGTCCCAAGCGTCGGCGCGAAGCTGCCGCTGGTGACGACGCCGACCTGACTCTCGCCCTGCATGACGGCGTCACCCTCGCGGGCACTCCGTTTGGAGTCGAACGTCAGGCCGACCCGCACTCGACCGGCTGGCTGGTTTCGCAGCGCGCGATAGTGACCCGCCCCGGGAAAGCTCCGGCCGTCGAGATTGACCGCCAGATCAAGGCCGATCGCGGACGGGTCGGAGTCCTCCCGCAGTTCATGGCCGTACAGGGGCATTCCGGCCTCCAGCCGGAGCGTGTCGCGGGCGCCCAGGCCGCAGGCTCGGAGGCCGAGAGGCGTTCCCGCGGCGTGGATGGCCTCCCAGACCGGCGTGGCCGCCGCGGCATCGACCACCAGTTCGACACCATCCTCGCCGGTGTAGCCGGTGCGGCTCACGGCGGCGGAATGCCCCGCGACCACCGCCGACGTCGCGCGGTAGTTGCCGAGGCCGGAGATACGGGCCGCATCGGCAGGCGGGCAGAGATCGCCCACGATCTGGATCGCCAGCGGCCCCTGCACGGCGATCATGGCGGTGTCGAAGGTGCGATCCGCGAACGTGACGCCCGTCGCAGGCAGGCGGCTTTTGAGCCAGGCGACGACGCGATCGCGATTGCTCGCGTTGACGACCAGCGCCAGCCGCGTCGTCCCGTCCGGAGCATCTGTATCACGCGAGACGAGCGCATCGTCGAGCACGACCGGCCGGCCGCCTGCGTCGCTCGTGACGAGCGTGTAGCGGACACGGCCCACCTCGATACCGGCCACCCGTCGCGTCAGCAACGACTCCAGCCACTCGACCGCGGCCGTACCGCCGACCGTCAGCCGCCCCATGTGCGAGACGTCGAACATGCCGGCCGCCCGGCGCGTGGCCAGATGCTCCTCAACGATCGACGCATATTGGACGGGCATCCGCCAGCCGGCGAAATCGACCATGCGACCGCCGTGCGCGGCATGCCATCCGACCAGGGGTGTTTCGAGCAATGACTGCGGCACGTGAATCCTTCCGGGGGGTGAACTCGTATCGCGACGGATTGTAGGGAAGCCCCGCAAACCTGCCAGTGATGCCGCGTCAGCGGTGGCGTCGCTTCTTCCCGGCATGTTTGCCGGCCCTGCCGGAAGCCTGCGAGCGGGATGAGTTCCCGTTCGACTTTTTCTTCCTCGGCGGCTGCGGCGATCCGCCGCCGCGGCGGCGGAAGCGGCCCCCCACCTCGACCAGACGGAAGTCGAGCGTCCGACGGTCCAGATCGACGCGAAACACCGTCACGCGGACGCGATCACCCAGCCGGAAGGAATTACCGGCCCGCCGGCCGATGAGCGTGTGGCTGGTCCGCTCGAAGCGGTAGCTGTCGTCCGGGAGCGATTCGAGGGCCACGAGCCCTTCGGCCGGCAGCTCGAGCCCCTGCACGAACAGGCCAAACGGCTCGACTCCGGTCACCACCGCGTCCATCTCCTCGCCCGTGCGTGAGCTGAGGAAGATGAGCAGCTTGAGCTTCACGAGTTCCCGCTCGGCCGCCTCGGCCCGGCGTTCCAGGAGGGAGCATTCCTCGCCCAAACGCGGCAGTCCGTCGGCCGCGGCACGACGGCCGCGGGCCAGAAGATCGAGCGCCCGATGAACGGTGAGATCGGGATAGCGGCGGATGGGCGACGTGTAGTGGCAGTAGCAGTCGCTGGCCAGCGCGTAGTGCCCATCCTCCTGCGGCCCGTAGGCGGCCCTTGAGAGGCTGCGGAGCACCGCGTAATGCACGGCGTGCTCCTCCGGTCGCCCCCGCGCCATGCCGAGCAGCCGCTGGAGCTCGAAGCGGCTCTCCAGCGTGTCGACCTCGAAGCCGAGCTCCGAAACGAACTCCGTCAATTGCCGCAGCTTGCGTAGATCGGGGGCGGGGTGGATCCGCCGCAGAAACCCGGCGCCCGCCGCGGCCAGCATCCCGGCCACGGCCTCGTTGGCGGCGAGCATGAACTCTTCGATGATCTGGTGGCTCTCCGTATTCTCCACCACGTGCGCACCGCTCACTCGGCCGTCGCGGTCGAGGTCGATCTTCACCTCGGGCATCGACAGTTCGAGCGAACCGCGGGCCATCCGCCGGCTGCGGAGCATCCGTGCCAGATCGCGCATGCGACCGAGCAGAGACCGCACCTCGCCAGACATCTCCACGGCGGCCGTATCGGGGTCGGCGAGGAAGACGTCGACCTCCTCGTAGCTGAACCGTCGCTTGCTCCTGATCGCCGATCGCTCCTCCTCGGCGTGCACCGGAATCCCGTCGGCCGAGAACTCGATCCAGCAGGTCCTCGCATACCGCACGCGATCCGGCTGCAGGCTGGCGAGATTGTTGGAGACGATCTCCGG
>CAZOMJ010000105.1:0-17700 GCA_964581055.1 uncultured Candidatus Kuenenia sp.
CACCGTGCTCTCCCTGTTCGGCCTGCCGGTCGGCCGCGACATGGACGGCCGGCCTCTCCAAGCGATTTTCGAGACGCCAAAGCCGGTGGAATATGTCGACTCGTGGGATAAAGTCCCCGGCGAAGACGGCCGCCATCCCCCAGACACGCAGATCGATCCCGTCGATGCCCAGGAGGCGATCCGCCAGCTGGTCGATCTCGGCTACATCGACGAGCCGAGCCAAGACATGGCCGAGGCGGTCGCCGAGACCACCCGCGAGCTGCAATACAACCTCGCGAGATCGTGCGTCGATGCCGGCCGGCTCACGCAGGCGGCAACGATCTTCGAGGACCTCTGGGAAAGGTTTCCGCAGGAGAGCCGGTTTGGCGTTCACCTCCTGCAGACGCTGATCCGCCAAGAGCTGCCGATCGAGGCCCGGGCCACGCTCACGCAGCTCCGCGAACGGAAAAACGACGCGATGCAACAGGCCGCCGAGAAGGCGAAGGCGCAGCTGGCTGAGTGGAAGGAAAAGTATCCCGCCGATGAAAACGCTCCGGCGGATGCGGCCGGAATCGATTGGGAGAAGGTCGGCGAAACCGACAAACGCCGCTTCGGCAAGCTCCAGCGAGCCAGCGGCTTAAACCTCCATGCGCTGGCCTACCTCGAGGGGAGCGTGCTCGCGCTCGAGGGCCGCCACGACGAGGCGCTCGAGACACTCGCGCTCGCCGAGAAGGTGCAGACCAACAACCGGCCCTCGCTCCTTCTCAAGCAGGCCGACGTATCCTTACGGAAGCGGGACTGGCCCCGGGCCGAGGGCCACTATGCAGCCGTGGTCGAACTCGACCCGATGAATGCCCAGGCCCACTTTGGATTGGCCCGCGTCGCCTTCCGTCGCCGTGAGTGGGAGCGGGTGGTTAACGAGGCGAAGACGACGATCGGCCAGCATTTTCATTTTGGCCCGGCACATCATCTGCTGGGCGTCTCGCTCTGGAAGCTCGGGAAAACTGACGAGGCCTTTGAGTCACTCAAGAAAGCAGTGGAAGTCAATCCGGTCTTCCCGCTCGGGCACCATTCGCTCGCCCGTTTTTACCGGCTCGTTCGCCGTGATTTAGACGCCAGCCGCCGGCATCGCCATCTGGCCCACGAGGCGCGGCAGCATGCGACCCGGTTCACTGGTGCCGCAGCCGGCCCGGAGCACCCCGAGGAGATCCGGGACCTCTTCCGCGAGAGGGAAGGGGACGACACCTGGACGCCCTCGCGGCCACCGCTGCCGCTGCCCAGGCGCGCCGAAACGGTGATGGTGGTGACGGGGCTGCCGAGGTCGGGCACCTCGATGATGATGCAGATGCTCGCGGCGGGGGGCGTGCCCGTCTTCGCCGACGACCATCGCCCGGCCGACGAGAGCAACGAACGCGGCTACCTCGAACACGAGCTCGCCCGCCGGCTGGCGGTCGATGGATCGTGGGTGCCAGAGGCCCGCGGCAAGGCGGTGAAGCTGGTGGCGCAGCTCATGCCACACCTGCCGCGTAACCAGAAATACCGCGTCGTGATGATGCACCGGCCGCTCGACGAGATCATCGCCTCCCAAAAGAAGATGCTCCGCCGGCTGGGGAAAGAGGGCGGCCGGATCACCGACGAGGCGCTCAAGGCGACGTTTGCCAGGCAGGTGAGCCAGGTGCGGTCGATGCTTGTCCACCTGCGGAAGGAAGGCGTGCTCGACGTGCTCGACGTGAAGTATCTCGACGTGCTCGAAAATCCGGGGGCGGTCGCCGAGCGGCTCGCGGCATTCTTGGGCGATAAATTCGACGCCAGCCGAGCTGCCGCCGCCGTCGATCCGAGCCTCAGGCACGAACGGGCCGGATGAAAATGGGGACGGGAGCGATTTTTCGGCCGGCAAAGGAAGCTCGCCTGTCGCCGATGAGAATCGCAAGGGAGTCCACCAAAAATCGCTCCCGTCCCCATTTTTATCACTGGCCGCCGGCGATCCGCAGGCCCGCCCAGACGGCGGCGAGGGCCGCGACGTTGGTGCCGATCACATACGCGGCCGCCGTGAGCGGGCGGCCCCCTTCCAGTAGCTCCACCGACTGGAAGGCGAAGCTCGAGAAGGTCGTGAACCCTCCCAGGAGGCCGACCAGCAGGATCGTCTCGGCGCCGACGCCAATCGTGCCGCGGGTCCGGGCTAGTCCCACGATCAGCCCAAAAACAAGCGATCCCAGCACGTTCATGGCGAGCGTGCCCCAGGGAAAGCCGACGCCAAAGAGCCGCGTGGCAAGGATGGTGCAGCCGGCGCGGAGCAGCGTGCCCGCGGCTCCCGCGAGACCGAGCAGGGCGAAGTGCGTGAGGTGTTGCATGGTTGAAAACAACGAGGGACGGGAGCGATTTTCCACGCCGGGGCGAGAAATCGCTCCCGTCCCTCATTTTCCGCTTAAAAAAGCGATTATACTGCCGAACTTTCCGGCCCGGATCGCGTAGTGGATCGGTTCGGAATCATACCGGGGCTCGGGAGCCGTTCCCGATTCCACGCCCGGCCACACCGCCCCAGTCCCAGGAATCCAGCACTTCCACGATGCTCGCCTTCAACAAACGCATTCTCTTCGTCGGCTTCGGTGCCGTCGCCCGCTGCACGCTGCCGATCCTTCTCGACCACATCAAGGTCGACCCGCGCAGCATCACGATCCTCGACTTCGAGCCCAACGAGGCGGCACTGCGGCCGTGGACCGACAAGGGCGTCACGTTCGTCCGCGACAAGGTGACGCCGGACAATCTCGGCGACCTGTTCGGCAAGCACCTCTCCGCGGGCGACCTGCTCATCGATCTCGCCTGGAACATCGACTGCTGCGAGATCGTGCAGTGGTGCCACGACCACGGCGTGCTCTATCTCAACACACCGGTCGAGCTCTGGGATCCCTACGAGCATGCGAAGGGTGCCCACCCCACGCACCTCACGCTCTACTGGCGGCACATGAACCTCCGGAAGCAGATCGCCGGCTGGACCTCCCCCGGCCCGACGGCCGTCCTCGAGCACGGCGCCAACCCGGGGCTCATCAGCCACTTCACCAAGCACGCGCTGCTCGACATCGCCGCCATGTGCCTCGAGGAGAAAAAGTTCGCCGGTGAACAGGCGGAGCGGATCGCCCAACACGCCAAGAGCCGGGCCTTCAACCATCTCGCCCACGAACTGGGCGTGAAGGTGATCCACTGCAGCGAGCGTGACACGCAGATCACCAACCGCCCGAAGGAGGTCGACGAGTTCGTCAACACCTGGAGCGTGGAGGGCTTCCGCGAGGAGGGCACGACGACCGCCGAAATGGGCTGGGGCACGCACGAGAAGGAACTGCCCCCGTTCGCCTACCAGCATGCCGACGGCCCGCAGAGCCAGATCTGCCTGGCCCGCATGGGCATGAACACGTCGGTGGTGAGTTGGGTGCCCGGCTCCACGATCGTGGGCATGGTCGTCCGCCACGGCGAGGCCTTCAGCATCACCGAGAAGCTGTCGGTCTGCGACACCGCCGGCAAGACGATCTACCGTCCGACGGTGCACTACGCCTACTGCCCCTGCGACGCGGCGATCGCGAGCCTCTGGGAGCTCCGCGGCAACGACTACCGCCTCCAGCCGCGGGTCCGGATCATGACCGACGAGATCACCAGCGGCTCCGACGCCCTGGGAGCGCTCGTCATGGGCCATCCGCTGCACTCGTGGTGGTGCGGCAGCGACCTCTCGATCGAGGAGTCGCGACGGCTGGTCCCCCATCAAAACGCCACTACGATGCAGGTGGCGATCTCCGTCGTGGCCGCCTGCATGTGGATGATCGAGCACCCCGACCGCGGCGTGCACCTGCCCGACGACCTTCCCCACGACTACGTCCTCGGCATCGCCAAGCCCTATCTCGGCAAGTTCATCTCGGTCGCCTCCGACTGGACGCCGCTGAAGCACTACTCGAACGCCTTCCACGGCTACAATCGACCGCAGATCGACCCGACCGACCCCTGGCAGTTCAAGAACTTCCTGTTGACCGACGGCGACTGAACACATCCAGATCGCGTCGATTCATCTGGCCCACCACGGACTGGCGAAGGGATCGGCATGAGGATTCCGAGCATTAGGCTATCCTGCCGTAGCGAGGAAACTCATGCCGTCCCGAAGCCCTCCACCCACGAGCCCTGCCCCTCCGCGATTCACTGACGAACCCATGAACCAAAAACAACTGCTCGATCTCGCCAAGAAGCACGGCACGCCCCTGTTCGTCGTCGACCACGACGAACTCCGCAAGAACTACGCGGTGTTCCGCAAGCATTTTCCGAGGGTGCAGATCTACTACGCCGTGAAGGTCAACAGCGATCCTGCCATCGTGAAGACGTTCTACGAGCTCGGCGGCAGCTTCGACGTGGCGAGCATGCAGGAGTTTCACACGGTCCACCAGAACATCGCCAAGCTGCCGGCGAAGCAGCGGCAGGCCTTCATCTGGGACAAGATCATCTACGCCAACCCGATCAAGCCCGTCGAGACCCTCGAGGAACTCGATCGCTACAAGCCGCTGGTGACCTACGACAACCACGAGGAGGTCAAAAAGATCGCGAAGCACGCGCCGCACGCCGGCCTCGCCCTGCGGCTGCGGGTGCCCAACACCGGCTCGATGGTGGAGCTGTCGAGCAAGTTCGGCGCGCTGCCCGGCGAGGCGGTGGAACTGATCTCCTACGCCCACGACCACGGGCTCACGGTCGAGGGGCTCTCGTTCCACGTCGGCAGCCAGTGCACGAATCCGGAGAACTACATCCAGGCGATCCACCTCTGTGCCGGGGTCTTCGCCGAGGCAAAGTCACGCGGCTTCAACCTCAAACTGCTCGACATCGGCGGCGGCTTCCCCGCGGCCTACGACGCGAGCGTGCCCAAGTTCAGCGACCTCGCCAAGAAGATCAACCACGAGCTCAACCGGCTGTTTCCCAAGGAGATCGAGATCCTCGCGGAACCGGGACGATTCCTGGTGGCCTCGGCGGGCAATGCCGTCTCCAAGATCATCGGCAAGGCGGTGCGGAACGACAAACTCTGCTACTACGTCAACGACGGCGTCTACCACACCTACTCGGGCGTGATTTTCGACCACTGCACCTACCACATGAAGAGCTTCAAGAAGGGGGCCACTCAGATCTGCGCCGTCTTCGGGCCCACCTGCGACGCGCTCGACACGATCAGCCTCGCGGAGCAACTGCCCGACTTGGAGCTTGGCGACTACCTCTACAGCGAGAACATCGGTGCTTACTCGGCGGCCAGTTCCACCCACTTCAACGGCTTTCCGCCCGCGAAGGTGGTGCACGTCAACCAGTAAGGGCCGGGTCGGCCAGACAACGATGTCTCCCCGTGGGGACAAGTTTGCATCGTGTCCAAACACCGGCGCGGATTCCGCACGTTGAAAACTTGCGGCCACAAACCAACTCTCGCGCTCGCCGAGGGGACAAGTTTTTAACTTGTCCGTGCTACGCCCGCACCGCCTCGATGAGGTGGTAGTTCTTCACTTCTTCCCGGGCGACATCCCGCCAGGATCGCGGCAGGTTTTCCAGATACCAGGTGGGCTGCTTCGTCACGATCAGCAGCGTGCCCTCCGGTGCCAGCGCCCGATGGGCGGCCTCCACGAAGAGTTCCGCGATGCGGAAGTCGGAGTAATAGGGTGGGTTGGCCAGCGCCACGTCGTAGCTGCCGGGCTCGGGGACGTTGCCCTCGCATTCGAGCGCCACGGCAAGGTTGTCGAGCCCGTTCATCGCCGCGCCCCGCCGCGTGCATTCCACGGCGCGGGCGGCGGCATCGAAGGCATGGACGTGCACGCTCGGATCACGGGCGGCGAGCCCCATGGCCACGCAGCCTGACCCACAGCCGATGTCGAGGATGCGGGTTTCGGCCGCCACGTCGACGGCGTTCAAGAGATGGCGGGCACCGGGATCGATCCGCCGGTGGGCGAAGACACCGGGCCGGGTCACGGCCGTGAGCAGCCGATCGCGGTCGCGAAACACGAACTCACAGGAGAAATCCCGGACCTTCGCGGGCTCACGGGTTTTCTCGACGATATAGGCCACCGCATCGGCGGCGGCCGCAGGCCGCACGCGGACCGTCTCGCCCGTCTCAGCCAACTGCTCCCGCAGCCAGTTGTCACGAGCATGATCGATCGCCGCCACGAGCCGGCCGCCGATCGCGAGCTGCAGGAACGCCGACTGGAGGATGTCTCGCGACAGCTCCGCCTCGCCGTTTTTCGACAGCGGCACGACCGCGAGGTCATACGGCCCCGGCGGCATGTCGGCGGCACAGACGGCATGCAGCCCCGGCGGCGGCGACTCCCAGGCCGCAACGGCCGCCGCCCGGGGAAAGAGATCGAGGAACCAGGCAGTCACCTCGGCATCCGGGTGGGCCGTCGCGAGTTCGAACGCCGCCTGCCCGCGGCCGGTCGTCGTGCAGATCATCCTCCTGCCACCGGCGGCCGGTCCCTCTGCGGCAAGCAGGGCGCTGGCGACATCGAGGGCGTGTGCTTCAGCCGGGCGGGCGGGGAGGGCGATGGTCATGATTCGAGAATCATACCGTCGGGGCACCCTCCACGCCGCCCGACGACGGTCATTCCGGCCGGGGTGGCCTGCTGCCGCCGGCACCGCCCGGGCCGCCGAAGCCTCCCGGCCCACCGGGGCCCATTTCGCTTCGTCCACCGGGGCCGCCTCGCCCACCGGGCCCGCCGCGACCTGCACCCGGGCCACCAGCACCTCCTCGCATCCGCTGGATCTCCTCAGCAAATTTGGTCAGTTCGCCACGGTCGAGCTTCCCATCACCATCGGCGTCGAACTTCATGGCGTGCTCGACGAACCGCTCCGGCGAGGGTGGACCGCCCGGTCCGCCAGCTCCGGGCCCCATGCGGCCCTCGCGGCCGCCAGGCCCGGCTCGTCCCTCACGGGGTCCACCCGGCCCCCGGCCTTCGCGCACGCCACCCGGGCCCTCAGCCGTGCCGCCGCGATCGGGAGGTCCCTCAGGCTGCTCGGGTGGCTGGGCGACGGAGACCGTTGCCAGTGTCGCTGCGATCACTGCCATTGCCGTCACCTCTACGATCCCAAACATGCGTCTCATCACAGGCTCCTTGAAAAAGGCAGGACTCTCCGGGACGCCACGGCCCGTCGAAACATCCAGCGTAGATTCGTTTCTTCACCTTCAACGGCAGCCACCGTCGCGGGTTGCGGTCACCCGGCCGAGCCGACCCGATCAGGCCGACGAAGTCACTCCAGATATTCGTTCGACCAGGTGCTGAAAAGATCGCCTCGCTTCACACGGGCCGCATCCTCCCGCATCACCTCGGGCGTGCGGCGGATGATCCGGGTCGTGCCGTGCCGGCTGCGGCGATACCGGGAATGCGATCTGGCGGCGGGGCCTGTGTTGCGGGGCGACACTGGCGGCCGCATCTGCGGCTCACCGCGATACTCTGGCATCGGCACGGCCGGCACCTCGGCCAACGGAGCCGGAGGCTCGGCACGGCCGGCGGCGGACCAGAGCATTCCCGTCGCGATCGTGACGATGACCGATGATCGCATGGGAATCATCACTTGCCCTCTTTCGCCGGCAGCGGTTCGAGCGTGAGCGGATCGCGAAGCGGGAGGTGCTTCACCGCGCCGCCGAAGAAGTCGTTCATGCTGGCCCGCTTCTCGAGGTCACCGGGGGCGATGTTCTCCCAGTCGCCGACCACGAGAATCGCCATCTTCGCAGGATCGAGATGCTTCTGCGCCACCCGCTTCAGATCCTCCCGGGTCACGGCCCGCACCTTGTCGCGGAACGTCTTCCAGTAATCCTTCGGCCGCTTCGTCCACTCGTCGTTGACGAACACCCGCAGCATCTGCGGCCGACTCTCAAACTGCCGCGGAAAGGTCTCGATGAGGCTCGCCTTGGCCGTCTCCAGCTCGTCGTCGGTGACCAGTTCACCGCGGATCTTCGCGATCTGCTCCATGACGATCTTGGCCGCCAACGCCACCGTCGCGTTCTTGCTCTCGAACCCGGCACGGAAGTCGCCGGGGTAGGGCACGCGGGGAGCGAGCGCCGACCGCACTGAATAGGCGAGCCCCTCGTTGCTCCGCACCTGCTGCATCAGCCGGCTGGTGAAGCCGCCCGCCCCGAGAATCTCGTTGAGGAGCAGGAACGGGATCGCGTCGGGATCGTCCCGCGTGATCGCGCGGCTCCCCATCACCACCTTCCCCTGCGGGATCTCCTTCGGCACGTGATAGAGGCCGGGCTCGAGCACCGCCGTGGGAGCGACCGGATCGGCCACCGGCTCACCCCGCTCCCATCCAGAAAACGCCTTCTCAAGCTTCCCGAGCATCTCCTTCTCGTCGAAGTCGCCCGACACCGACACGATCATGTTGCCCGGATGGAAGATGCGGCGGTGCATCTCCGTCAGGCGATCCCGGGAGATCGCCTCCACCGTGCGGTCGGTCGGCTCCGACGCCTCGAAATGGTCGGCGCCGTAGACGAGCCGCTTCCACTCCCGCGACAGAATGGAGGAAGCATCGTCGTTCCGCTGTTTGAGCGATTCGAGCACGCGGGCCTTCGCCGTCTCCAATCGCTTCTCGTCGAAGGCCGGCGTGCGGAGCATGTCGAGAAAGAGCTTCAGGCTCTCGTCGAAGTTGCTCTTCAGACAGTTCATGGTGGCGGCAGTGAACGTCTCGTTGGCCGCGACGCCGATCTCGGTCGCAAGAAAATCGAGCGACTCGTCGAGTTGGGCGGGCGCCATTCCCGCCGCGCCCCCCTCCCGCACCATCCGCGCGGTCATCGACGCGAGTCCGGGGACTTGGGCCGGATCGAGCGACGCGCCGCCCTTGAAGGTGACGACAAGGTTGACCAGGGGAAACTCGTGCGACGGCGCCAGGTAGACGACCGTGCCATCGGCCATGGTCCGGCGAAACGCGCTCGAATCGGGCGGTTCGAAGGAGAGCGGCGCAAACGCGATCTGCTCGGGACGCGCGGGGATGCCCACAGCGGCCGCGGCCGTCGCCGTCGCCGGCCTCGCCGCCGTGGCGGCCTGCGCCACGGCCGTTTGCGGAGCCTTGGCTGTGGCCGCGGGCGGCTCCGAGCGGGCGCCGCTCCGCGGCGCGAAGAGCACCAGCCCTGTCACGCCGATCGCCAAGAGAATTGCCAAGACCCGCATGTTCATGGATGTGCCGCCTGTTCCCTTTTTACTTCGCCTCGGATTTCGCCCCGGATTTTACCGCAGATTTTCCCTCGGCCGCCGCCCGACGGTAGACCGCCACGCTGCGGTTCGCCGGCGAGAAATACGTGTTGGCCACGCGTTTGATGTCGGCGGCGGTGACCGCCTCGTACTTCTTCGGCCCGTCGTTGATCTCCTGCCAGTCGAGCAGCGTCTCGAAGAAGGCCAGCTGGATGAGCAGCGACATGTTGTTCTCGAGGCGTCGATAGTTGCCGGCAGCCACCCGGTTCTTCACCTTGCGGAGCTCCCGCTCCGGCACCTCCTCGGCCTGCAACTTCGCAAGCTCCTCATACCATGCCTGCTCGAGCTGCTCGGGTGTCGCATCGCCGCGGGTCTCGGCCTCGAAGGAAAAGAGCCCGGCGTACCGGCGAGTATCGGAGGCGGTCCGCGCCGACCCCGCGATGGCCCGGCCCTCCACCAGGCCCGTGTAGAGCCGGCCCGTGCGTTCGTTGAGCAGTTCGGAGAGCATGTCGATGGGATAGCTGTCGACGTGGCCGGCGGGCACCGTGTGGTAGCGGATCTCGACGGCCGGCGGCACGTCACCTTCGGCGTTCATTCGCTGCTCGGCGATCTGGTCGACCTCCAGCGTGACCACCGGCGGCGGCGGCTTCGTGCCCGGATCGAGCCGCGAGAAATACCGGGTGATGAAGGACTTCGCCGCCACGGGATCGAAGTCGCCCACGACGATGCCAAACAGGTTGCCTGGCCGGTAGTACACGTTCCAGTAATCCATCGCCTGCTCGAAGGTGTAGCTGTTCAGGTCGCTGGGCCAGCCGATGACGGGCCACGCATAGCCGCACGACTCCCAGAACATCGCGTCGAACTGTTCCTGGAAGCGTCCCGTGGGCGTGCTGTCGGTGCGCAGCCGTCGCTCTTCGTGCACCACATCACGCTCGGAATAGAACTCGCGGAACACGCTGTCGTGCAGCCGGTCGCTCTCCATCCAGGCCCAGAGCTCCAGTTTGTTGGCCGGCACCGTGATGAAGTAGCAGGTGAGGTCGTGGCTGGTGAACGCGTTCATGCCGCTGCCGCCGGCCCGCGTGTAGACCTGATCGAACTCGTCCTTGACGATCGTGGCCGCTTCGGCCCCCCCCTCGCCGCGGCCCTGCTGGGCGCGGATCAGCGTGTCGAGCCGGCCGCGGAGCACCCGCAATTCCTGGGTGTCGTTGGCGGGATCCCACGCATCGGCGATCTCGCCACGCTTGAGCCGCTCGTACTGCCTGGTCCAGGTGATCCGGTTGATCTCGTCGCGAACTGCCTTCTGTTCGGCACGATACTTCGCATCGCGATTGGCATCGCGGGTGCCGATCGTGTCGGTCCCCTTGAACATCATGTGTTCGAAGAAGTGGCTAATGCCGGTGATGCCGGGCCGCTCGTTGACGCTCCCCACCCGCGCCACCCAGCCGGCGCTGACGACGTTGGGCTGGTCGCGGCGCGGCACGAGCAGAAACCGCATGCCGTTGTCGAGCTTGAATTCCTCGACCGCGACCTGCTGTCCGCGGGCCTGCGGCACAGGGCACGCCAGCCACCAGGCAGCCACCAACAGGGGTGCGATCGAGACGACGCGACGGCGGCAAGCGAACATGAAATGGCTCCGGACGGCGGAGGAGGACGGGACGCCACGGAGTTATACCCCTCCCGCCCGGAGACTGACCAATCCCGTTTCTTTCGGCCGGGTGGGATCCCGTCGCTCACGCTCAGGGCTTGCATGGGCGGGGAAAGGCCTATCGCCCGACGCCGAGCGCCCACTGCACGAGCGTGACCGCGATCTCGAAGACGATCAGCCCCACGATCGCCCACTCCACCCGCAGAGCCCGCCGATTCTGCAACAGTTCCAACGCCGTTTCCGCGGTCCGCGAAATGAGGCTGAGCTTGCCGTGCAAGGCCGCGAACCGTTCGCGGATCTCGAACTCGTCGCGGAGCCGCGCCCAGAGCCGCTCCAGTTCCGGATGGTCCCAAAGCAATTCCGGCGAGTCGTCCACGCGGGTGCCGGCCACGACGCGGTGCTCGGCGAGTAGGGCGGCGCCGAGGTTGTGTAGCAGCTCACGGGCGGCACGCTCTCCGCGGCCCCAATGATCGAGGTTTACGGCGAAGGGCTCGATCCGTTCGAACTGCCGCTCGATCCCTTTTTCGTGGTGCGCCAGCGATATGCTCTTGGCCATGATGTCGGCGACGAGTTGGAGTTTCTCGAGCGACCCATCGGCCAGCACGAGCGCGTTGTGCTCGATCGTCTCCTTGCCCGCCGGGTCGAGGCGGATGTCGAGCACTTCCGTCTCCCGCTCCGCCTGCGTGAACGGCTGCCGGATGTGCGGAGCGATCTGCCGGAGATACTCCGTGATGCCGGCTGGAGCGGCGCCGAAGAAGACCACGGCGCCATAGCGGAAGAGAAATGCCACTCCACCGCCGGCGGAAGAATGTGCTGCCAGCGATCCGCCGGTCAACGAACCGACCAGCTCGACGACCAGCGGCGCGCCGCCGGTGCGGTCGGTCGACCCGAGGGCGGCCAGATCGATCCCGGTGCCGGCGAGCACGGCCTGCGCGCGGAAATCCACCGATCCGCGACTCGGCAGCCGCGGGACGGTCGTATCCGTGAGCGTATCCACTCCGTCTGTCATGGAGACCGATCCTGACGTTGATCCGGGCGCGTCGCCGCAACGCAGTCTTTGCAGCCCAGCCTCGAAAGACCAGACTTGCCCGGAAAGTTTTTTCAGGCGAAGTGTCCACCCGAGGCGGCCCGCTGGCGTTCGCGGCCCCCGGAGGAAGCCCACCCCTCGAGACGCCCCGAGCGTACAGTTTTTTGGCGGATCCCCGATCGCGCTGGCACGGCCTGCTGACGCCCTCGCGGCGTCGGAGTGAAACGCTCGGCTCTCATCGCATGGAGAACGCTTCTCATGGCATCGATCGACCGCTCCGACCCGGTGATCCTCGCGCATGTGCTTGCGGAGCACCGCGACCTGTTTCACCTCATGCTCTCCGTCCGATCGGCATTTGCCGCATCCGTTCCGCACACGCCCGATCGCCGGGCGGCTCTCGTGGCATCCCTTCACCAGTTGCGGCGGCATCTCGCCGAGCATTTTTCGCAGGAGGAGCAGGGCGGCTTTCTGGAGGAGTCGGTGGCACGGGTGCCCCGTCTCTCGGCCGCCGTGCGATCGATCCTCGGCCAGCATCCGGCGCTGCTGGAGGAACTGGATCGGGTCATCGAGGATCTCGAGACCGTCGCCGCCGGGGCCGAGTCATGGACACATGCCGACCACGACTTCGAGGTGTTCTCCGCCCACATGGCCGCCCACGAGCGGAGCGAAAACGCCGTCGTCCAGGAAGGCTACAACGAGGACCTCGGCCTCATGGACTGAGCGAGTGGACGCCCCGGCGACCAGGAGGCGGTCGGCTACGCCCCCGGACCATTTTCCGTGCTGGGCAGCGAGTCAGCGTCGAGTGACCGCGGCACGAAGGTCACGTCGAGCGGCGTCACCTTCTCGATCCGCTCGATATCCAGCAGCACCGCCTGGCCGTCACCGGACGAGTCGGCGGAAAAGCCGAGCAACTGCACCACTGGCGGCCGAATCACCAGCCGATGGGGCTGAAGCCGACGCCGTACGGTTTTGCCCGCGTCATCCCCACGTTCATCGATTTCGATCTCGCGGCATTCGGCGATGGCATTGCTCAGGAGCGAGATCAGCCGGGGCCGTGCGGCATACCGGGCGGGATCGGTCCCCTCGACCTGAAACACCTGCCTGGCGTCCTTGAGCTGTTCGAGCATGGCCGGCGGCACGTCTCGCTCGATCTTCTGCCGCAACGATTCGATCCCCGTCCACAGCACCGTGCCCTCGAACGTCCGAAGCAGGTCGCGGCCCACCGAAAAGGCAACGAGTTCGAGCAGCGTGAGAGGCTCGACTGGAATCCGTTTCCCGGAAGATGCGAGCTTCGAGAACTGCCAGCCGTATTTGCGGTCTCCCGGCAACGGCGCATGATCGATCGGATAGCCGCAGGAGAGCAGAAAGTCGCAGTCGCGATGGAGCGTTCTCGCGGACAGGCGAGTGAGCCCCAACCGCTCCTTCAGCACGGCGATCAGCGCCTGGTCGTCGAGCGGCTGCCGGGTCGTGGAAAGGATCTCGAGCAGGGCGAAAATACGCAGAAATTGTTCGTGGCGAGAAAAATTCGGCGGCATGTCAGTGGTGTGCGTCAGTGGTGTGCGTTAGTGGTGTGCGTCAGTGGTGCGGACTCCGACAGATGACTCGTCGCGAGACGCATCGGACAACGTCCTCACGACCACATCGCAAGCGGTCCGGCCAGCAAAGCTCGCAGACCATCCACCGCTGCCCAGCCTTCCCCCCAACCATTCGTCTTACGACTCGACCAAGATGACGGCCAAATCGGCACCCTTGGTCACTGCACGAATGGCTGAAGAGGCCTTGGTAGCGAGCGGGAGTGTAGCCCGCGACCTTCTTTCAAGGGAATATTCCCCAAGAATTTGCTAGGTCGGCCCACTCGCATGCTTACGCCGCTTTACGAGGGCCGCGGCTCCGCGAATGGCCCCCCACCTTCGTCGCGACAGCGTCTGCCCGGACAGTGGCCGACTGCCAGACCTCGGCCGCCTCGACGACGGAATCGACCATCGACAGCAGCTGCCGCCGCGTCAGCCCCCCATCCTCGACCACCGCTTCGACAACCATTCGCAGATTCTCGCACTCGGCGTCGTATTCGATGCCAACGAGCGGCGTGTCGGACGCCGCTCGGCACAGGGCCAGACAGGTGGCGGCCGCATCCGCTCCCGGCGCAAACGCCCGCTCGATCGTGACGCGACACCGCCGACCATCGTCAGGCGCAGCGATCTGTGCAATCGCAAGCTTTTCGCCGCGGATGTTCTGATAGTGCCGCGTGACGAACACCATCCGGATGACGTTCTGTTCGGCATCCACGTGATGCCGAACTCGGCCCTTCGACAGAATCTCCGCGCAGCACGCCAGACTGAAGGCCATATCGCACTCCTTTGCGAGGGAAAACAGACCCCCCCTTGTTGAGTATACGCCGCATCCCGCAAAGTCTTGCGCCCCATCCCATTCTTTTTTAAAGAATCGACACCAAAGCTCCGTCACACGAGGATTCATGCTGCCGGACACCGACCAACGGTGCCGTCAGTCGCGTCATCATTGCCGGGGTCAGAGGCGCATTGGACGCGACTCGGGGGACCCAGGGACATCTTCATGGCGTCTTCGGAACACGACGCAGAATCGACGGCGCACCCACAGCTGCTCGATGACTCCTCGCAGATCGAACTGCAGCTTCTCGACTGGCAGGCGACAGGCGAGCAGCACCGCCTCGAGTTCCTGCTGGAAACGATCCTTCCGCTTGCGGAGCACATGGCGAAAGCCACGCTGCACCGTCTCGGGATTCACGATCCGTCCGCAGTCGATGAGACGATCTCGCGCGTGCTCGACCATCTCCGACGGCTACCGGGCTCGTCGAACGGCGAGCGGACAGTGGCACGGTTCGCCCCGAGACACGACGACGGGTGCCCGTGCAGTCTGATCGATTCCGGGAAGGCCTACATTGCCTGGCTGGCCAGAGAACGGGCAGCCGATGTCGCCCGTGCCCATCGCCGGAGGAGCAGGCGCACCATCGTCTTCTCGCTGCTCGACGAGCAGTCGACGAGCAGCCTGGAGGAATGCGTTGCCGCCGACGATGCCCCCTGCGACGACATGCACTCGCAGGCCGATCTCCTCGGTCGCCTGCACGACGCGATCCAACGACTTCCAGCCCGTGAGCGGCTGCTGATCGAGCTGTTGCTCGAAGGCAAAAATCAGGCGACCATCGCCCACGTGCTCGAGGTCTGCGAGGGCACGGTGTCGCGGCTCCGCACGCGGGCCATCGCAACGCTCCGCAACCTCCTGACGGAGTGATGCGAGGCGCACGCCGCACGGATTCGTCGTGGCGACAAGATTGCATCGTGTCTGTGTCTTCTCTCCGTCGTGGCGACAAGATTGCATCTTGTCTGTGCGTGCATCGTGGAGGGGCATGTGCAAGTTAAAAACTTGCATCCACGGGAAGAAAACTTGCATCCACGGGAAGAACACTTGCATCCACGGGAAGAACACTTGCACACACGGGAAGAGACTCGTCCCCGCGAGCGCATCGCCGCTGGCCCTGACAACGCGTCACTCAAACACGACCGTGCGACGGCCGTGCAGGAAGACACGCTCCTCGAGCACGAGACGCACGGCCTTCGCCAGCACGAGCTTCTCCACGTCGCGGCCCGCCTGCGCCATCCGCTCCGGCGTGAAGCTGTGGTCGACGTGAATCACGTCCTGAGCGATGATCGGCCCGTCGTCGAGCGCAGCCGTGACGACGTGCGCGGTGGCGCCGATCACTTTCACGCCTCGTGCGAACGCCTGCCGGTAGGGGCTGGCACCAGCGAACGCCGGCAGGAAGGAATGATGGATATTGACGATGCGATCCGGGTACCGGCCCACGAATCCATCCGAGAGCACCCGCATGTAGCGGGCCAGCACGACGTACTCCGGCGTGTAGCCATCGATGACCCGCGCCAACTCCGCCTCGTGCGTCTCCCGCGGGAGGTCGCGGCCCGACGTATCGTGATGCGGCACGTGATGAAACGGCAGGCCGAATCGTTCGACGAGCCCGCGGAGCAGGTCGTGGTTGCTGACCACCGCCACGATCCGCCCCGGCAGGTCGCCCACGGCATCGAGCAGCAGCAGTTCGCCGAGGCAGTGCGGCTCGCGGGTGACGCAGACCACGATTGGCCGCCGCTCCGCCCTGGTCACCCGCACGCGGGCCGCCGGCGGGAGCACGCGGGCGAGTTCTGCCGCCAAGCTCCGGCTCGCCGGCAACGCAGCCTCGCCAGCTGCCGGCGTCACCTCCGCGCGGAAGAAAAAATGCCGCGCATCGGTGTCGACGAATTCGTGGTTGCTCTCGATGTTGAGCTGGTGCGCCCCGAGCACACCCGTGATCCGATGGATCAGCCCCACATCGTCGGGACAGTCGACCAGCACGATCTCCTTGGCCGCGGCAGATGACGCCATCACCAGCCCCCGCTTTCCGCTGTCCGCCTTCCGCCTTCCGCCCGCTCCTGCGGCACCCACGCGAGCACCACGTCATCGACTGCGATGTCGGTCTTGCGGGCTGGAATTTCCATCTCCTCCAAATGCATCCGCTCCGGACTCGACTCCAACCGGATCCGCTCCAGTTCGGCCGCGACCTCGTCCTCGATGACCTGCCGCCGTTCCTCGAGCGTCGCGAGGCTCTCCTCGGCATGCACCACATCGGCCTGCTGCCGCGCAGACCGGCTTGCCGATCGCATCGACGTCGCCGCCCTGCCGATGTTCGTGGACGTCGCCGCCTTGCGTCCGAGGAGCGCACCGAGGACCGCCGAACCGATCGACACGTAGGTCTGCAACGACTTGTTCTTGGCCTCGGCCCGCTCCCGTTCGACCTTCTGCCGTGCCCGGTCGATGCGATCGGTGAGCGAGGTGAGCTTGGCGGCATTCCGATCCCGTACCCTGTCGATCTCGGCGTCGCGCCACTCCCTCACCTTCTGCGCGATCCGCACGCGGAAGTCGGCCTCGCTCTCGTCCGGCCGCGACACCGCGTCGACCTCGTGCGCCGCCCAGAGCACCAGCCGCGACGTGCGACCCAGGTGGCTCTTGAGCGCCGTGGCCAGCGAGGCATAGCCCTTCGGGCCGGCCAGCGACGAAGGCAACGACGCGAACGTGCCGGTCCGCGGCGACGGCTCCACCTCCGGGGCTTCCGCGAACTGGTCGGCCTGCTCCCAGGCCGATTCACCCAGCGAATCACTGGCCGGCGCCAGGCAGAACACCTCCCGGTGGACGTCGATCCGGGCAGCAGGCTTGGCGAACCGCACCCGGCCGCGGCCGAGGATCGCGGGCCGGTAGTGCACCATGCCGTCCAGCGGGATGGCGTGCCGCGGGGCAAGAAACACTTCGCGGACGCCCGGCGGCAGGAGCGGACGTGCACCGCCCAACGCGGCATCCCGTCCGGCAGAGGCATAACTGCCGACACCGGTAGCCGCTGGAGCGGAAGGCTCTGCCGCCGCGCCTGCCTGCGTCTGCGAGACCGCGGCCTGCGTAAGCCGCCGGATCTCCTCGCGCAGGAGCGGCCCGCGGAGATAGGCCATCGTCCACCGCGACTGAAACACCGTCTCCTCGTCGTCGTGCACACTGTGCAGCAGGAACATCCGCTGCTCGAGCCCCGACAGGAGGCGATCGACCTTGGCCCGATCGAACGACTTCCCGGCCGACGAGGCCGCTCCCTCGAGGCCGTCGAGCACGCGGGCCTTGTCGCGGGCCGTCTGCAGACGGCCGAGAAACCACGTGCCCGCGTTCGAGAGCCCCTTGTAGTCGAGGTCGACCGGATTCTGGGTGGCCAGCACGATGCCCAGACCATAGGCGCGGGCCTGCTTGAGCAGCGTGAGGAGCGGCGTCTTGCTGGGCGGGTTGGCGGTCGGCGGCAGATAGCCGAAGACCTC